>NZ_JBDQQT010000012.1:0-184779 GCF_039888625.1 Pseudomonas sp. CAU 1711
TGCTTGCGGCGGCCAGAAACACCGAAATGAGCGAGCCATCTGGTCGATTTTGACCCACTGGCCGCTTTCAAAATTGGCGAAGGCCGAAGTCAGCCAGAAAAACCGCTCTACTTCAGACCTTCCCTAGGTATTTCTTATCAATCAATATGTCTTGTAGTTTTCTCACGTCCTGAGAGTTTCTCATTCCGAGCTTGAGTGCGAATGCCATTTTCATCTCCTTTGCGCCCTGCTGTAGGATGGGCGTTCGGGAAGGCTAGTTTTCGTGTTATGGCTTTTCCAGATGTATTTAAATAATAAATCCCGCTAATGCGGGATTTATTTGGTTCTTTTTTTAATATTCAGTTTTCATAACCCAAATTCGGCGCCAGCCAGCGTTCGGTCACGGCCAGTTCCTGGCCCTTGCGCTTGCTGTAGCACTCGACCTGGTCGCGGTCGACCTTGCCGACCGCGAAGTACTGCGCCTCGGGGTGGGCGAAGTACCAGCCGGACACCGCCGCCGCCGGGAACATGGCGTAGTGCTCGGTGAGGAACACGCCGCTCGTGCCGGCCTGGTTGTAGTCCGCCTCGGGGTCGAGCAGCTGGAACAGGGTGGCTTTTTCCGTGTGGTCCGGGCAGGCCGGGTAGCCGGGGGCGGGGCGGATGCCGACGTACTGCTCGCGGATCAGCGCCTCGTTGTCCAGGGTCTCGTCCTTGGCGTAGCCCCAGTAGTCCTTGCGCACGCGCTCATGCAGCCACTCGGCGCAGGCCTCGGCCAGGCGGTCGGCCAGGGCCTTGACCATGATCGAGCTGTAGTCGTCGCCCTTGGCCTCGTAGGCCTTGGCCACTTCCTCGGCGCCGATGCCGGCGGTGGTGATAAAACCGCCCATGTAGTCGGTCTTGCCGCTTTCCTTGGGCGCGACGAAGTCGGCCAGCGACAGGTTGGGCTTGCTGTCCGCCTTGATGCCCTGCTGGCGCAGGTGGTGCAGGGTGGCCAGTGGCTTGCCGTCGTCGCCGTAGACTTCGATGTCGTCGTGGCGCACCTGGTTGGCCGGCCAGAAACCGAAGACCGCGCGGGCCTTGATCAGCTTCTCGTCGATCAGCTTCTCCAGCATCGCCTGGGCATCGTTGAACAGGCTGGTGGCGGCCTCGCCGACCACCTCGTCGGTGAGGATGCGCGGGTACTTGCCGGCCAGGTCCCAGGAGATGAAGAAGGGCGTCCAGTCGATGTACTGGGCCAGTTCGCGCAGATCGATATCTTCCAGCACCCGCACGCCGGTGAAGCTCGGCTTGGGCGCGATGTAGCCGGTCCAGTCGAAGTCCGGCTTGTTGGCGATGGCCTCGGCGTAGCTCAGGCGCTCGGTGCGCGAGGCGCGGGCGGCGGTACGCTCGCGCACCACGGCGTAGTCCTCGCGGGTCTTGCGCACGAACTCGGCCTTCAGCTCCTTGGACAGCAGGCTGGTGGCCACGCCAACGGCGCGCGAGGCGTCGGTGACGTAGACCACCGCATCATTCTGGTACTGCGGGTCGATCTTCACCGCCGTGTGGGCCTTGGAGGTGGTGGCGCCGCCGATCATCAGCGGCAGGTTGAAGCCCTGGCGCTGCATCTCCCTGGCCACGTGCACCATCTCGTCGAGCGAGGGGGTGATCAGGCCGGACAGACCGATGATGTCGCACTTCTCCTCGATGGCGGTCTTGAGGATCTTCTCCGCCGGCACCATCACGCCCAGGTCGACCACATCGTAGCCATTGCAGCCGAGCACCACGCCGACGATGTTCTTGCCGATGTCGTGCACGTCGCCCTTGACCGTGGCCATCAGGATCTTGCCCTTGGCCTCCGGCTTGTCGCCTTTCTCCGCTTCGATGAAGGGGATCAGGTGAGCCACCGCCTGCTTCATCACGCGGGCGGACTTGACCACCTGGGGCAGGAACATCTTGCCGGCGCCGAACAGGTCGCCGACCACGTTCATGCCGCTCATCAGCGGGCCCTCGATCACCTCGATGGGGCGCGCGCACTGTTGGCGGCACTCCTCGGTGTCCTCGACTATGTAGGTGGTGATGCCCTTGACCAGCGCGTGTTCCAGGCGCTTGGCCACCGGCAGGGCGCGCCACTCCTCGTCCTCGGCTTCCTTCACCGCGCCGCCGCCACGGTAGTTGTCGGCGATGGCCAGCAGGGCGTCGGTGCCGCCCGGGGTGCGGTTGAGCACCACGTCCTCGACCTTGTCGCGCAGCTCGGCCGGAATTTCGTCGTAGATCTCCAGCTGGCCGGCGTTGACGATGCCCATGGTCAGGCCATTCTGGATGGCGTGGTAGAGGAACACCGAGTGGATCGCCTCGCGCACCGGGTTGTTGCCACGGAACGAGAAGGACACGTTGGACACGCCGCCGGAGCTGAGCGCATAGGGCAGCTCGTCACGGATGTAGGCGCAGGCCTCGATAAAGTCCACCGCGTAGTTGTTGTGTTCCTCGATGCCGGTGGCCACGGCGAAGATATTCGGGTCGAAGATGATGTCTTCCGGCGGGAAGCCCACTTCATTGACCAGGATGTCGTAGGAGCGCTGGCAGATTTCCTTCTTGCGCGCGGCGGTGTCGGCCTGGCCGACCTCGTCGAAGGCCATCACCACCACGGCGGCGCCGTAGCGCTTGCACAGTTTGGCGTGGTGCTTGAACTGCTCGACGCCTTCCTTCATCGAGATCGAGTTGACGATGCCCTTGCCCTGGATGCACTTGAGGCCGGCCTCGATCACCTCCCACTTGGAGGAGTCGATCATGATGGGCACGCGCGAGATATCCGGCTCGGAGGCGATCAGGTTGAGGAACTTCACCATGGCGGCCTGCGAGTCGAGCATGCCCTCGTCCATGTTGATGTCGATCACCTGGGCGCCGGCTTCCACCTGCTGCAGGGCGACTTCCAGGGCCTCGGTGTAGTTCTCCTCGCGGATCAGCCGGGCGAACTTGGCGCTGCCGGTGATGTTGGTGCGCTCGCCGACGTTAACAAAGAGGCTGTTACGGTCGATGGTAAAGGGCTCCAGGCCCGACAGGCGGCAGGCCTTGGCAATCTCCGGAATCACGCGCGGTTTGTGCTTGGCCACGGCCTCGGCGATCGCCTGGATATGCGCCGGGGTGGTGCCGCAGCAGCCGCCGATGATGTTGAGCAGGCCGCTGGCGGCGAATTCCTCGACCACTTCGGCCATCTGCGCCGGGGTCTCGTCGTATTCACCGAAGGCGTTGGGCAGGCCGGCGTTGGGGTGGGCCGAGACATGGGTGTCGGCCTTGGCCGAGAGCTCCGCCAGGTACGGGCGCAGCTCCTGGGCGCCGAGGGCGCAGTTCAGGCCCACGGAGAGCGGCTGGGCGTGGCGCACCGAATTCCAGAAGGCCTCGGTGGTCTGCCCGGACAGGGTGCGCCCGGAGGCGTCGGTGATGGTGCCGGAGATCATGATCGGCAGCTCGACGCCGTCCTCCTCGAACACCTGCTGCACGGCGAAGATCGCCGCCTTGGCATTCAAGGTGTCGAAGATGGTCTCGATCAGGATCAGGTCCGCGCCGCCCTCGATCAGGCCGCGAGTGGCCTCGGTGTAGTTGTCCACCAGCTCGTCGAATGTGACGTTGCGAAAGCCCGGGTCGTTGACGTCCGGGGAGATCGAGCAGGTGCGGCTGGTCGGGCCCAGCACGCCGGCGACGAAACGCGGGCGATCCGGGGTCTCGGCGGTCTTGGCATCGCACACCTCACGGGCGACGCGGGCGCCGGCCACGTTCAGCTCGTAGGCCAGCTCTTCCATGCCGTAGTCGGCCTGCGACACGCGGGTGGCGTTGAAGGTGTTGGTCTCGAGGATATCGGCGCCGGCATCCAGGTAGGCACGTTCGATCTCGGCGATGATCTGCGGCTGGGTCAGCAGCAGCAGGTCGTTGTTGCCCTTGACGTCGCTCGGCCAGTCGGCGAAGCGCTCGCCACGGTAGTGCTGCTCCTCCAGCTTGTAGCTCTGGATCATGGTGCCCATGCCGCCGTCGAGAATCAGGATGCGTTCTTTCAGGGCGTGCTGAAGGGCCTGGAGGCGGGCGCTGCGGTCGGACATGGGAACTACCTGGGGTGAGCGTGTAGAAAGGCCGTGGATGATAGCAAAGCTGCATGAGCCTCAGGCGTTCATGGGATCAGCATGAAAATGGCTCATGTTGAGCCCTTGTACCTGACGCCGCCGTACAATGTACTTTCGTCGCGCAAGGATCTTGCCATGCCCCGTCGCATTCTCGCCCCGCTGGCACTGCTGTGCGCGCCGCTGCTGGCTGCCGAGCCGCTGCTGTACAACCGCGATATCCAGCCGATCCTGACCGCCAAGTGCGTGGCCTGCCACGCCTGCTACGACGCGCCCTGCCAGCTCAACCTGGGCAGCGCCGAGGGCCTGCTGCGCGGGGCCAGCAAGCTGCCGGTGTACGACGGCGTGCGGACCCGGGCGCAGGCCACCACCCGGCTGTACTTCGATGCCCGGAGCGAGGCGGCCTGGCGCGACCTGGGCTTTCACTCGGTGCTGGATGCGCGGGCCGGCCAGGCGTCGCTGATCGCGCGCATGCTGGAGCTGGGGCGCGCCCAACCGCTGCAGGTCAACGCCAAACTGCCGGACGATCTCGATCTGTCCATCGCCCGCGATAACCAGTGCCCCACTCCCGATGAGTTCGCCGCCTATGCGAAGCGCTTCCCCCATGCCGGCATGCCCTTCGCCGTGACCGGCCTGACCGATGCCGAGTACGCCACCCTGCAGGACTGGGTCAGGCAGGGGGCGCCGCTGGAGCCGCAGACGCTGCTACCCTCTGCGCTGGAGCGCAAGCAGATCGCCGAATGGGAGCGCTTCCTCAATGCGCCCGGCGCGCGGGAGAGCCTGGTCAATCGCTGGCTGTTCGAGCACCTGTTCCTCGCTCACCTGTACTTCGAGGGCGGCGAGCCGGGGCATTTCTTCCAGCTGGTGCGCTCGCGCACGCCCAGCGGCCAGCCGATCGACCCCATCGCCACGCGCCGCCCCAACGAGGCTCCGGGCGGCGATTTCCATTACCGCCTATGGCCGGTCCAGGGCGCGATAGTGCACAAGACCCACATCACCTATCCGCTCAGCGCGAAGAAGCTGGAGCGGGTGCGCGAGCTGTTCTACGCCAGCGACTGGACGGTGGAGGCGCTGCCGGGCTACGGCGCGCAGCGCCGCGCCAACCCCTTCGAGACCTTCCAGGCGATTCCCGCCGAGGCGCGCTACCAGTTCATGCTGGATAACGCCGAATACTTCGTGCGCACTTTCATTCGCGGGCCGGTCTGTCGCGGGCAGATCGCCACCGACGTGATCCGCGACCACTTCTGGACGCTGTTCCAGGACCCCAGCCACGACCTCTATCTGATCGATGCCGATTACCGTGCCCTGGCCACGCCGCTGCTGGCCATGCCCGGTCAGTTCGACGACATCGGCGACCTGCTGCCGCTCTGGCGGCGCTACCGTGACAAGCGCAACCAGTATGAGACGCTGCGCCACGATGCCTACGCCCGGGCCCCGGCGCCCAGCTGGTCGCACCTGTGGGCCGGCAACGACAACGCGCTGCTGTCGATCTTCCGCCAGCATGACAGTGCCTCGGTGCGCAAGGGTCTGATTGGCGCCGTGCCGCAGACCCTGTGGCTGCTCGACTACCCGTTGTTCGAGCGGGCCTACTACCAGCTGGTGGTCAACTTCGACGTGTTCGGCAATGTCTCGCACCAGGCGCAGACCCGCCTGTACTTCGACCTGATTCGCAATGGCGCCGAACTGAACTTCCTCCGACTGCTGCCGCCGCAGTCGCGTCAGGACTATCTGGACGACTGGTACCAGGACAGCGGCAAGCTGAAGATGTGGCTGGACTACGCCGACGTCGACCTGGACTCGCCCACTGCCTTCATCCTGCCGTCACAAGGGGCCAAGGGAGCCTTTGTCGAAACCCTACTGCAGCGTTACGGCACCCTCAACGCGCGGCCCGACCCGCTCAACCGGTGCCGGACTGGCGAATGCCACAGGCCGGGGCTGCCGGCAGAGCTGGAGGACGCCGAGCAGGCGCTGAGCCGCCTGACCGGGCGCCCGGCCGGTGGCCTCAAGGCGATTGCACAGTTGCCCGAGGCGACCCTGCTGCGCGTGCAGCTGGCCGACGGCCGGCGCGAGGTCTACAGCCTGCTGCGCAACCGCGCGCACAGCAACGTGGCGTTCATGATGGGCGAGTCGCTGCGTTACCAGCCGGAGCTGGATACCCTCACGGTGTACCCGGGCGTGCTGAGCAGCTACCCGAACTTCATGTTCAGCCTGAGCGCGGGCGAGGTACCCGAGTTCGTCGCGGCTCTGGAGCAGGCCCGCGATGAGGCGGCGTTCGAGAAGGTGGTGCGGCGCTGGGGCATTCGCCGCAGCCATCCCGAGTTCTGGCGCTACTTCAACGACCTGTCCGCCTACCTGCGCGAAACCGAGCCGGTGGAGGCGGGCGTGCTGGATATGAACCGCTACCAGAATCTATGAGTGGGGGCGCTGGATTTCCCCTCTGCTTGGCGAGCAGAGGGGATGCGAGGCCGCTCGCCTACTTGACCAGGCGCGCCTCCAGGCTGTTGCGCGCCAGGCGCTCGGCCTGCTCGCGGGTCATGCCCAGGTCGCGCTCCAGGGCGGCGAAATTCTCGCCGACGTAGCCGCCGAAGTAGGCCGGGTCGTCCGAGTTCACCGTCACCTTCACCCCGCGTTCGAGCATCCGCAGGATGTTGTGCTGGGCCATATGCTCGAACACGCAGAGCTTGATGTTGGAGAGCGGGCAGACGGTCAGCGCGATCTGCTCGTCGATGATGCGCTGCATCAGGCGCTCGTCCTCAATGGCGCGCACGCCGTGGTCGATGCGTTCGATCTTGAGCAGGTCGAGGGCTTCCCAGATGTATTCGGGCGGGCCTTCCTCGCCGGCGTGGGCGACGGTGAGCAGCCCTTCGCTGCGCGCCTTGGCGAACACCCGCTCGAACAGGCGCGGCGGAAAGCCCTTCTCCGAGCTGTCCAGGCCGACGGCGACGAAGGCGTCGCGGAACGGCATGGCCTGCTCCAGGGTCTTGAAGGCCTCTTCCTCGGGCAGGTGGCGGAGGAAGCTCAAGATCAGGCCGTGAGTGATGCCGAGCTGCTTCTGCCCATCGAGCAGGGCCTGCTGGATGCCGCGCAGCACCACTTCGAAGGGGATGCCGCGGTCGGTGTGGGTCTGCGGGTCGAAGAAGGGCTCGGTGTGCACCACGCCCTGTTCCTTGCACTTGAGCAGGTAGGCCCAGGTCAGGTCGTAGAAGTCCTGCTCGCTGCGCAGGACGTTGGCGCCCTGGTAGTAGAGGTCGAGGAATTCCTGCAGGTTGTTGAAGGCGTAGGCGCCGCGCAGGCTGTCGACGTCGGCCCAGGGCAGGGCGATCTTGTTGCGCTCGGCCAGGGCGAACAGCAGCTCGGGCTCCAGCGAGCCCTCCAGGTGCAGGTGCAGCTCGGCCTTGGGCAGGCTATGGGTCCAGTGATTCATGGTCTCGCGAGTCCCGACTGTGTGAGTGGCTAGTCTAGCGGAGTCGAGGCGGGAATTATTCCTACTAAAATGCTAGGACTTTATCCGGCGGGGTCTATTGGCGTACACTGGCGGCACGTTTGCGAGGAGTTGCCATGAGCGCCATCACCATTACCGACGCCGCCCACGATTACCTGTCCGATCTGCTGAAGAAGCAGAACACCACCGGCATCGGCATCCGCGTCTTCATCACCCAGCCCGGCACGCCCTACGCGGAAACCTGCATCGCCTACTGCAAGCCGGGCGAGCAGAAGCCGGAAGACACCGCCCTGGCGCTGAAGGAGTTCACCGCCTGGATCGACGCGGTCAGCGAGCCCTTCCTGGAAGACGCCGTGGTCGACTACGCCACCGACCGCATGGGCGGCCAGCTGACCATCAAGGCGCCGAACGCCAAGGTGCCGATGGTCAACGAGGACAGCCCGCTCAACGAGCGCATCAACTACTACCTGCAGACCGAGATCAACCCGGGCCTGGCCAGCCATGGCGGCCAGGTGACCCTGGTCGACGTGGTCGAGGAAGGCATCGCCGTGCTGCGTTTCGGCGGCGGTTGCCAGGGCTGCGGCCAGGCCGACTACACGCTCAAGGAGGGCATCGAGAAGACCCTGCTGGAGCGCATCCCCGAGCTCAAGGGCGTGCGCGACGTGACCGACCACAGCAACCGCGAGAACGCCTATTACTGAGTTCCCACGTTGCACGAGAAGGCGCCTGCGGGCGCCTTTTTCGTGTCTGGGAGATTCGTGCGGCCCTTCGCAAATGATGAGGGTGATGGCACATTGCTATGGCAATTGCCGGGGGAAAGTGTTTCCTTATTGCCCCTTGCGCTGCCGCCTCTGCGTGACTCGGCGCGGCAGGAGTGCTAACAAGAAGAAAGCCGGACTATCCACACGGCCCCGTGAGGCTCTTGCCGATGGCAACCACTTCCCTGCTGGTCTGCGACGACTCCGCGATGGCGCGCAAGCAACTGTTGCGCGCGCTGCCGTCGGAATGGCCGGTCGAGATCAGCCAGGCCACCAACGGCGCCGAGGCGTTGCAGCGCATCCGCGAGGGTGGCATCGACCTGCTCCTGCTCGACCTGACCATGCCGGTGCTGGACGGCTACGGCGTGCTCGCCGGGTTGCGCGACGAGGGCCTGGAGTGCCGGGTGATAGTGGTGTCCGGCGATGTGCAGGACGAGGCCGTGCGGCGCGTCAGCGAATTGGGCGCGCTGGCCTTCCTGAAGAAACCGGCCGACCCGCAGCTGATGTGCGAGACCCTGGAGCGCCTGGGCCTGCTCGCCGGCGAGGGTGACGCGCCGCCGGTGCTGCTGGTCGAGCCCAAGGTGAATTTCCGCGACGCCTTCCGCGAGGTGATCAACGTCGCCATGGGCCGTGCCGCCGCCCTGCTGGCGCGGGTACTGGGAGTGTTCGTGCAGCTGCCGCTGCCCAACGTCAACATCCTCGAGGTCAGCGAGCTGCACATGGCGCTGGCCGATGCGCAGAGCGACGACCGCCTCACCGCCGTGTGCCAGGGCTACATCGGCGGCGGCATCGCTGGCGAGGCGCTGCTGATCTTCCATGACTCGGAAATGGCCGACATGGCCAAGCTGCTGCATCGCAGCGCCGGCGAGAGCTCGGCGATGGAGATGCTGCTGGACATGTCCAGCGTGGTGATCGGCGCTTGCCTCAGCGGCATCGCCGAGCAGATCAGCATCAAGTTCTCCCAGGGGCACCCACAGATACTCGGCCAGCACGCGCCGATCGACGAGCTGATCAGTCTCAACCAGCAGCGCTGGCGCAAGACCCTGGCGGTGGAGTTCAGCTACAGCATCGAGGGGCACGACATCCACTTCGACCTGCTGCTGCTGTTCACCGAGGACTCGGTGCCGCGGCTGACCAAGAAACTCGCCTACATGATGGGTTGATCCATGGCCGAGACCGTCGACCTCAACGAATTCCACTGGCTGCTGACGATAGTGCAGAGCATCGACGTCGGCGTGGTGGTGCTGGATCGCCAGCTCCGCATCGGGGTGTGGAACAGCTTCATGGAGAACCGCTCCGGGCTGCCCCCGGAAGAGGTGCTGCAGAAGTCCTTCCTCGAGTTGTTCCCCGAGGTGGAGGAGGAGTGGTTCCGCCATAAGGTGGACAGCGTCGTCACCCTCGGCACGCCGGCGTTCACCATCTGGGAGCAGCGGCCCTACCTGGTGCGGTTCAAGAACTACCAGCCGATCACCGGGCAGGAAGACTTCATGTACCAGAACACCACCCTACTGCCGCTGCAGGCCACCAACAGCCGCATCGAGCACGTCTGTCTGATCATCTACGACGTCACCAACGTGGCGGTGAACAAGCGCCAGCTGCTGTCGGCCAACCAGCAGCTCAAGCACCTGTCGCGCACCGACCGCCTCACCGGGCTGAACAACCGCGGCCACTGGGAGGAGGAGCTGCACCGCGAGTACTCACGCCATCGTCGCTACGGCAGCATGGCCTCACTGGTGATCTTCGACATCGACCACTTCAAGCGGGTCAACGATACCTTCGGCCACCCGGCCGGCGACAAGGTGATCCAGCTGGTCGCCGACGTGGTGCGCGAGGCGATTCGCGAGAGCGACATCGCCGGGCGCTACGGCGGCGAGGAGTTCGTGGTGCTGCTGCCGGACGTCGACAAGGCCGGCGCCCGCCTGTTCGCCGAGCGCTTGCGCCAGCTGGTGGAGGGCCTGGTGGTGGACCATGAGGGCCAGGAGATCCGCTTCACCATCAGCCTGGGCGTGGCCGACCTGGCGCAGAGCAGCCAGGACCACCAAGAGCTGATCGACTGGGCCGACCGCGCCCTGTACCAGTCCAAGCACGGCGGGCGCAACCGCGTCACGGTGCACGGCGACTGAGATCGACCTCGTCGCCGGCAGGTCTCCTTTATGCCGCCTGGGCCTGTCGCGCTCCGCCGGCCAGGGCCAGCAGTGCCAGCGCCAGCAGCGGCAGCATGGCGAGGTTCACCGGGTTCCAGCCTAGGCCGCTGATCAGCGCGCCCGAGGCGAAGGAGGCGCAGGCCGCCACGCTACCGTTGCCCAGTTCCATCAGGCCCTGGGCCTGGCCGCGCTCCTGCGTGCTGTGGCCCTGGCCGAGTAGGGTGGTACCGGCCACCAGCATCAGGTTCCAGCCCATGCCCAGCAGCAGCGACGACAGCAGGAAGTGCGCCTGCAACTGGCCGCTCAGGGCGATGGCGGCGCTGCCGGTCAGCAGGCCGATGCCGAGCAGGGCCACGCGTCGGGCGCCGAGACGGTCGACCAGCGGGCCGGCGACGAAGGCCGGCAGGAACATGCCGACCATGTGCCAGCGGATCACCTCGGCGCCGGCCTCCAGCGGCAGGCCGCAGAAGCTCATGGCCAGCGGCGTGGCGTTCATCACCAGGATCATCAGGCCATGGCCGATGGCGGTGGTGGCCATGGCCGCACGCACCAGAGGGCGGCCGAGCAGCTCGCGCATGGCCTGCAGGCCGCCGCCGGCGCTCGGCGGCAGGGCGCCCTGGCGCAGGCTGGCGAGCAGCGGCAGGGCCAGCGCGGCCAGGGCAGCGACCGCCAGGTAGGCGCCGACGAAGGGTGTGGCCAGGGCGTCGCGTGCCCACAGGGTCAGTTCCGGCGCCAGCAGCGCGGCGCACAGGCCGCCGCCTATCACCCAGGCCGTGGCACGGCCCTGATGGGCGCTGTCCACCGCCTCCAGCGCGGCGAAGCGGTAGTACATGGCCGAGGCCTGGTAGATGCCGATGGTCAGCGAGCCCAGGCAGAACAGCCAGAAGTCCGCCAGCCAGACTCCGGCCGCGCCGATCAGGCCGCCGAGCACGCCGGCAGTGGCGCCCAGCACCAGCCCCGCGCGGCGCCCGTGGCGCTGCATGAAGGCCGACAGCGGCTGGGCCGCCAGCAGGTAGCCTAGCACCAGCAGGGCCAGTGGCAGCGTGGCCAGGCTGTTGCTGGGCGCCAGTTGCAGGCCGACTAGCGAGGTCAGGGTCACGCCGATCAGGGCGCAGCTCCAGAACAGGGCCTGGGCGAGGAACAGGCGCAGCAGGGTGGGATTGCGTAGAAGCAGCATGGCATCAGTCTCGTGGGCAGCCGGCGGGTTTGAAGGTGCGCTCGGTGATGGCGGGGAAGCGGCTCAGCTTGTCCGTCGGACGAGTCGGTCGGCGCACCAGCTCGCCGCCGCAGTTGGGGCAGCGGCCGTGCAGGCGCTCCTGTGCGCAGTCGTGGCAGAAGGTGCACTCGAAGGAGCAGATCATCGCGTCCCGTGACTCCGGGGGCAGGTCGCGGTCGCAGCATTCGCAGCCGGGGCGCAGTTGCAGCATGGTGGTTCTCCTGGTTGGGGCTGGTTTCAGGCGAAGCGCTCGGCGTAGTCCTGGGGGCTCACCGACAGGTGCTTGTGGAAGGTGCGGCGCAGATTCTCCGGGTGGCGGAAGCCGGTCAGCCGCGCCACGGTGCCGATCGAGGCGCCGCTGTCCTGCAGCAGGCCACGCGCGGCGTCCAGGCGCAGTTGCTCGACGTAGCGCCCCGGGCCCATGCCCAGCTCCTGGACGAACAGCCGCGACAGGCTGCGTGTGGAGAGGTGGGCGCGTTCGGCCAGGGCTTCCAGCGACAGGTCGGCGGCCAGGTTCTGCGCGATCCATTCCAGCAGACCGAGCAGACGCGGCGTGCGCGCCGGGTCCGGGGCGAGCAGGGCGCTGAACTGCGCCTGGCCGCCGGGGCGACGGAGGAACATCACCAGGCGTCGGGCCACGGCCAGGGCCAGTGGCCGGCCGAGATCGGCCTCGACCAGCGCCAGGGCCAGGTCGATGCCGGCGGTGACCCCGGCCGAGGTGAACACATGGGCGTCGCCGTCGCGGCCCTGCGGGTCGTAGGTGTGCAGGCGGTCGCCGTCCACCTCGATGGCCGCGTGGCGGCGCAGAGCCGCGACGTCCGCCCAGTGGGTGGTGGCGCGACGGCCGTCGAGCAGGCCGGCGGCGGCCAGGATCAGGGCGCCGGAGCACACCGAACCGAGGCGGCGCACTCGCGGCTCGGCGCCACGCAGCCAGGCCAGCAGTGGCTGGTTGGCGCACTGCGCCGTTTCACCCAGACCGCCGGGGATCAGCAGGGTATCCAGCTCGGCGGGCTCACAGTCGCGCCAGGCCCGCTCGGCCACCAGCTGGAAGCCGGCGGAAGTGGCCAGCGGGCCGGCCCGTTCGGCCAGCACCAGCAGGCGATAAGCCTCGGCCCGGCCCTGGCGGCGCAGCTCGACGTTGGCCGAGGCGAACACCTGCAACGGGCCGGTGACGTCCAGGCTCATCACGTCCGGGTAGATCAGGCAGGCGATGGTGCGCATGGTTTCTCTCCAGAAGTTGGAGAGAGTCTGCTCTCGTCACTCTTTGGCAACAAGGACAATAAACCCACAGATATGGACATCTGGGGGCTGAAAAAGCAAAACCCCCACGCCTTGCGGCAGTGGGGGCTTGCGGGGCAGCAGACCGGGATCTTGCGGATGCCTTACTCGGGCATGCTCCAGGGGTCGAGAGCGTAGCCCTGGCTGCTGATCTGCTCGCGCGATTGGGTGAGGGTGGCGGCCAGCTGCACCGGGTCGGCGTAGGTGCGGCTGTCCAGTTGGGCCTGGCCGAGCCGGCGGTTGGTGCGGTCGACCACCGCCAGGGTAATCACGCCGGTGCCGTCCTGCGGCTGCCAGGCGACGCACTGGAACGGCTGGAAGGCGCGGCCGGCGATGAGCAGAGCTTCGTTGACGCGGAGCGAGGTGTTCATGGGTCTGTTCTCCAAGGATGCCCAATCTGCGAGCGGCCAGCGAAAGCATCTGTTGCCGTGGCCTGTGAACAGTTGATGGCTGAACCTGACCTTGGAGTCACGTGCTGTCGTAAAAACATAGAAATATGTCGCATGTTGCCGATTTTAAGGGGGTTATGCCCAGCAGCACGGGGCTTCGGGAACACCTCGGCCTGTGGCATATCCTAAATGTGAGAGGTTCACCTACACAGGAGTGTTCTCATGGGATCTACCCTCGGCGGTCTGTTCGGCCTGGTCGTTCTGGCTCTGGACATCTGGGCGATAGTCAACGTGATCAAGAGCGGCGCGGAAACCGGGATCAAGGTGCTCTGGGTGCTGCTGATCGTCCTCCTGCCGGTGCTGGGGCTGATCGTCTGGGCCCTGGCGGGGCCGCGGGGCAACCTGCGCATCTGAGTGCGCCAGCGACGGAGGGGCTCAGGCATGAGCGATTATCTGGAAACCCTCTACGACGGTTACGGCCAGCGCCTGCGCATGGATGGGTTGCTGCGCGAGGTTTACACCGAGCACGGGCATCTGGTGATCTTCGAGAATGCCTTGATGGGGCGGGTGCTGGCGCTGGACGGTGTGATCCAGACCACCGAGGCCGATGAGTTCATCTACCATGAGATGCTCACCCATGTGCCCATCCTCGCCCACGGCGCGACCAGGCGCGTGCTGATCGTCGGTGGCGGCGACGGCGCTACGCTGCGTGAGGTGTGCAAGCACCGCGACGTGGAGGGCATCACCCTGGTGGAGATCGACGAGGTCCTGCTCGAACTGTGCAAGGAACATCTGCCCAAACACAGCTGTGGCGCCTTCGAGGATCCGCGCCTGAGCCTGGTGATAGGCGACGGCATGGACTTCGTGGCCGGCACCACGGAGAGGTTCGACGTGATCATCGTCGACTCCAGCGATCCACAGGGGCCGAGTCGGGTGCTGTTCTCCGAGGATTTCTATCGGGCCTGCCGCCGCTGCCTGGACGACAGGGGCGTGCTGGTCGCGCAGTGCGGCACGCCCTTCATGCAGCTCGCGCAGGTGCAGGATGCGGCCAACCGCCTGGATGGCCTGTTCGCCGACTGGCACTTCTATATGGCGGCGGTGCCCACTTACCTAGGCGGCGACATGGCCTTCGCCTGGGGTGCCACCGACCCCGAGTATCGCCGGCTGTCGCCGGAGCTCCTGCTGCAGCGCTTCGTCGGCAGCGGCATAGTCACCCGTTATTACAATCCGCAGGTCCACCTCGGCGCCTTTGCCCTGCCGCAGTACGTGCTGCAGGCGGCGGGCAAGTCGGGCAACGACTGAGTTCCGCGCGCCAGGCAGAGGGCCGGCCAGCGCCGGCTCGCGCATTTCTGGACGCCGGCGGCAGGCCCCGCCATGCTTGCTCTAGGTCTCCCCGAGTGAAGCGGCCATGGCGAACCTGCGCGTGTGGATACTGCTGCTGAGTGGTGCGTGGGCATCCGTCGCCACCGCCGAGGGGGAGTGGCCGCGGCTCAGGCTCTGCTACGAGGTCGGTGGCCTGCCGCCCTATACCAGTTCGCCGCCGGGTTGGCCGGCGGAGCAGCCCGGGCTGGTCATCGAGCTGATCCAGCAGGCCGCCAACCAGGCCAGACTGCGCCTGGACCTGCATCAGCAGCCGTGGAACCGCTGCGTCCTCGAAGTGCGTCAGGGCAGCAGCGACGGTACCTTCGTCGCCGTCTGGCAGGCGGATCGCGATGTCTGGGGGCGTTACCCCGGGCGCATTCCGCTGAGCGAGGCCCCGGTCGATGTCGGTCAGCGCCTGTGGCAAGTCGAGTACCTGATCATGGTGCCGCCCGACAGCAGGCTGCAGTGGGATGGCCAGCGCTTCGGTGGCGTCGTCCATGGCGTCGGCGCGCCGCTCGGCTACGCCACCAGCCAGCGCCTGCGCGAGCTGGGCGTGCTGGCCCAGGAGTCGCTGGCGCAGGCGACGGCGCTCAGGTTGGTGCTGGCGGGACGCCTGGACGGCTATGTGCTGGAGCGTGAGATTGGCCTGGCCCTGATCGACGAGATGGGGCTGCGGGGGCGGCTGGTGCCTTTGCCTCTGCCACTCATGCGCACCGACTGGTACCTGCCGCTGTCGCACCAGTTCTACGCCGCCAACCCGGAGCTCGCCGAGCGCTTCTGGCAGGCCATCGCCGAGCAGCGCGAGCGGTTGGCGGAGGAGCTGGCGGGGCGCTACCTGCGCGCGGGGCGGCCCTGAGTGGCGGAGCCCGCCGCGAGCGTTATTCGGCGACCCGTTGATGCAGTTGCTGCGACAGCAGTTCCAGACGCTCGCCCAGATCGACCAGCGATTCCTGGGCGCTGAGCAGCTCGGCGCTGGCCTGGCGCTGCCGCTCGCTGGCCTGATGCTGCGCCTTGCTGTGGTCGCGCACCTGGCTCAGCAGGTGGTGGGCCTGATCCAGCGCCTGGCTGTGCTGCAGAATCGCGTCGGAGAGGTGGGCGGTCAGCGCGGCGTTCTCGGTCAGGGCCTCGCCCACGCCGCAGACCTGCTCGGCGCCGGTGTCGACGATGCGTTCGGACTGGCCTAGCACCTTCTGCACCGTGTCGGCGGTCTGGTTGCTGCGCTGCGACAGCGAGCGCACCTCGTCGGCCACCACCGCGAAGCCACGGCCATGCTCGCCGGCCCGCGCCGCCTCGATGGCGGCGTTGAGCGCCAGCAGGTTGGTCTGCTGGGCGATGGCGCTGATCATCTGCATGGATTCGGCGATGCGCTGATTGCTCGCCTGGATCGCCTGCATGCTGTCCTGGGCTTCCTGCATGCGGCTGGCGCAGGCGTTGACCTGGCCGCTGCTGTGCTGGGTGTCACGGCTCAGCTGCTGCATGTGCGCGGTGCTGCTGGCCAGCGCCTGCAGTACCTCATGCACGGCCAGGTCGAGCCGCTGCATGGCGTCGGCCTGCTGCTGCAGGTCGCCGTCGATGCTCTGGCAGCGCAGGCGCATGCTGTCGAGGGTGTGGTACAGCTGCTGCGACAGTTGGTGCAGGTCGCCGGCGCCCTGGCGCACCTCGTCCAGCAGGCCGGCCAACTGCTGGCTGCCGGCCGTGGCGGCCTTACCGACCCGGCGGGCTTCCTCCAGGTGCTGCTGGGCATCGCTCAGGGCCTGCTGGCGTACGCGCGAGCTGTACCACTGGGCCAGCCACATGGTGAGCACCGGCAGCAGGTAACCCGAATACTCGTTGAGCATGGCGTCGCGCGGGCTCAGCTCGAACTGGGGCAGGGCGGCGCCGGAGCGCTCCAGGCGGATCAGCCAGAACACGAACAGCAGCTGCAGCAGGGCCCAGAAGGCGGCGCTGCGCCCGCCCACCAGCAGATAGGCGAAGCCGATCACCACCAGGGGCCAGAAGATGTGCGCCGAGTGCAGGCCGCCCAACTGGTAGTTGAGGATCATCGCGTAGCTGCTGATCAGCGCCATGGCCAGGTTGGCCACGCCGCGCACCGGCAGCCAGGCCTGGCGCAGGGCCAGCAGGGCCAGGGGCATGCCGCCGATCAGCAGGAACGAGCCATGCACCAGGGCGTCGTTGCCCAGGCGCCCCCATTTGATGCCGCTGTACAGGCCTATGGCGATGCCGCACAGGCCGAAGAAGGACAGCATGCGGCAGAGCAGCTGGTCGTCGGGGCTCTGCTCGGTTTGCGGCATGAAGCTAGCTAACAGCCCTGTTTGCATGGGATGGGCTCCGTTCGGGGGCGGTTGCCGAATGTTTCGGCGGGGTGGATGCGGACTTGAATGCTGGCAAAAGGCCTTTGGCTAGATTACCCAGTCAAATAGCCGGCGACGACTGCCTGACGACGAGTAGCAGGCAAAGGCCGCGAGCATGACCGATTTGCCCTGCAGGCCGGCGCGCCAGGCCCTGCGCAGACGATACCCGTGACGGCCCGCGCGGCTCGGCGCGGATGCATTTTGCCCTGTGCTCCGCTAGGATTAGCCCCTTACGCCTCCTCAGACGCGACGGTTTTTCATGAGTTATCAGGTTCTTGCACGCAAATGGCGCCCGCGCAGCTTCCGCGAGATGGTCGGCCAGACCCATGTGCTCAAGGCCCTGATCAATGCGCTGGACAGCCAGCGCCTGCACCACGCCTACCTGTTCACCGGCACCCGTGGCGTGGGCAAGACCACGATCGCGCGGATCATCGCCAAGTGCCTGAACTGCGAGACCGGCATCAGCGCCAGCCCCTGCGGGCAGTGCTCGGTGTGCCGGGAGATCGACGAGGGCCGCTTCGTCGACCTGATCGAGGTGGACGCGGCGAGCCGCACCAAGGTCGAGGATACCCGCGAGCTGCTGGAGAACGTGCAGTACGCGCCGACCCGCGGGCGCTACAAGGTCTACCTGATCGACGAAGTGCATATGCTCTCCACGCACTCGTTCAATGCCCTGCTCAAGACCCTCGAAGAGCCGCCGCCCCACGTCAAGTTCCTGCTCGCCACCACCGACCCGCAGAAGCTGCCGGTCACCATCCTCTCGCGCTGCCTGCAGTTTTCGCTGAAGAACATGCCGCCGGAGCGGGTGGTCGAGCATCTGACCCATGTGCTCACGGCCGAGAGCGTGCCTTTCGAGGAAGACGCCCTGTGGCTGCTAGGCCGCGCCGCCGACGGCTCGATGCGCGACGCCATGAGCCTGACCGACCAGGCCATCGCCTTCGGCGAGGGCAAGGTGCTGGCCGCCGACGTGCGCGCCATGCTCGGCACCCTCGACCATGGCCAGGTCTACGGCGTATTGCACGCCCTGCTGGAGGGCGATGCCCGCGAGCTGCTGGAAGCCGTGCGCCGGCTGGCCGAGCAGGGCCCGGACTGGAACGGCGTGCTGGCCGAGATGCTCAACGTGCTGCACCGGGTGGCCATCGCCCAGGCCCTGCCGGAGGCGGTGGACAACGGCCAGGGCGACCGCGACAAGGTGCTGGCCCTGGCCCAGGCGTTGCCGGCCGAGGACGTGCAGTTCTACTACCAGATGGGCCTGATCGGCCGCCGCGACCTGCCGCTGGCGCCGGACCCGCGCGGCGGCTTCGAGATGGTGCTGCTGCGCATGCTGGCGTTCCGCCCGGCCGATGCCGAAGGCGCCACGCCGAGGTCACCTTTAAAGGATCTGGGGATCAGCCAGGCCACCGCTGATCCCGCCAAGACCCCGGTGGCCGGTGTGGCCCCCGTTGCCGCGCCGGCCGCTATCGTTGCTCCGGTTGCTCCGGTTGCTCCGGTTGCTCCGGTTGCTCCGGTTGCTCCGGCCATTGCGCCGCCTGCGCCAGCCCCCGAACCTGTCGCGGCTCCGGCTCCGGCTCCGGCTCCGGCTCCGGCTCCGGCTCCGGCGGTCGCCGCGCCCAGCGAGCCTGAGGCGGCCGTCGCCGAGTCCGTAACTGCCGCCATGCCGCCAGCCGCTGCCGTGGTCGAGGCTGCCGAGCCTGTCGCCAGGGTCGATCTGCCCTGGGAAGAGCCCGCACCCGAGCAGCCGGTGCAGGTGGCCGAACCCGCCGAGCAATCCGTGGTGGAGCCGGCCCCCGAGCCCGCTGCTATGGAGCCGGCCCCGGCCGCACAGCCTGCGACTCCGGCCGAGGAGGGCGATGACGACGAGCCGCCGCCCGGCGACTATGACTACTACGAGGCCGATGCCGACGGCCTCGACTACGATTTCGACGCCCCGGCCGAGGCGCAGGGGCAACAGCCGGAACCGCTGCCGGCGGCGCGGCCGGCCACCGGCCTGGCCGCCGAGTGGCTGGACCTGTTCCCACGCCTGGGGCTGTCCGGCATGACCGGCAGCATCGGCGCCAACTGCACTCTGATCGAGGCCGACGGCGACGACTGGCTGCTGCATCTGGACCCGGCACACAGTGCGCTGTTCAATGCCACCCAGCAGCGCCGCCTCAACGAGGCGCTCAACCAGCACCTGGGGCGTAATCTGAAACTGCGCATCGAGTTGCAGCGGCCGCAGCAGGAAACCCCGGCCCAGGCCGCTTCGCGCAAGCGCGCCGAGCGCCAGCGCCAGGCCGAACGGTCGATCCACGACGACCCGCTGGTGCAGCAGATGATTCAACAGTTCGGCGCCACAGTCCGCGCCGACTCCATCGAACCCCTGACTCCCTGAGTCACATAGCTGAGGAACACCACCATGATGAAAGGCGGCATGGCGGGCCTGATGAAGCAGGCCCAGCAGATGCAGGAAAAGATGCAGAAGATGCAGGAAGAGCTGGCCAACGCCGAAGTCACCGGCCAGTCCGGTGCCGGCCTGGTGAGCGTGGTGATGACCGGTCGCCACGACGTCAAGCGCATCACCCTGGACGACAGCCTGATGCAGGAAGACAAGGAAGTGCTGGAAGACCTGATCGCCGCGGCGGTCAACGATGCCGTGCGCAAGGTCGAGCAGAACAGCCAGGAAAAGATGGCCGGCATGACCGCGGGCATGCAGCTTCCCCCCGGCTTCAAAATGCCCTTCTGATAAACGTGCCGCCCAGCCACTGCGCATAGCTGTGTTGCAAGCCGGCCCGGGCATCCTCATTTACGGCCAGTAAACTCCGGTGCCCGTGCCGTCTTGCGCCTTGCTCTGCACAGCGTCTGAACGGCACTTCCACCGCAGTGGCTTCGGAAAAGCCAGCATTCGGTAGTCCCCATGAGCTTCAGCCCGCTGATTCGCCACCTGATCGATTCGCTGCGCATCCTCCCCGGCGTGGGGCAGAAGACCGCGCAGCGCATGGCCCTGCAGCTGCTGGAGCGCGACCGCAGTGGCGGCATGCGCCTGTCGCAGGCGCTGGCGGCGGCGATGGAGGGGGTGGGGCACTGCAAGCGCTGCCGCACCCTGAGCGAGGACGAGCTGTGCCCGCAGTGCAGCGATCCGCGCCGCGACGACTCGCTGCTGTGCGTGGTGGAGGGGCCGCTGGACGTGTTCGCGGTGGAGCAGACCGGCTATCGCGGCCGCTACTTCGTGCTCAAGGGCCATCTCTCGCCGCTGGACGGCCTGGGCCCGGAGGCCATCGGCATTCCCGAGCTGCTGGCACATATCGGCGCCAGCCAGTTCGGCGAAGTGATACTGGCCACCAACCCGACGGTGGAGGGCGAGGCCACCGCCCACTACATCGCGCAGATGCTGGCGGGCAAGAACATCCTGCTGTCGCGTATCGCCCACGGCGTGCCGCTGGGCGGCGAGCTGGAACTGGTCGACGGCGGCACCCTGGCCCACGCCCTGGCCGGGCGCCGGCCTATCTCCGGCTGAGTCAGCCCTGCGCCAGCGCCCGCAGCGCGGCGTCATCCATCTCGTAGGCGATCCACTTGCGCACCGGTCGGCCACCCAGGCGCCGGTAGAAGGCTTCCGCGCGGCTATTGCCGACCAGCACATCCCAGTGCAGGCGTCCGCCGCCTCGCTCCAGCGCCCATTGCGCCAGTGCAGCCAGCAGTTGTTGCCCCAGATTCTGCGAGCGCCACTGCGGCCCGACATAGAGCTCCTTGAGGCGCACGGTCGGACGCAGGTCATGGGTGAAGGGCGTGAGCAGCGCCACGGCGTAGCCGAGCAGCTCGCCACCGCGTGCGGCGACGAACACTCGGCACTGCGCCTGCGGACCGAAGGCGCGCCGCAGCAGCGCGTCCTCGTCCACGGCGAAGTCCGCCAGGTAGTCCTCGAAGGCCGCCAGCTCGCGCATCAGCGCCAGCAGCTGCGGCACGTCGGCTTCCCGCGCCTGGCGGATCAGCATGCGCAGGCGATCCCAGCTGGCGGATTCGGCAGGGCGCCTTCGGCGCCGACCAGGCTCAGGCCCTCGTCGAGCCAGCCGGTGACGCCACCGAGCATCTCCTTCACCGCGTAGCCGAGGCTGGCCAGGCGCACGGCCGCGCGATGCACGCCGTTGCAGTGCGGGCCGGCGCAGTAGACGACGAACAGGGTGTCGCGCGGGAACTCGGCCATGCGTTCGGCGCTCATCAGCCGGTGCGGGATATTGATGGCCCCAGGCACATGGCCGGCGGCGTAGGCGGCCTCGCCGCGCACATCGACCAGCACGTAGTCGACCTGACCCTCCTGCTGGCTGTGGTGGACGTCCGAGCAGTCGGTCTCGAAGGCCAGGCGCTGGCTGAAATGCATCAGCGCGACGGCGGCAGAGGCGGCGGGAAAGTGGCTGACCAGGCTCATGGTGGAACTCCTCGTGGTTGGGATGGCGCCACTGTAAGAGCCGCCGCCATTCGGCTACAGTGGCGGACAAGACAGGTATCGGAAGTTTTCCGCCAATGCACGACGATCCCGGCCTGGTGGCCATACTGGCCTACGACGGCCTCTGCACCTTCGAGTTCGGCATCGCCGTGGAGATATTCGGCCTGTCGCGGCCGGAGTTCGACTTCCCCTGGTACCGCCATAGCATCGTCGGCCTGGATGATGGCCCCATGCGTGCCATGGGCGGCATCCGGGTGCTGGCCGACGCCGGCCTGGAGACGCTGGCCGAGGCCCGCACCATCATCATTCCCGGCTGGCGTGATCGCGCCGAGCTGCCGCCGCCGGCGCTGCTGCAGGCCCTGCGCGAGGCTCACGGGCGCGGCGCGCGGCTGCTGTCGATCTGCTCCGGAGTGTTCGTCCTGGCCGCCAGCGGCCTGCTCGACGGCCAGCGCGCCACCACCCACTGGCGCTATGCCGAGGAGCTGGCGCGGCGTTATCCGGCCATCGAGGTGGACCCGCAGGTGCTCTATGTGGATGCCGGCCAGTTGATCAGCTCGGCGGGCAGCGCCGCCGGCATCGACGCCTGCCTGCACCTGGTGGCGCGCGATTTCGGCAACCAGGTGGCCAACCGCGTGGCCCAGCGCCTGGTGATGGCGCCGCAGCGTGCCGGCGGCCAGGCGCAGTTCATCCCCGCGCCGGTGGCGCATTCGGCGCGGCACGACCTGGCCGGCCTGCTGGAATGGGTGCGCCAGCGTCTCGATCAGCCGCTGGAGGTGAGCCAACTGGCGCGGCGCATGGCGATGAGCGAACGCACCTTCCTGCGCCGTTTCGGTGCCGCCACCGGCATGACGCCCAAGGCCTGGCTGCGGCACGAGCGCCTGAGCCGCGCCCGCGAGCTGCTCGAGGGCGGCACGCAGAGCGTCGAGCGCATCGCCGAGCAGTGCGGTTACCGCACCGTGGAGAGCTTCCGCATCGCCTTCCGCAACAGCCTGGGGCTGCCGCCGAGCGCCTACCGCGAGCGCTTCGGCAGGCAGGGCAAGCAACCGCCAGAGACGCTGGCGTGAGCGTTATCGCCATTCGCGGCGCCGCTCACTTCAGCCCGGTGAAGGCGGGGGCGTTGGCGCGGTAGTAGGCGAGGGCGTCGACGAAGCGCTCGGCCTGCTGGCGGTCGGCGATATGGAACTCGCGCAGCGTGTTGCCGCCCGAACCGCTCAGGCGTACGCGATAGCCTTCGCCGCTGCGGTGCAGCTCGATGCCATCGAGCGAGTTGAAGTAGATGCGCTCGCGGATGTCCTGCGGTCTGCCGCTGAGCGGCCCGTCGAGGCCGCGAAAGCCGAGGTAGTTGCGGTCCAGATAGATGGATGTCGGCGTGGAGGGCTGCTGCATGGCCACCGCGGTGATCACCGCATAGGCCTCGCGTTCGCCGATGGCCCGGGGTTGGTAGTCCAGCGCCGTGCAGCCTGCCAGCAGCAGGGCGGCCAAGGCGATAAGGATGGCGCGCATTTTCCTTCTCCCCGGCAGCGTGTTGGGGATTTTCCGGCCGCCGTGGCGGTCATAGCGTCGGCCGCCATCCGCTGCCATGATGGCGCCCCCGCGCTCCCCCTGACTGCTTCCTGGACACACCGTGACTCCTGTTCTCGTTCGCCGCGCCGCGCTGCTCCTCGTTCTGGGCATACCGCTGGGCGTCACCGCCGCCTGCCCGACGGGGCAGGCGGAAAACTGTCTCGCCGGCAGCTGCTTCTGCGTGCCCGACTTCGAACGGGTGCGCGAGGACCTGCTCGATAGCGCCGCGCAGACGCTCGAGCGCTGGCTGCTGCAGTCTCGCGCCAAGGCCCTGACGGCAGGCACGCAGCCGCTGCCGCCGGCCATCCGCGCGCGGCTGGCACCCTATTACGACAGCGCGTTGCTCGATGCGGTTCGCTTTCGCGTCGGCGCCCTCGACGAGCTGGATATGGCCAGCGCCATGCTGCAGAACCCGGATATTCGCGCGGTGACCCTGGTCGACGTGGTGGTATTCCGCAATCGCGAGGATGCCGAACGGGATGCCGCCCTCTGGGCCCATGAGCTGCTGCACGTCGAGCAATACCGGCTGTGGGGCTCGGCCGGCTTCGCCCGGCGCTACACCCGCGACTTCGACGCGCTGGAGAGGCCGGCCTACGACAGGCAGATCCAGGTCGCGCGGGCGCTGCGGGCTCAATAGCGCGACACTGCTTGAAAACCAAGCAAGCGCTCGGTTAGGGTGGCGAAAACAATAACGGGAGCCACCCGCATGTCCGCCTTCCAGGAATACTTCGACGAATCCCACCAACTGGTCCGCGACTCGGTGCGGCGCTTCGTCGAGCGCGAGGTGCTGCCGCACGTGGCGGACTGGGAGGAGGCCGAGGAGTTTCCCCGCGAGCTGTACCGCAAGGCCGGCGTCGCCGGCATCCTCGGCATCGGCTACCCGGAGCAGTACGGCGGCAGTCACGAGGGCGACATCTTCGCCAAGGTGGCGGCCAGCGAGGAGCTGATGCGCTCGGGCTCCGGCGGCCTGGTGGCCGGCCTCGGCTCGCTGGATATCGGCCTGCCGCCGGTGCTCAAATGGGCACGCCCGGAAGTGCGCGAGCGCGTGGTGCCGCAGGTGCTGGCCGGCGAGAAGATCGCCGCCCTGGCGGTGACCGAGCCCTCGGGCGGCTCCGACGTGGCCAATATCCAGACCCGCGCCGTGCGCGACGGCGACTGCTACCGAGTCAGCGGCAGCAAGACCTTTATCACCAGCGGAGTGCGCGCCGATTACTACACGGTGGCCGTGCGCACCGGCGGCGAGGGTTTCGGCGGGGTCAGCCTGCTGCTGATCGAGAAGGGTACGCCCGGCTTCGGCGTCGGCCGCGCGCTGAAGAAGATGGGCTGGCGCGCCTCGGACACCGCCGAGCTGTTCTTCGATGACTGCCGGGTGCCGGTGGAGAACCTGATCGGCGCCGAGAACATGGGCTTCGCCTGCATCATGGCCAACTTCCAGAGCGAGCGCCTGAGCCTGGCGCTGATGGCCAACATGACCGCCCAGCTGGCGCTGCAGGAGGCCATGGCCTGGGCCCGCGAACGCGAGGCCTTCGGCAAGCCGATCGGCAAGTTCCAGGTGCTCAAGCACCGCCTGGCCGAGATGGCCACCCAGCTGGAAGTGTCCCGCGAGTTCACCTACCGTCAGGCCGCCAAGATGGCCGCCGGCAAGAGCGTGATCAAGGAAATCTCCATGGCCAAGAACTTCGCCACCGACGTGGCCGATCGCATCACCTACGATGCGGTGCAGATTCTCGGCGGCCTGGGCTACATGCGCGAGAGCCTGGTGGAGCGCCTGTACCGTGACAACCGCATCCTCTCCATCGGCGGCGGCTCGCGCGAGATCATGAACGAGATCATCGCCAAGCAGCTGGGGCTCTAGCACTGTGGCATCTGGGTCGCTATGGCGCGAGAGCCTGGTGGAGCGCCTGTACCGCGACAACCGCATCCTCTCCATCGGCGGCGGCTCGCGCGAGATCATGAACGAGATCATCGCCAAGCAGCTGGGGTTGTAGCCTTTTCACGCCGGCGGCCATGTGCCCGGCCGCATCTGCGCCTATCTTTGCTGCGTGCGAGTGTGCGAATGCGAGGCTGCCATGCGCGTGATGGTGGTGGACGACGACCCCTGGCTGGCGGACCTGCTCAAGCAGCTGGTGCTGAGCAAGCGGCCGGCGGCCGAGGTGGATTGCTACGGCGATGTGCAGAGCGCCTATGCCGGCTGGCAGAGCAGCAAGTACCGGCTGGTGCTGGCCGACTGGAACCTGCCGGGCGATTCCGGCCTGAGCCTGCTGCAGCTCATCCGCAAGCAGGACAAGGAGACTCCCCTGGTGATGATCACCGGTCGTTCGGATCGCGACAGCGTCCTGGCGGCGCGGCCGCTGGCCATCAGCGCCTACATCACCAAGCCCTTCGAGGTACCCAAGGTACTGGAGTGTCTGGAGCGCCTGCTGCCCCAGGACTCCACACCGAAGCCCGAGGAGCACGGCCACGAGGACCTGGACAGCTTCCTGGCCAACCGTTCTACCGCAGAGCTGGACCTGCCGATGCTGGCCCGGGTGAAGGAGCGGCTGATGCTGATTCGCGACGGAGTCCCGCTGGACTTCCGCGAATTGACCGAGGACTGGCAGCATGATCCGGCGCTCTGCGCCTACCTGATCTCCGCGGCCAACAGCGCCCTGTATGGCGGAGTCGGACAGAGCTGTACCAGCCTGGCGGATGCGCTAAAACGTCTGGGTGGGCATACCAGCCTCAATCTGGCCATCGGCCTGGCCCTGCGCCAGGCCTGCCGGCAGGAGGAGCCGCTGCTCGCCATCTTCCTGCAGGAACATCTGGAGGCTTCCGAACGCATGGCCGAGAAGGTGGTGCAACTGGCCCGCCAGTGCGGCGTGGAGCACGGCGCCCTGCAGGTGGCGGCGCTGCTGCATCGCATGGGCGAGCTGTGTGTGCTGCTGCAGGCCCAGGTGTGGGTGGAGCGGGGCAATCCCCTGGACGACAATGCGGTCGTCCAGGCCGTCGACCGTTACGCCAGAACCTTCGCCATCGCCCTCAAGGCCCACTGGGGGCTACCGATGGCGCTGCGCGAACTGATCGGCGCGGCCTATGCCCTGCCGCAGGTCCAGGTGCACCGCGAGCAGGCATTGATGCGCCTGGCCGCCGCCCTGTGCGGCAACGAGCCGGCCGCCACCATAGAGCGCCTGAAGCGTCTCGCGGGGGTCGACTGAGATATCCGGCAGCGGCGCCAGTCTGGTCTAGTCTGACTGACAGGAAAGAGGAGTTCCGGAGCCTTGCATGCTGGATAACGCTTTCGACCCCATGCCCGTCATTCTCATCGTCGACGACCAGCCGGGTGACATCAGGGTCCTGCAGGAGTCCGTGGGGGACCTGGCGCGAGTGCATGTTGCCAGCGATGGCATCATGGCCCTGGAGGTGGCCCGCTTCTGTCGCCCCGATCTGGTCCTGCTGGATATCCACATGCCTGGCCTGAGCGGCTTCGAGATTTGCCGCCTGATGAAGGCCGATCCCAAGCTGTGCGATGCCGCGATCCTGTTCGTCACGGCCCATGTCCAGCCGGAGAATGAGGTGCAGGCGCTGGACTATGGCGGAGTCGACTTCATCCAGAAGCCGCTGAGCATTCCGGTGGTGCGGGCGCATGTACGGGCTCACCTGACTCTGCGAGCCGAGGCCAAGCGCCTGGCCTATTTCGATGCCCTGACGGGCCTGCCGAACCGCATGCTGCTGCGTGACCGGGCCGAGCAGATGCTGCAGAAGGCGCGCCGCAGCGGCGGGTGCGTGGCATTTCTATTGCTGGACCTGGACAACTTCAAGGGCATCAACGACTCCTTCGGCCACTCCATGGGCGATCTGGTGCTCAAGGAGATTGGCAAGCGCCTGAGCGACTCGTCGCGTTCGGTGGATACGGTCAGCCGCCAGGGCGGTGACGAGTTCGTCATCCTGATGCCCGAGGTGCAGCACTCGGAGGTGGTGGGCGACTGCGTGGAGAGGTTGCTGGAAGTCATCTCCTGCCCGGTCAGCATCTCCGGCACGCGCCATGACCTGTCCGCCTGCATCGGCATCAGCGTGTTTCCCGATGACGGTGATGACCTGGAGTCGCTCTACAGTCATGCCGATGCGGCGATGTATCAGGCCAAGCAGCAGGGGCGCAATCGCTACCGCTTCTTCTCCCAGAGCATCGAGAGCAACGCCCGGGCGCGCCATCTGCTCGAACAGCACATGCGCCGCGCGCTGGAGCATGGCGTGTTCGAGGTGTTCTACCAGCTCAAGTTCAATGCCCGAAGCCGACAGCCCTGCGGCATGGAGGCGCTGATCCGCTGGCGGAGGAGGGAGGGTGACCTGGTGTCGCCGGCCGAGTTCATCCCGCTGGCCGAGGAAACCGGGCTGATAGTACCGATCGGCAGGCAGGTGCTGCACCAGGCGTGCTGCGATGCCAAGGCCCTGCTCGACAGGGGGCTCAGGCTCTGTGTGGGGGTCAATATCTCCGCTGTCCAGTTTCGCGAGGAGTCCTTTCTCGACATGGTGATGGATATCCTCAGGGACAGCGGTCTGCCGCCCGAGTTGCTCGAACTCGAAATCACCGAGGGGGTGCTGGCGCACGACATCGAGGCGGCGAGGGCGCTGCTCGATGAGCTCAAGCGTGTGGGGGTGCGGATCGCCATCGACGATTTCGGTACCGGTTACTCCAGCCTGACCTACCTCAAGCGCCTGCCCATCGATGTCTTGAAGATCGACCAGAGTTTCGTGCGCGACATGCTGACGGATCGCAGCGATGCGGCCATTATCGAGGCCATCGTGCGCATGGGGCAGGCGCTGGGGCTCGAGCTGGTTGCCGAGGGGGTCGAGCTGAGCGAACAGGTCCAGAGTCTGCTCGCCATGGGCTGTGAGCTGATGCAAGGGTATCTGTATTGCCGGCCGATGCCGTTTGCACAACTGCTGGATGGCATCGACTCCGGATCAGTGCCGCTCCAGCACAACGGCGAGGGCAATTGAATGCCTATCCGAATGACCTGACTGAAGAGCTTAATGTGAGACTGACTGTTCTGCTGACCTTGGCCGTGGGGGCGCTGGTCACCGCTCTGGCGACGGAGCTGGTGCAAAGGACCAACGAGCAGCAGGCGCATGAGGCGCTGGTCAAAAGCACGGAGCGGATGGCCGATGCGGTGGTCAAGCGGATCGAGCTCTACCAGTACGGCCTGCGCGCCGCCCGGGGTGTGGTGCTGGCGAGTGGCGAGCGGGGCATCAGCCGCGAGCGTTTCCACCACTACAGCCAGACGCGCGAAATCGATAGCGAGTTTCCCGGGGCGCGTGGCTTCGGCTTTATCCGCCGTGTACCGGCCGAGGAGGAGGAGCGCTTCCTGGCTCGCGCCCGGGCCGATGGCATGCCCGATTTCCAGGTGCAGCAATTGAGCCCGCACTCTGGCGAGCGCTTCATCATCCAGTACATAGAGCCGCAGTGGCGCAACGGCCCCGCGGTCGGGCTCGATATCGCCTCCGAGGGCAATCGCCGCGCCGCCGCGCTGGCGGCGCTGCGGCGCGGCGAGGTGCGCATCACCGCGCCCATCACCCTGGTGCAGGCCATCGGCAAGCCGCTGCAGTCCTTTCTCATCCTGCTGCCCATCTATCGCGATGCGGTCACCCCGGACAGCATCGAGGAACGCATGGCCCAGGGCTTCGGCTGGAGCTACGCGCCGCTGCTCACCGAGGAGGTGCTGCGCGGCCTGCACCTGGAATATGACGCCGTGCACCTGCACCTGAGCGATATCACCGAGCCGGGCAGGAAAGTCGACTTCTATGACAGCCAGGCCGAAGGGCAGGAGCCGCAGACGGGCTTGCTGCACGCGGTCGAGCGAGAACTCTACGGGCGGCGCTGGCGGATCGAATTGAGCGCGCAGCCGGCCTTCGTCGCCCAGTTGCATCAGACCTCGCCCACACTGGTGGCCTTCGGCGGCGCGCTGCTCAGCCTGCTGCTGGCGGCGCTGGTGCAGCTGCTGGCCATCAGCCGGAGTCGCCAGCGCCAGGTGCTGGCCGAACAGGCACGCTCCGCCGCTATAGTCGAGAGCTCGAGCGACGGCATCATGGGCCAGACGCTCGACGGCATAGTGACCAACTGGAACCGGGGCGCCGAGACCATCTTCGGCTATAGCGCGGAGGAGGCCATCGGCCACACCCTGCTCGAGCTGATAGTGCCGGAGGAGCTGGCCGACGAGGAGCACAACCTCCTGCGCCTGATCGCGCTCGGCGAGCGGGTCGGCAACTTCGATACGCGCAGGCGCTGCAAGGACGGGCGGCTGGTGGACGTTTCGGCCTCGGTCTCGCCGATATTGGACGATAACGGCGCCGTTGTCGGCGTCTCCAAGACGGTGCGCGATATCAGCGCGCAGAAGGCGGCCGAACAGCGCGTCCTCGAACTCAACGCCAGCCTCGAGGAGCAGGTCGGCGAGCGCACCCGCGAGCTGCGCGAGCTCAATGTGCTGCTGAGCAACGTCATGCAGTCGGCCTCCGAGGTGACGATCATCGCCACCGATACGGAGGGTGTGATCCAGATGTTCAATCGCGGCGCCGAGCGCCTGCTGGGCTATTCGGCCGCGGAAATGGTGGGCCTGCAGACCCCGGCCATCTTCCACCTGCCCGAGGAGGTACAGGCGCGCGCCGAGCAGCTGAGCCGGGAGTACGGGCAGCCGATCGAGGGCTTCCGCACCTTCGTGCACAAGCCCGAACTGGAAGGCTCGGAGACCCGCGAGTGGACCTATGTGCGCAAGGACGGCGGCAGGTTCCCCGTCACCCTGGTGGTGACCGCCATGCGCGATGCCCAGGGGCAGCTGACCGGCTATCTGGGCATCGCCCTGGACATCACCCAGCGCAAGGCCACCGAGCGGCAGCTGGCGGACAGCCTGGAGACCACCCGGGCCGTGCTCGAAACGGCGGTGACCCCGGTCGTCACCTGCGATGCCCGCGGCTATGTGCGCGGCTTCAATCCGGCCGCGCAACGCGTCTTCGGCTACGGCGCCGAGGAAATGAGCGGGCATTCGGTACTGCAGCTGATCGCCGAGGAGTCGCAGGAGCGGATGCGGGCGCTGATCGAACAGCATATCGAGCAGTCCGATGCGCGCGCCGACAAGGCCATCGAACTCTGGGGGCGCTGTCGCGATGGCAGGGAGTTCCCCTGCCAGCTGTCGATCGGCGCCATGCACACCAGCGGCGAGCAGATGCTGGTGTGCGTGCTCACCGACCTCACCCAGCAGGTGCAGCTCAGGCGTGAGGCGCTCGCCGCGCGCGACCGCTTGCAACTGGCGGCAGAAGTGGCGGACCTGGGCATCTGGACCTGGACCCTGGAGGACAACCGCCTGCAGTGGAACGAGCGCATGTTCGAGCTGTACGATCAGCCGCTGGCGCTGCGTGAGGAGGGGCTGGTCTACGAGCACTGGCGCGGCCGCGTGCACCCCGAGGATGTGGCGATGGCCGAGGCGCGCCTGCAGGATGCGCTCGCCGGCAGGGCGCCCTTCGACCCGGTGTTCCGCGTGGTGTGGCGTGACGGGCGGGTACTGCATATCCAGGCCAGAGCTCATGTCGAGCGCGACGACGATGGCAAGCCGCTGAAGGTGACCGGCATCAACCGCGATATCACCGTGCAGCTGCAGCTGGAGTCGCGCCTGCGTCATGCCAAGGAGCAGGCCGATGCGGCCAGCGCCGCCAAGAGCGCCTTCCTGGCCAATATGAGCCACGAGATTCGCACGCCGATGAATGCGGTGCTCGGCATGCTGCAGCTGGTGCAGGGAACCGGCCTCAGCCCGCGCCAGCTCGACTACGTGCAGAAGGCCCATGGCGCCGCGCAGTCGCTGCTCGGGCTGCTCAACGACATTCTCGACTACTCGAAGATCGAGGCGGGCAAGCTGCAGCTCGACCCGCACGAGTTCGAGCTGGAGCCGCTGATGCGCGATCTGGCGGTGGTGCTGTCCGGCAACCAGGGCGGCAAGGACATCGAGGTCATGTTCGATGTCGATACGCAGCTGCCGAGCAGGCTGCGTGGCGACAGCCTGCGCCTGCAGCAGGTGCTGATCAACCTGGCCGGTAATGCCCTCAAGTTCACCAGCGAGGGGCAGGTGGTGGTCAGCCTGCGCCAGCTTGGGCGCAGCACGGACAGGGTGCGCCTGCGCCTGGCGGTGAGCGATACCGGCATCGGCATCAGCGAGGAGCAGCTGCAGCGCATCTTCGATGGCTTCACCCAGGCCGAGACCTCGACTTCCCGGCGCTACGGCGGCAGCGGCCTCGGTCTGGTCATCTGCAAACGCCTGGTGGAGCTGATGGGCGGCGAGTTGCGGGTGGAGAGCCGCCTGGGCGAGGGCAGCCGCTTCTGGTTCGACCTGGAGATCGGCCTGGTCGACGAGACGAGCCCGGCCGCGGCCTCCCCGGAGGAACTGGCCGGGCTACGCCTGCTGGTCGTGGACGACAACCCGGTGGCCAGGCAGCTGTTGCAGCAGACGGCGCTCGAACTGGGCTGGCAGGCCGACGCCGTGGCCGGCGGCAGGCAGGCGCTGGAGCTGATTCGCGGCAGACGCGAGCCCTACGACCTGGTGCTGATGGACTGGCGCATGCCCGATATGGACGGCATCGAGGCCGCGCTGCTGATCCGCGAGCAGGCGAGCGGCTCGCCGTCGCCCATGGTGATCATGATCACGGCGCATGGGCGCGAGGTGCTGGCGGAGCGTCTCGGTGGCGCTGGCGAACCCTTCGAGGCCTTCCTCACCAAACCGGTGACGCCACAGCAACTGGTCGCCTGCATCCAGCATGTGCGACATGGCGCCGCCGCGCCGCCCGCGCAACCCGACTATCGTCCCCAGCGGCGCCTGATGGGGTTGCGCCTGCTGGTGGTGGAGGACAACCCGCTCAATCGCCAGGTCGCCCGCGAGCTGCTGGTCGGCGAGGGGGCCGAAGTCAGCCTGGCGGAAGGCGGGCTGCAGGGGGTGGAGCTGGCCCTGAACGCGCGCCCGGCATTCGATGCCGTACTCATGGATATCCAGATGCCGGACATGGACGGCCACGAGGCGACCCGGCGCATCCGCCAGCAGCTGGGGCATGGCGATCTGCCGATCATCGCGATGACCGCCAATGCCACCCAGGCGGACCGCGACGACTGCCTGGCCGCCGGCATGGATGACCATGTGGGCAAACCCGTCGATATCGACAAGCTGGTGACGGTGTTGCGGCGCTGGACGGGCGGTGCGCCCACCGGCGATTCGCCGCCAGAGCCGGAGAGCAACGCGGAGCAGGGCGATGCCGTGCTCAGGCGCTTTGGCGGCAATCTGACCCTGCTGCGCACGGTGCTGGCGAGCTTCCCGCGGGAGATGGACAAGCAGCTCGCCCAGCTGCAGGCGCACCGCGCGGCCGGCGATCTGGCCGGTGTCCTGCGCGACCTGCATACCCTCAAGGGCAGCGCCGGCACCATGGGCGCGCAGGGGCTGTCCCGGCTCGCCGCCGAGCTCGAGCAGCGGTTCAGGCAGGTGCCGGATGAGGCCCTGGCCGACGACGCCTGGCTGGCCGAGCTGAGGCGTCGGCTCGAACGTGGCTGCGCCGAGCTGCAGGCCATGTTCGCCGATACGGAGGAGCCCTCCACGGAGGCAAGGGAGGGCGATGCGGCGACCTGGGCGGCAGAGCTGGAAAAGCTCCAGCCGCTGCTCGAAAGCGGCAACCTCGCCGCCCTGGATATCGCACAGGCCCTGGCCGAGGCTGTGCCTGCGCGGTTGAGCGGTGTGTTCGAGGACTTGCGCCAGGCCGTGGAGTTGCTCGATTTCGAGCGCGCCGGGATACTGCTGCAAGACATCTTGAACGATCTCGAGGGAGATTGACGTGGAGAGATTCGCTCCGTATCGGCATGGACGCCCCAAGCTGCTGGTGGTCGACGACCAGTCACTGAATATCCGTGTGCTGCATCAGCTGTTCCGCGACGAATGCGACGTGCACATGGCGACCAGCGGCGAGCAGGCGCTGAACGTATGCCAGGAGCTGCTGCCGGACCTGATACTGCTCGACGTGATGATGGAAGGCCTGGATGGCTACCAGGTCTGCCAGCGTCTCAAGGAGATCCCCGCGACTCGCGACATCCCGGTGATCTTCGTCACCGGGAAAAGCGACGAAGACGACGAGGCCAAGGGGTTCGAGCTGGGGGCGGTGGACTACATCAGCAAACCGTTCAATCCCGTGGTGGTGCGTGCCCGGGTCAGGACCCACCTCACGCTCAAGCTGCAGAACGACTACCTGCATGCACTGGCCATGCTCGACGGCCTCACCGGCATTCCCAACCGCAGGGCGTTCGACGAACACCTGGCGGTGGCCTGGGCGCAGGCCTGTCGGGACGGCCGGCCGCTGTCCTTGCTGATGATCGACGTCGACCACTTCAAGAAGTACAACGACCACTACGGGCACCTGCAGGGCGACCAGTGCCTGCAGCAGGTGGCCCAGGCCCTGGCCAGCGTGCTGCATCGCCCCTACGACCTGCTGGCCAGGTTCGGCGGCGAGGAGTTCGCCGGGCTGCTGCCGGATACCGACGAGAGCGGCGCGCTGCAGCTCGCCCAGCGCATGCAGGCGGCCATCGCCGAGCTGGAGTTGGAGCACGCAGCATCGGACGTGAGCGACCGGCTGACCCTGTCGATCGGCTTGGCCACCATGCGGCCTACTCCCCTGGGCAGCGCCGATCAGCATCTGAGCTACGCCGACGAGCAGCTGTATCGCGCCAAGCATGAGGGGCGCAATCGCATCTGTGCGCACTTCTACGACGAGTGAACCAGGCGCTCGCCGAGCCTCTGGCGCGGACTCCGCGAGCCTCTCGGCTCGCTCGGGAGGGGCATGGCGAATCGCCTACAGCTCGGCACGGTTATGGCGTACGCCCCGGTGCCGGTGAATTCTGACCTATCGATCAGGCTGTGCCCCTGTGCGGCGCTGCCGTCTTGCTGGTGCCGCCGTGGCCATCTCGCAGGCCTGTGAGCGGATGCCGCCAATGGCCCTGTGCCAGTTTGTTCCGTTCGTCTTGCCGGGGCCGCAGGCGGATGGGCGGCACTGTCCGTGCGCAATAACGGTTCCATACTCCTTGCGTCGTGCGCTGCGCTGTGCGCACGAGTCAACCCCTCATGGATATCTCCAAGGGCGACGTGCCATACCAGTGCAGTGACGGTTCTACGGGCAGGGTGCGCCCCTTGTTGAATAGGAGTGTTCAGCAATGTCCCGCCTGCCTGAAAACCCGCAATTTCCCCCCATGCCCGATCTGCTGCCGCCCGGCCCGGAAGACGCCCCGGCCGCCAGTGCCGCCAGCCTCGCGATCAACCCTGCCATCAATCCCAACATCGCCACGCTGCCCGGGCCGGGCGGGATCATCTTCCCGCAGTTTCGCAGCGTGCGTGCCGGCTGCTGGTTGCTCAACTACAGGCCCAGCGGCGCCTCGCTGGTGTCCTATGACGGCACGCTGCGGGTCGAGTCGCACAGCGATGGTCGCACCGCCAGTGGCGATCTCTATCAGCGCCCGGTGATCTTCCTGCCGGTGCCCATCCCGCTGCCCTTCCCGACCCTGCAGCGCAAGCCCGTCGCCCCCAACCTGTCGCTCAAGCCGGTGCTGCTGGCCGGCCCCAACCCGGCCTCGGGCATCCCTATCCTGCCGCGCAACAACTACCGCTATTACCTGCGGGTCACCTCGCTGCCGGAGTACTTCTACCTGGGCAGCAGCTTCAGCCTGGGCTTCCAGCTGTATCGCTACACGGCGCCGAACAGCTGGGCACTGGAGAGCACCCTGACCGCGCAGATGGTGCGCATGACCGCGCCGGCCGGTTATCCCTCGCCGTCGGACTATGCCGAGGGCGATGTGAAGAATGGCGTCGGCGCCGTGGTCGGGCGCCTGACCATGGGCTGGCTGTCCACCTACTTGCGCCGCTGCACCATCGAGATCGACACGGTCAACGGCTCGGAGCGGCCGACCACCAGTGGCGTCGGCCACACCTGGGCCACCGTGATGGACGCGGTGGGCTACCAGACCACGGTGCACCTGAGCGATACCAACGTGGTCGAGCCTTCCGGCAACTCCTGGTCGAATGCCGAGATGCACGCGGCCATGCTGGCGCGGCGCGCGGTGGTCAACCTGGATACCGAGTGGCGCTATCACGTGCTGGCGGTGAAGAACATCGACGCCACGCCGCGCGGCATCATGTACGACAGCGGCGGGACCGATTCCAACAATGTGCCGCGCGAGGGCGTGGGCATCGCCTCGCACTGGATCATCGATCCCGGCTGGGGCACGGTCAGCGGCCAGCGCTTCGGCACCGCCGCGGCGCCGTACTTCCGCACCGCCGTGCATGAGCTGGGGCATGCGCTGGGGCTGTACCACAACTCGGCGGACTTCGGCTTCATGTGCACCAGCGACGTGATCGCCGCCGGCGCCACGCCGGCCAACCCCTTCCCGGGCAATATCCAGTGGTCCTTCCACCCGGACAACCTCAAGCAGCTGCGCCACTATCCGGACCCCTTCATCCGTCCCGGCTCGGTGGCCTTCGGCGGTGCCTCCACCAGCACGCCGGCCATCACCCCGACCGACCTGGAAGCCGAGGTGCTGGGCCTGGCACTGGAAGTCACGCCGCTGCTCGGCGAGGTGCCGCTGGGCGCGCCGGTGCGCGTCGGCATCGCCCTGGTCAACCGCGGCGAGCAGCCCATCCTGGTGCCGGCCAACCTGAGCCTGAAGAGCGAGTTCGTCAGTGGCAGCGTGACCGACCCCACGGGCAGCGCGCGCACCTTCCGCACTCTCATCCACTGCATCGACGACTCGCCGTTCCGCGAGCTCAAGCCGGGCGAGCGCATCGAGGACTCGATGACCCTGATGCGCGGCGCCGAGGGCGCACTGTTCGGCGTATCCGGCATCCACGAGGTGCGGGTCGAGGTGCACTGGGAGATCGAGGGCATGATCGCGCATATCGCCGGCGCCGCCACGGTGATGGTGACCGCCGCGGTCGATGCCCAGCATGCCGCGGCCGCGCACAAGGTGCTGTCCACGCCGGACGCGCACCTGGTGCTGGTGCTCGGCGGCGATCACCTGGGCGAGGGCATCGAGGCGGTGCAGACCGCATTGGCTTCGCCGGTGCTCAAGCCGCACTTCGCCGCCATCGAGAGCAAGCGCCTGGTCTGCAGCTTCATGAAGCGCAAGCCGGACGTCAAGGCCGCCACGGCGCTGCTGGACGACGGAGCCGTGCTGAGCGGCGCCGAGCAGAACAAGCTGGAGCGACTGTTCAGCGATGCCGGCGGTAACCTGCCGAGGCTCGGTCGGAGCAAACCCAAGGCGACTCGCCTGGCCACGGCCAAGTGAGATGGTAGGAGGGCGGGGCCTTGTGCCCCGTCCTCCCCTGACAAGGAGAGACTGATGGCAGAACTCGACCCGAGATTGCCGGGGGCCTGGTACATGATCGATCAGGCGCCCTGTGCGGCCGCTTACGCCGTGCACCTGCGTCTGGAAGACAGCGGCCTGTACTTCGGCAGTACCGAACCGCCCGGCGGCTTCACCTGGTGGGACCAGGGCCGCTGGCAGGTTTCGGCGCCCGGGCGGATGGCGCTGTCCACCGCCAACGACGAAGTGGTGACCTACGCCTACAGCCTCATCGACGGCACACTGACTTTCACGGACCCGTCGGGTTGCCGCTTCAGCTACAAGCGCGGCGCCTAGCGTGCCGTCCCGCCGGCGGGGCCGGTGCGATTCGTAGCGACAGGCCAACCCGGCCTCCGTCAGGAGGACGAACATGTCCGGAGCCAGTCCCGCCACGGTCTTCTTCGACCTGGGCGATACCCTGACCTACACCGGCCCGGGCGGCGTGCGCCTGCGCTACGCCGACGCTCTGGACTGCCTGCAGGTGCTCAAGGCGCGCGGCTATCGCCTGGGCCTGCTGTCCAACCAGGCGGCCGGTACTTCGCTGGCCAGCGTGCAGGCGATACTCGACGACCTGCACCTGGGCCGCTACATCGAGGCGGCGCTGGTGACTATTTCCAGCGAGGTGCCGGGCAATCTCGGCAAGCCCGCGCAAGCCATCTTCGACCTGGCCCTGGGCAAGGCCGGGCATGCCGCGGCCAGCACGCGGGCGATCTTCGTCAGCGAGGAACTGGCCCATGTGCAGGCCGCGCGTGGCTACGGCTGGCGCGGCATCCTCAAGCGCAACGGCGGCGCCTGTCTGGGCGGCGACGGCGAGTGCGCGGTGGGCCTGGCCGGGCTGCTGGCACAGCTGCCGGCGCTGGCCGACCTCGCTGGCAGCAACCTGGACCTGGCGCCGCCACCGAAGCGGGTGGACGGCCTGTGGGCCGTGCCCATCGACATCCAGCGCATCGATGCCAGCCTGGTGTTCGATGCCGCCAGCCAGCAGATCGCCGGCGACGCCATCCTGCAGTTCCGCCTGGGCCGCCACGCCGGCTGCCCGATCTTCGACCTGCGGCAGACGGTCGGCGGCGTCTGGCTGGATGGCGCGGCGCTGCCCGTGGCCGAAGTGGCGCACCACGACTTCGGCGGCGGCGCCAACGCCAACCTGCGGGTGCTGGCGCGCAGCCTGGAGGCGGGCAGCACGCACAGCCTACGCCTGACCTACTCGGTGGGCGTGCCGCAGGCCTCCATGGCCGGCTCCTACCTGCCGCAGATCGTCTGGAGCGCCGGGCCGCGCCTGGCCTTCAACTTCGGCTTCACCGACCTGGGCGCCGGCCGTTACCTGGAGGCCTTCGTGCCGGCCAACCTGATCTTCGACCAGTTCGAGCTGAGCCTGGAGCTGCGCCTGACGGGAACCGCCGTGGCCCACACGCCGATCAGCAACGGCAGCATCAGCAACCTCGGCAGCAACCACTGGCGCATCGACTTCCCGGCGCGCTTCAGCGCGCTGTCGCCGCTGCTGGAGCTGCGCGCCGCCGACAGCCTGCAGAGCAGCACGCAAAACACCGTGTTGCCGGTATCCGGCAGCAATGTCGCCATCACCGCCTGGAAACTCACCAGCAACGCCGCCAACCTGGCGACCCAGACCGCCGCCATCGCCGGTTTCCTCGCCGCCAACGAGAACAGCTCGGGGCGCTATATCCACGGCGAGCGCTTCACCGCCTTCATCCACCAGGGCGGCATGGAGTACGAGGGCGGCACCACCACTGGCACCGGGCCGCTGCGCCATGAGACTTTCCACAGCTGGTGGGCACGCGGGCTGAAGCCGGCCAGCCAGCCGGACGCCTGGTTCGACGAGGCCTGGACCACCTACCACGACAACGGCGCGGCCGGTGTGCTGCCGTTCGACTTCGCCGAGGCGGCGCTGGCCCTGTGCTCGCGCAACCCCTGGGTGCGGGTCACCCACGGCTCGTCCTACGGTTCCGGCGAGCGCTTCTGGAGAGGCATGGCCGCCTTGCTCGGCGTGGCGCCGCTGAACGCGTTGATGAAGGACTTCTACCTGGCGCGCTACCCGCGCCCGATTCGCACCGAGGAGCTGGAATGCTTCCTCCTCGCCCGCGGCGCCAGCCCCGCCTGCGTGGAGGCCTTCCAGCGCTTCGTCTATGGCCTGGGCGATCCTTCGCCGCTGCCCGATCTATGGCTGCGCGATGAGGTCGGCGACCCCGGCGCGAACGACTGGGCGGGGCGTTTCTGGGACTCGCCCGATCTGTGGATTCGCAGCCGCGACGACGACGGCCTGGAGCACCAGAACCTGGAGTACGGCCAGGACAACTGGATTCACGCCCGCGTGCGCAACCGCAGCGCCAACGGCAGGGCGCGCCATCTGGCGGTGAGCTTCAACGTCAAGCAGTACGCCGGCAGCCAGTTCGTCTACCCGGCGGACTTCCTGCCGGCCGTCACGGCGGCGGTGGATTTCGAGCTGGGCCCGGGCGAGACGCGCATCCTCAAGGCGCGCCTGCCGCGCAGCGCGGTGCCGCCACCGGGCAGCCACCCCTGCCTGCTGGCGGCCATTCACAGCCGCTTCGATCAGCCGCAGGCGGGCCGCCATGTGTGGCAGCAGAACAACCTGGCGCAGAAGAACCTCAGCGTGGTCGACCTGCAGCCCAACGCCTGGATCGTGTTGCCGCTGCTGGCCTTCAGCCTGCGTCCGCGCCTGGCGCGCACGGTGCAGTTCGAGCTGCGCCGGCCCAAGGGCATGGACGACCTCAAGGCCAGCCTGCTGCTGGGCAAGGGCGCCGTGCCGCCCAAGCTGCGCGCCGCCGCCATCGTGCTGCCTACGCCGGCGCCTCTGCTGGCGAATGCCCTGCATCTGGACTGCGCCAGCCATGCCGAGCCCGCGCGCGACCAGGTCGGGCCGCTGACCAGCGCGCAGCCGGCGCGCCTGGCCGAGAGCTTCCCCGCCGCGCTGGAGCTTGCCTTCGCCCCGGGCTCGACGGCCGCGCTGCCGGTGCGCCTGGCGCCGCAGCAGGCGCAGCGCGTCGGCCTGCGCATCACGGTACCGCCCGGCGCCAAGCGCGGTGCCAGCTTCCTCATCGATCTGCTGCAGCGGGAGCAGGGCAAGGTGGTGGGCGGGGTGGCGTTGCGCGTCAATGTGCGCTGAGCGCCAGACCCTAGGAATCAGCGCTCGCTGAGCTCGAAGGCGGTCAGGCAGAAGGTGGCGATGCCCATGTCCTGCAGTTTCTGCGAGCCGCCCAGTTCGGGCAGGTCGATGATGGCCGCGGCCTCGTGCACCTGGGCGCCGAGGCGGCGGACCAGGCGGGCGGCGGCCAGCAGGGTGCCGCCGGTGGCGATCAGGTCATCGAAGATCAGCACCCGGTCGCCCTCGCACAGGCTGTCGGCGTGCACCTCAAGCAGCGCCTCGCCGTACTCGGTCTGGTAGCTCTCGGCGAGCACCGCCGCCGGCAGCTTGCCCTGCTTGCGAAACAGGATCAGCGGGCGGTTCAGCTCGTAGGCGATGATCGAGCCGATCAGGAAGCCGCGCGCGTCCATCGCCGCCACGTGGCTGAAGTCGCTCTCCACATAACGCTGCACGAAGCTGTCGGCGACCATGCGCAGGGCGCGTGGCGACTGGAACAGCGGGGTGATGTCGCGGAACACCACGCCGGGCTTGGGGAAGTCCTGCACCGGGCGGATCAGCGTCTTGATGTCGAATTCGTCGAAGATCATCGCACTCTCCTCATTAGCGCCTGCGCAACGGCTCGCGGGCCGCACCCTGCCGTCGGCGCGACAGATCTTCAGTCTGGCATATTGCCGCCGGCCAGGGCGCACAGCTCGATGGGGTCGAGAATCCGCACTTCCTTGCCTTCGGCCTCGATCAGGCCATTGTGCTGGAAACGGGTGAACACCCGCGACACCGTCTCCACGGCCAGGCCCAGGTAGTTGCCCAGCTCGTTGCGCGACATGGCCAGGCGGAACTGCTGGGCGGAGAAGCCGCGGGCACGCAAGCGCGCGGAGAGGTTGACCAGGAAGGTGGCGATGCGCTCGTCGGCGCTCTTCTTGGAGAGCAGCAGCATCATCTGCTGGTCGTCGCGGATCTCGCGGCTCATCACCCGCATCAGCTGGCGGCGCAGCTGCGGCAGCTGCACGGCGAGCTCGTCCAGGCGCTCGAAGGGAATCTCGCACACCGAGGTGGTCTCCAGCGCCTGCGCGGATACCGGATGGGAGTCGGTGTCGACGCCGGACAGGCCGACCAGCTCGCTGGGCAGGTGGAAGCCGGTGATCTGCTCATCGCCCGAGTCGCTCAGGGTGAAGGTCTTCAGCGCGCCGGCGCGCACGGCGAACACCGAGGCGAAGGCATCGCCCTGGCGGAACAGGAACTCGCCCTTCTTCAGCGGGCGACCGCGCTTGACGATGCGGTCCAGCGCGTCCAGGTCCTCCATCTCCAGCGACAGCGGCAGGCACAGTGGTGCCAGGCTGCAATCCCTGCAGTGGGCCTGATGGAGGCTGTGCGCCTTGAGGGTGTCTGGCATCGGAAATCCCTGGCTGAATAATCACACACAAAGTCAAAGGTTAACCCATGGCTCGGCACCCCGGCCAGGGCGACCATGGTGGGACTGCACAGGCGCGGCGAACGCACGGTCTGGGCGGCTCGGTGAATTCAGCCGGGTAGGCTGTGCTCACCCGCAGGGCAGTACAGCACGTGGCGCCCGGGTGAACTTCAGATCACCCGCGAGAAGCGCTGCCGGTGCTGCTGCGCCGGGTAGCGGTCGAACAACCGGGTAGGCTGTACTCGCCCGCAGGGCAGTACACCGCAGGGTGCCAGGGTGGGCATTCAGATCACCCGCGAGAAGCGTTGCCGGCTCTGCTGCGCCGGGTAGCGGTCGAGCAACCGGGTAGGCTGTACTCGCCCGCAGGGCAGTACACCGTAGGGTACCTGGGTGGGCATTCAGATCACCCGCGAGAAACGTTGCCGGTTCTGCTGCGCCAGATAGCGGTCGAACAGCATGCACAGCGAGCGCACCAGCAGGCGCCCGGCCGGGCGCACTTCGATGCCGTGCTCGCCGAGTTCGATCAGGCCGTCGCGGGCCAGTTGCTGCAGCTGCGGCCAGATGGCCGAGAAATAGGCGCGAAAGTCGATGGCGAAGCGCCGCTCGATATCGCGCAAGTCCAGCCGAAACTGGCAGATCAACGCCTGGATCACGGCGCGGCGGATGCGGTCGTCGGCGTTGCAGTGCAGGCCGCGCCGGGTGGCCAGCCGGGCGTTGTCCAGGCTCTGCTGGTAGCTTCCAAGATCGCTGCTGTTCTGGCAGTAGAGGTCGCCGACCTGACTGATGGCGGACACGCCGAGGCCGATCAGGTCGCAGTGGCCATGGGTGGTGTAGCCCTGGAAGTTGCGCTGCAGGCTGCCGTCCTCCTGGGCCATGGCCAGCTCGTCGTCGGGCAGGGCGAAGTGATCCATGCCGATATAGCGGTAGCCGGCGGCCGTGAGCTGCTCGATGCTGCGCTGCAGCATCTCCAGCTTCTGCGCCGGGCCGGGCAGCTCGCTTTCCTCGATTCTTCTCTGCGGCATGAAGCGCTCGGGCAGGTGCGCGTAGTTGAACAGCGACAGGCGATCGGGCTGCAGGGAGATCACCTCGGCCAGGGTGCGGGCGAAGCGCTCGGGATTCTGCTTCGGCAGGCCGTAGATCAGGTCGATGTTCACCGAGCGGAACTGCAGGGTATGCGCCGCCTCGACTATGGCGCGGGTCTGCTCCGGGCTCTGCAGGCGGTTGATGGCGCGCTGCACCTCCGGATCGAGGTCCTGCACGCCGAGGCTGACGCGATTGAAGCCCAGCTCGCGCAGCAGGCCCATGCTCGACCAGTCCGCCTCGCGCGGGTCGATCTCGATGCCGTAGTCGCCGCTGTCGTCGTCCAGCAGGTTGAAGTGCTGGCGCAGCTGCTGCAGCAGCCGGCGCAGCTCGTCGTGGCTGAGAAAAGTCGGGGTGCCGCCGCCCAGGTGCAGCTGCTCGACCACCTGGTTGCGATCCAGATGGCGGGCGATCAGCTCGACCTCCCGCTCCAGGCGCTCCAGATAGGGCAGGGCGCGGCCGCGATCCTTGGTGATCACCTTGTTGCAGGCGCAGTAGTAGCAGATGTTGGCGCAGAACGGCAGGTGCACGTAGAGCGACAGCGGGCGCAGGGCCTTGCGGCTGTCGCGCAGGGCATGCAACAGGTCGAAGGCACCGACCTCGCCGTGGAACTGCACGGCGGTGGGGTAGGAGGTATAGCGCGGCCCCGGCCGGTCGTGGCGGCGGATCAGGTCGGCGTCCCAGTGGATGGCGTCGAGCATGGTGGTATCCCTGGAGTGGCGAGTGGGGCCAGTCTAGGGAGGCGGGCGGCGAGAGGCCTTGACCTGAATCAATCACAGGCTGCAAGCGGCAAGCCACAGGGAGAGGCGCTTGCCGCTTGTGGCTCGCAGCTTGCCGCTGCCTTCAGTGGCCCATCAGCCAGTGCTGATGCGGCCCCGGCAGGGTCCAGAGGCCGAACAGCATCACCAGCAGGCCGCCGGCGATGCGCACGCCGCGCTGGCGCAGCAGGGCGGTGATGCGCTCGGCGGCCATGCCGGTAGCCAGCAGCACCGGCCAGGTGCCGAGGCCGAAGGCCAGCATCAGCAGCGCGCTGTCGGTCGGAGATCCCTGGCTGGAGGCCCACAGCAATGTGCTGTAGACCAGGCCGCAGGGCAGCCAGCCCCAGATGGCGCCGAGCAGCAGGGCGCGCGGCAGGCTGCTGACCGGCATCAGGCGGCTGGCGAAGGGCTGCAGGTGGCGCCAGAGGTGGCGGCCGAGCGCCTCGATGCGGGTCAGGCCGCTCCACCAGCCGGCCAGGTACAGGCCCATGGCGATCAGCAGCAGGCCGGCGATCACCCGCAGCAGCATGGCCGCCGGGCTGCTGGCCACGGCCCAGCCGGCCAGGCCGATCAGCAGGCCGGCGGCGGCGTAGCTGAGGATGCGCCCGAGGTTGTAGGCCAGCAGCAAGCGAAAGCGCCGTGCGCGCTGCTCGGGCGGGATGGCCAGGGTCAGCGCGCCCATCAGGCCGCCGCACATGCCCAGGCAGTGGCCGCCGCCGAGCAGGCCGAGGATCAGGGCCGAGACCAGCTGCGGCGCCAGTTCAGTCACGCGGCTGGTCCTTCTGCTCGTCGGCCTCGGCGATGCCGGCCTTGTGCCGCGGGTCCTCGTCGTCGAACAGGATGCTGTGCGCCGGGCCATCGAGGTCGTCGTACTGGCCGCTGTCCACCGCCCAGAAGAACACCCAGATGGCGACGCCGACCAGGAGCACGGCGATGGGAATGAGGATATAGATGGCGGACATGGCAATCTCCGATTGAGCGGCAAGCCGCAAGCCGTAAGCGCTAAGCGGTGGCGCTTGCGGCTTGCAGCTTGCGGCTTGAGGCTGGCCGCGGCATCCGGGCCAGGCGCAGGGCGTTGAGCACCACCAGCAGCGAGCTGACCGACATGCCGAGCGCGGCCCACAGCGGGGTGACCCAGCCGAGCGCGGCGAACGGCAGCACCAGGCCATTGTACAGGCTCGCCCAGCTCAGGTTCTCGACGATGATCCGCCGTGTGCGGCGGGCCAGGGCGAAGGCCTGCACCAGGCTGCCCAGGCGGTTGGACAGCAGCACGGCGTCGGCGCTGGTCTTGGCCAGGTCGGTGGCGCCGCCCATGGCCACGCTGATGTCGGCGCCGGCCAGCACCGGCACGTCGTTGACCCCATCGCCCAGCATCAGCACACGCTTGCCTTGTTCGTGCAGCGTCTTCAGCACGGCCAGCTTGGCGTCCGGCGTCAGGCCGCCACGGGCATCCTCGATGCCGAGCTGGCGGGCCACCTCGCCGACCATGGGCGAGCTGTCGCCGGACAGCAGGAGGATGTCCCAGCCCTGGGCGCGGCAGGCGGCGAGCAGTTCGGCGGCATCCTCGCGCAGGCGGTCGTCGAGCACGAACCAGGCCAGCGGGCCACGCTGGTCGCCGAGCAGCAGCCACTGGCCGCGTTCGCCGGGAATCGTCGGTGCCGCGCGTCCGGCCAGGGCGGCGACATAGCCCGGCTGGCCAATGCGCAGGCGGCGGCCCTCGACCACGCCCTCCAGGCCCTGGCCCGGAGCGCTGGCCAGCTGCTCGGCGCCGCGCTCGCTATGGCCGAAGGCGCGCGCGATGGGGTGTTCGGAGCCATGCTCCAGCGCGGCGGCCAGGGCCAGGCAGGCATCGCCGTCCAGCTCGCGCAGGGTCTCGATGCGCTCCAGGGTCAGGCGGCCTTCGCTCAGGGTGCCGGTCTTGTCGAAGATCACCGTGTCGATCTGCTTGAGGCCCTCCAGCACATGGCCACGGGTCAGCAGTAGGCCGAGCTTGTGCAGGCTGCCGGTGGCGGTGGTCAGCGCGGTTGGCGTGGCCAGCGACAGGGCGCAGGGGCAGGTGGCGACCAGCAGGGCCAGGACTATCCAGAACGCCCGCTCGCTGTCGAGCTGCCACCAGATGAGGCCGACCACGGCGGCAAAGGCCAGGACGATCAGCAGGAACCACTGCGCCACCCGGTCGGCCAGCTCGGCCATGCGCGGCTTGTCGGCCTGGGCGCGCTCCAGCAGGCGGACGATGGCGGACAGGCGGGTGTTCTCGCCCAGCGCCTCGACCTCCACGGTCAGCGGGCCCTCGACATTGAGGGTGCCGGCGGTGACGGCGTCGCCCTCGCCGCGCGGCAGGGGCAGGTATTCGCCAGTCAGCAGCGACTCGTCGACGCTGGACTGGCCGGCGACGATGCGGCCGTCCGCCGGCAGCTGGGCGCCGGGCGGCACCAGCACGCGGTCGCCGACGGCCAGTTCGCGCAGCAGCACGCGCTGGCTGTGGCCGCCGGCATCCAGGCGCAGGCACGACGGCGGCAGCAGGCTGACCAGCTGCGCGGTGGCCGCCGCCGTGCGCTCGCGGGCGCGGCGCTCCAGGTAGCGCCCGGCGAGCAGGAACAGGGCGAACATGCCGACCGCGTCGAAGTACAGCTCGCCGACGCCGGTGACGGTGGACCAGATGCCGGCCACATAGGCGCCGCCGATGGCCAGCGACACCGACACGTCCATGGTCAGGTGGCGGCTGCGCAGGTCGCGCAGGGCGCCACGGAAGAACTGGCCGCAGCAGTAGAAGACGATGGGCGTGGTGAGGAACAGGCTGGTCCAGCGCAGGATCATGTCCAGCTCGGGCGAGAGGTCGACGTTGACCTCCGGCCAGGTGGCCATGGTCGCCATCATCACCTGCAGCCACAGCAGGCCGGCGACGCCGATCTGGCGCATGGAGCGGCGGTTTTCCTCGGCCAGGTGGGCGCTGGCCTGGTCTTCCTGCCAGGGGTGGCCGGCGTAGCCGATGCGGCGCAGCTCGGCGAGTAGCCGGCTGAGCGGGATCTGGCGGTCGGCCCAGCGCAGCTGCAGGCGCTGGTTGGACAGATTGAGGTTGGCCTCGGCCACGCCCGGCAGGTTGCGCAGGTGCTTCTCGATCAGCCAGCCGCAGGCGGCGCAGCTGATGCCCTCGATCAACAGGCGGGTCTCGCTCAGCTCGCCCTCGTGTTGGACGAAGCCCTGCTGCACCTCATCGCGGTCGTACAGCTCAAGCTCATCCGGCAACGCCTTGGGCAGGGCCTGCGGGTTGACCGCGTTGTCGCTGCGATGGCGGTAGTAGCCGTCCAGGCCGCCGGCGACTATGGCCTCGGCCACGGCCTGGCAGCCCGGGCAGCAGAAGGCCCGCGTCTGCTCCAGCACGCGGGCCTCGAAGCGGCTGCCGGCGGGTACCGGCAGGCCGCAGTGATAACAGGGCAGGGGGCTGCTCATGAAGCGCTTATTCGCCGAGCTGGAAGCGCTGACCGCCGACCAGCTGCTCCTCCTCGAACAGGCGCCAGTCCTTGCCGCCCTCCTGGCCGATCAGCTCGACGAAGCGGCGGCCCTCGACGGCGTCCAGCAGGTTGCCGGCGTAGCTGCCGTCGCCCTGCAGCTGCAGTATCACCCGGCGGTCGCGCTCCGGCTGGGTCGGCGAGATCAGGTTGAGCACCAGCTGCGGCGGGTTGCTATGGCCCTGCAGCTGCAGGGTCACGGTGCCGCGTTCGTTGTCCAGGGCGAAGGCGGCCTTGAGCTGCAGGCGTTCGGCCAGTTCCTCGCGTTCCAGCGAGGTGTTGATGCCCTTGCCGACGTCGTAGTAATTGTCCGACAGCAGGCCCGGCGGGTTCTTGGTGGCGATCACCAGCATGCTGGTGCCGAGCACCACGGACAGGCCGAGGATGCCGATGATGAACCAGGGCCAGAACTCTTTGTACCAGGGGTTGACCGGGGGGTGTTGCGACGACATGGAGAAACCTGTGTTCAGCGCACGCTGGGGCCGATGAAACGGCTGTCGGCGTCGCTCTGGATGGACGGATCTTCCAGGGCCTGGACCCTGAAGAGGATTTCATTGGCGCTGGAGGGCAGCTTCTCCGGGGCGATGGACAGCTCCACCGGCAGCGACAGCACCTCGCCGGCCGCGGCACGGACTTCCTTCTTGCCACCGTAGGCCAGGCCGTCGAGGCCCTCGACCGAGATCAGGTAGGTCAGGTCGCGCTGGGCCTTGTTCATCAGCTTCACGGTGTAGACGTTCTCGACGTGGCCCAGTTCGTTCTCGCGGAACAGCACGCGGTCCTTGAGCACGTCGATCTCCACCAGCGAACGGCTGGCGATGGCCCAGGCGAACAGGCCGAGCATCGCCACCAGGGCGACGGCGTAGCCTATCAGGCGCGGGCGCAGCAGGTGGGTCTTCTGCCCGGAAAGATTGTGTTCGGTTGTGTAGCTGATCAGGCCACGGGGGTAGCCCATCTTGTCCATGATGCTGTCGCAGGCGTCGATGCAGGCGGCGCAGCCGATGCATTCGATCTGCAGGCCGTCGCGGATGTCGATGCCGGTGGGGCAGACCTGCACGCACAGGGTGCAATCGATGCAGTCGCCCAGGCCCTCGGCCTTGTAGTCGGCGCTCTTCTTGCGCGGGCCGCGGTGTTCGCCGCGACGCGGGTCGTAGGACACGATCAGGGTGTCCTTGTCGAACATCACGCTCTGGAAGCGCGCGTAGGGGCACATGTAGATGCACACCTGCTCGCGCAGCCAGCCGGCGTTGCCATAGGTGGCCAGGGTGAAGAAGGCGACCCAGAAGTAGGACCAGCCGCTGGCAGCGCCGGTCAGCAGGTCGGGGATCAGTTCGCGGATCGGCGCGAAGTAGCCGACGAAGGTCAGGCCGGTGACCAGGCCGATCAGCACCCACAAGCCGTGCTTGGCCGTCTTGCGCAGGAGCTTGTCGGCGTTCAGCGGCGCCTTGTCCAGCTTCATGCGCTGGTTGCGGTCGCCCTCGGTGACCTTCTCGCACCACATGAAGATCCAGGTCCACACGCTCTGCGGGCAGGTGTAGCCGCACCAGACGCGGCCGGCGAACACGGTGATGAAGAACAGGCCGAAGGCGGCGATGATCAGCAGCGCCGAGAGCAGGATGAAATCCTGCGGCCAGAAGGTGGCGCCGAAGATGTAGAACTTGCGCTCCGGCAGGTTCCACCACACGGCCTGGCGGTCGTTCCAGCTCAGCCAGACGGTGCCGAAGTAGAGCAGGAAGAGAAAGGCTCCGCCGCCCAGGCGCAGGTTGCGGAACAGGCCGGTGAAGGCGCGGGTGTAGATCTTTTCGCGGCTGGCGTAGAGGTCGAAGGTTTCGCCACTCTTGGCCGGGGGAGGGGTGATGTTTCGGACGGGAATCTGTTCGCTCATCAGGGTCGTACCACGGCTGGGGTGAGTGCTCCTGTCGATACTTGCCGAAGGAGTCAGAATTTCACGGCACTATGGTACGCCTGATCGGGCATGGCCCGGATGCGACCGGCGGTCGCGTCCGGGCGGGTGACGCATTACTGCTCGGCTTTGTCGCCGTGCAACAGGCTGTACACGTAAGCGGCCAGCAGGTGCACCTTATCTTCGCTACCCACGTACGGCAGCTGCGCCGGCATGTTGCCGCTGCGGCCGTAACGGATGGTCTGCTGCAGCTGGGCGTAGCTGCTGCCGTAGATGAAGGCGCTGGGGTTGGTCAGGTTCGGCGCGCCCATGCTCGGGGTGCCTTTGCCGTCCGCGCCGTGGCAGGCGAAGCAGGTGCCGGCGAAGATCTTCTGGCCGGCGGCGATATCGGCCTCCACGCCTTCCGGCAGCTTGCGGCCGCCCAGCTCGGTGAGCACGTAGGCGGCGACGTTGCGCACGCCGTCCTCGCCGATGGTCGGGCCCTGGGCCGGCATCATGCCGTGGCGACCGCCGATGATGGTCTGCTTGATGTCTTCCGGCTTGCCGCCCCAGCGCCACTCGTTGTCGGTCAGGTTGGGGAAGCCGTAGGCGCCCTTGGCGTCGGAGCCGTGGCACACCGAGCAGTTGGAGGCGAACAGGCGGCCGCCCATCTTCAGGGCCTTCTCGTCCTTGGCCACTTCCTCGATCGGCAGCTTGGCGTACTGGGCGTAGATCGGCGCGTATTCCTTGTCGGCGCGCACCATCTCCTTTTCCCACTGGTGCACGCCGGTCCAGCCAGCCTCGCCGTTGGCGAAGGGCTTGCCGTCGCCGGCCTCGTTGTAGCCCGGCAGCAGGCCCTTCCAGTTGCCCAGGCCCGGGTACAGGGCCAGGTAGCCAAGGGCGAAGATGATGGTGGCCATGAACAGCATGAACCACCATTTCGGCAGCGGGTTGTCGAACTCCTCGATGCCGTCGAAGGCATGGCCGACGGTGTCGTCGGTGGTGTCGGGGCGCTGGCCCTTGCGAATGCCGAAGAGCAGCGCAGTCAGAGCCACGATGGTGCCGAGGCTCAGTACGCTGATGTAGATACTCCAGAACAGAGTCATTCTTTATTGCTCCCAGAAGCTTGCTCGTCACGCTTGTTGGCCGGGGCGTCGTCGGCGAAGGGCAGGTTGGCCGCCTCGTCGAAGCTCGACTTGCGCTTGCTGCTGTAGGCCCAGAGCACCACGCCGATGAAGGCGATGAACACCACTACTGTGCCGATGCCACGAATCGTCCCGATATCCATCGTGCGTTACCGTTTGTTCTTGATGGCGGTGCCAAGACCCTGCAGGTACGCGACCAGCGCGTCCATCTCGGTCTTGCCCTTGACGGCCTCGCGTGCGCCGGCGATGTCCTCGTCGGTGTAGGGCACGCCGAGGGTGCGCTGAGCTTCCATCTTGGCGGCGGTGTGCTTGCCGTCGAGCGTGTTCTCAACCAGCCAGGGGTAGGCCGGCATCTTCGATTCCGGTACCACGTTGCGCGGGTTGTACAGGTGGGCGCGGTGCCAGTCGTCCGAGTAGCGGCCGCCGACGCGGGCCAGGTCCGGACCGGTGCGCTTGGAGCCCCACAGGAAGGGGTGGTCCCAGACGCTCTCGCCGGCCACCGAGTAGTGGCCGTAGCGCTCGGTCTCGGCGCGGAACGGGCGGATCATCTGCGAGTGGCAGCCGACGCAGCCTTCGCGGATGTAGATGTCGCGGCCTTCCAGCTCCAGCGCGGTGCGCGGCTTCATGCCTTCCACCGGGGTGTTGGTGACGTCCTGGAAGAACAGCGGAACGATCTGGGTCAGACCGCCGATGCTCACCGCCAGGACCATGCCGATGGCCAACAGGCCGATGTTCTTCTCGAAAATCTCGTGTTTGCTACCGGCCATCAGTGCGCGACCTCTGCAGGAATCTGGGCGGCGGCGTCGTACTTGCTCTTATCGGCAGCGCGCACGGTACGCCAGGTGTTGTAAGCCATCAGCAGCATGCCGGTGACGAAGAAGGCACCGCCGAGGGCACGCACCATGTAGCCATGGTGGCTGGCTTGCAGGGCCTCGACGAAGGAGTAGGTGAGGGTGCCGTCCTCGTTGACCGCGCGCCACATCAGGCCCTGGGTGATGCCGTTGACCCACATGGAGGCGATGTACAGCACGGTGCCGATGGTGGCCAGCCAGAAGTGGGCGTTGATCAGGCCGACGCTGTGCATCTGCTCGCGGCCGAAGACCTTCGGGATCAGGTGGTAGAGCGCGCCGATGGAGATCATCGCCACCCAGCCGAGGGCGCCGGCGTGCACGTGGCCGATGGTCCAGTCGGTGTAGTGGGACAGGGCGTTGACGGTCTTGATGGCCATCATCGGGCCTTCGAAGGTGGACATGCCGTAGAAGGCCAGGGATACCACCAGGAAGCGCAGGATCGGGTCGGTGCGCAGCTTATGCCAGGCGCCGGAGAGGCTCATCATGCCGTTGATCATGCCGCCCCAGCTCGGCGCCAGGAGGATCACCGACATGGCCATGCCGAGGGACTGGGTCCAGTCCGGCAGGGCGGTGTAGTGCAGGTGGTGCGGGCCGGCCCAGATGTACAGGGTGATCAGCGCCCAGAAGTGCACGATGGACAGGCGGTAGGAGTAGATCGGGCGCTCGGCCTGCTTGGGCACGAAGTAATACATCATCCCGAGGAAGCCGGTGGTCAGGAAGAAGCCCACGGCGTTGTGGCCGTACCACCACTGGATCATCGCGTCGGTGGCACCGGCGTAGACCGAGTAGGACTTGAACAGGGTGACCGGGATTTCCATGCTGTTGACGATGTGCAGCATGGCGGTCACGACGATGAAGGCGCCGAAGAACCAGTTGCCGACATAGATGTGCTTGGTCTTGCGCTTGACGATGGTGCCGAAGAACACCACCAGATAAGTGATCCAGACCAGGCCCAGGAGGATGTCGATCGGCCATTCCAGCTCGGCGTACTCCTTGGAGGAGGTGTAGCCCAGCGGCAGGGTGATGATGGCCAGCACGATCACGGCTTGCCAACCCCAGAAGGTGAAGGCGGCCAGACTGTCGGAGATCAGGCGGGCCTGGCAGGTGCGCTGGACCACGTAGTAGGACGTGGCGAACAGGGCGCAGCCGCCGAAGGCGAAGATCACCGCGTTGGTGTGCAGCGGGCGCAGACGGCCGAAGCTGGTCCACGGCAGGTTCAGGTTGAGTTCCGGCCACACCAGCTGTGCGGCAATGAACACGCCTAGACCCATCCCGATGACCCCCCAGATCACCGTCATAACGGCGAACTGGCGGACCACCTTATAGTTATAAGCAGTCTGACTGATTGCTGTGCTCATGCTAGGGGTTCCACGGTTAATGGAGTTTTTTAGGGGTAAAAAATCGGCGGCAAGTATGGAGAAACGAGGTACCCATTGCAACGCCGGATGCCTGTGCGATCAAGGTTTTAGCGGGTTCTTGGCCACTGCCTCGGGCTGACTCGGCGGTCGGGGTTCGGTCGCTGGATCGCCGCGAGAAGACGGGATCGCGTTGGAATTGTTACCGGGTACGACTGCTGGCCAGCTTAGTCCAAGTCAAGCGAATGACCATGCTGTTGGTCGGAGGGTGCGACATCGGGTCGCAGAGCTTGCGGAGGGGTTCATTGGGCGCAGCGCTGCTGCATAGTAGTCGGCCACGGTGTCGGTCGTATTCATTTGTTGGGCTTCCATCCAGGGTAAGGAAAACAGGGCAAGCATGGGTAATGGCAGGCTGAGGGTTATTGACGAGGATCAATGCCGGGCGCGGGGATGGCTGTGGAACGGGGCGGACGGGATGTCGCAGGCCAGCCTGATTCTCGCCCACGGCGCCGGCGCGCCGATGGACAGCGACTTCATGCAGCGCATGGCCGAGCTGCTGGCGGCGCGCGGGGTGAACGTGTTGCGCTTCGAGTTTCCCTATATGGCGGCGCGCCGCACGGGCGGCGGCAAGCGCCCGCCCAATCCGCAGGGGCAGCTGCTGGAATGCTGGCGCGAGGTCTATCGCGAGGTGCGCGGAGCCATGGATGGGCCGCTGGCCATCGGCGGCAAGTCCATGGGCGGGCGCATGGCCAGCCTGCTGGCCGACGAGCTGGGCGCCGATGCGCTGGTGTGCCTGGGCTACCCCTTCTATGCGGCGGGCAAACCGGAGAAGCCGCGGGTGGCGCATCTGGCCGAGTTGCGCACGCGCAGCCTGATCGTCCAGGGCGAGCGCGATGCCTTGGGCAATCGCGAGACGGTGGCAGGCTATGCGCTGGCGCCGAGCGTGAGCCTCGAATGGCTGGTGGCGGCGGACCACGACTTGAAGCCACTCAAGGCCTCGGGCCTGACCCATGAGCAGCATCTGCGGCGGGCGGCGGATGCGGTGGCGGGGTTTCTCCCGTAGGGGCGAGGGCCGCTCAACTCTCTGCTCGTGAAGAGGGCCCGTTCTGCCTGTGCAAATGCTTTCAGCCGCGCGCCTGTTTCAGCGTCTCGGCGATGAGGAAGGCCAGCTCCAGCGACTGGTCGGCGTTCATCCGCGGGTCGCAATGGGTGTGGTAGCGGTCGGACAGGCCGTCCTCGGTGATCGGTCGCGAGCCGCCGATGCACTCGGTGACGTTCTGCCCGGTCATCTCGATATGGATGCCGCCGGCGATGGTGCCCTCGGCGCGGTGCACCTGGAAGAACTGCTTCACCTCGGAGAGGATCTGCGCGAAGTCGCGGGTCTTGTAGCCGCTGGAGGCCTTGATGGTGTTGCCGTGCATGGGGTCGGAGCTCCACAGCACCTGGCGACCTTCCTCCTTGACCTTGCGCAGCAGGCGCGGGAAGTGCGCCTCGACCTTGTCCGCGCCCATGCGCACGATCAGGTTGAGGCGGCCCGGATCGTTGTCCGGGTTGAGGATGTCGATCAGGCGGATCAGCTCGTCCGCGTCCATGCTCGGGCCGACCTTGACCCCGATGGGGTTCTCGATGCCGCGCATGAACTCGACATGGGCGCCGTCCAGCTGACGGGTACGGTCGCCGATCCACAGCATATGCGCGGAGCAGTCGTACCAGCGTCCGGTGAGGCTGTCCTGGCGCACGAAGGCCTGCTCGTAGTTGAGCAGCAACGCCTCGTGGGCGGTGAAGAAGCTCGCCTCGCGCAGCTGCGGGGCCTTGTCCATGCCGACCGCGCGCATAAAGGCCAAGGTTTCATCAATCCGGTTGGCCAGCTGGTGGTACTTCTCGGAAAGCGCCGAGTTGGCGATAAAGTCCAGGTTCCACTGGTGCACCTGGTGCAGGTCGGCGAAGCCGCCCTGGGCGAAGGCGCGCAGCAGGTTGAGGCTGGCGGTGGCCTGGTGGTAGGCCTGCAGCAGGCGCTCGGGGTCCGGCACGCGGCTGGCGGCGTCGAAGCCGATGCCGTTGACGATATCGCCGCGATAGGCTGGCAGGGTCACGCCGTCGATGGTTTCGCTGCCGGCCGAGCGCGGCTTGGCGAACTGCCCGGCCATGCGCCCGACTTTCACCACCGGGCTGCCGGAGGCGAACGTCATGACGATGGCCATCTGCAGCAGCACCTTGAAGGTGTCGCGGATCTTCGCCGCGCTGAACTCGGCAAAGCTCTCGGCGCAGTCGCCGCCCTGCAGCAGGAAGGCACGGCCCTGGGTCACTTCGGCGAACTGGCGGCGCAACTCGCGGGCCTCGCCGGCGAACACCAGCGGTGGGTAACCGGCCAGGGTCTGCTCCACTCGGGCCAGGTGGGCGGCGTCGGGGTACTCGGGCTGTTGCTGGATGGGTTTGCTTCTCCAGCTTTCGGGGCTCCAGGCGGACATCGGGCGTTCTCTGCGCTAATTCGGTTGCCGGCATGTTAACCCCGCGACCAGCGGGCGGTCAGCCGATAAGCGCGATAGAGCGCCTGAATCGCCGCAGCAGGAGGGTGTCTCGATTGCCTTTGCGCCAATGTTCCGCAAGCATATGCAGTTCGATCAGCCCTTCTTCCTCTCGAGTCCATGAGCAGAACCGCATCACTCCACTCTGGCCGGAGCGCTGAGCGCTCCACTCTGTTGTCGACTCGTGGGCTCGGCCGATGAGCGAGCTGCGCGAAGAGATACTGCTGGAGGAAGTGCGCGACGCCTGGGGCGTGATCCGCGTGCTGGAAGTCGGCGACTACCGCTTCCTCGAATTCGGCGAGGCCATCGAGCAGAGTTGCACCTACACCCGCGATCCGGCCTGGCTGGAGTACGACTACACCCGCGCCATGCTGCTCGGCGCGCTGTGCCACGAGGCGCCGGAGAACGCCCTGTTCCTCGGTCTGGGCGGCGGCACCCTGACCCAGGCCTGCCTGAAGTTCCTGGCGCTGGAGGATATCGAGGCCATCGAGCTGCGCCCGGAAGTGCCGCGCCTGGCCATGCAGTACCTCGGCCTGGCCGACGACCCGCGCCTCTATGTGCGCATCGGCGACGCCCTGGAGCTGCTGGACAGCGCCGAGAGCTGCGACCTGCTGTTCGTCGACCTGTACACCGACACGGGGCCTGCGCCCGGCCACCTGGCCTGGAAGTTCCTGGAGAACTGCCAGAGGCGCCTCAGCCCCGGCGGCTGGCTGGTGATCAACCAGTGGGGCAACGACGACGGCAAGCCGCTGGGCGCGGCGCTGCTGCGTGGCCTGTTCCATCGCCACTATTGGGAGATTCCGGTGAAGGAGGGCAACGTCATCCTGCTGGTGCCGGCCGATCTCGACCAGCAGCTCGACCTCGATGGCGCCAGGGCCCGCGCCGAGGCCCTGGCGCCGCGCCTGGGCTACTCGCTGCAGCCGTTGCTGGATGTGCTGCGCCCGGCCAGCTGAGGGGCAACTGCTACTTCTTCCCGTTCAGGATCAGCAGGGTCAGGGCGCCGCCGACCAGGCCCCAGAAGGCCGAGCCGATGCCCAGCAGGGTCATGCCCGAGGCGGTGATCATGAAGGTGATCAGCGCGGCATCGCGTTCGGCCGGCGCCTGCATGGCCTGGGCCAGGCCGTTGCCGATCGAGCCGAGCAGGGCCAGGGCGGCGATGGACAGCACCAGGGCGCTGGGCAGGGCGATGAACAGCGCGGCCAGGGTAGCGGCGAAGATGCCGGCGAGCAGGTTGAACAGACCGTTCCACAGCGCCGCGGTGTAGCGTTTGCGCTTGTCCTCGTGGGCCTCGGCGCCGGTGCAGATGGCGGCGCTGATGGCGGCCATGTTGATGCCGTGGGAGCCGAAGGGGGCCAGCAGCAGCGAGGCGAGACCGGTGGTGGCGATCAGTGGCGAGGGCGGCACGTCGTAGCCGTCGGCACGCAGCACGGCGATGCCGGGGATGTTCTGCGAGGCCATGGCCACCACGAACAGCGGGATACCGATGCTGATGGCGGCGCTCAGCGAGAAGCTCGGCGTGGTCCAGACCGGCACCGCCACCTGCAGCTCGAAGCGACTGAAGTCGAGCATGCCCTGGGCGGCCGCGACCAGGCTGCCGATCAGCAGCGCCAGCAGCACCGCGTAGCGTGGCAGTAGGCGCTTGCACAGCAGGAAGCTGAAGAACATCGCCAGCACCAGCACTGTGCTGCTCTGCGCGGCGACGAATATCTCGCTGCCGATGCGGAACAGGATGCCGGCCAGCAGCGCCGCCGCCAGCGAGGCCGGCAGATGGCGCATGACCCGTTCGAAGGCGCCGGACAGGCCGAGCAGGCTGAGCAGCAGGGCGCAGACCACGAAGGCGCCGATCGCCTCCGGATAGCTCACCCCCGGCAGGCTGGTGATCAGCAGGGCGGCGCCGGGCGTCGACCAGGCCACCACCACCGGCGCGCGGTAGCGCAGCGACAGGCCGATGGTGCAGATGGCCATGCCGATGGACAGCGCCCACAGCCAGGAGGAAATCTGCGCGGCGCTGAGGCCCGCGGCCTGGCCGGCCTGGAACATCAGCACCAGCGAGCTGGTATAGCCGGTGAGGGTGGCGACGAAGCCGGCCACCACGGCGGAAGGCGCGGTGTCGGCCAGCGGGCGCAGGCGCGTGGAGGTGTCCATGGCTTCCAGGGTCATCACAGGCTTCCCTTGACGTCGATCAGTATGGGGTAGAGCGAGGCCACCAGCAGCAGGGCCATGCCGATATTGAAGGCGCGCAGCACGCGCGGCTGGTCCAGCCAGCGCCGTAGCAGGCTGCCGGCCACCGTCCACAGGCCGACGCTGGGGCAGTTGACCAGGGCGAACAGGGCGGCGATCAGCAGCACGTTGATCAGGAAGCCTTCCTGCGGCGTGTAGGTGGTGATGGCGCCGATGGCCATGATCCAGGCCTTGGGATTGACCCACTGGAAGGCCGCCGCCTGCAGGAAGGTGAAGGGCTTGCCGCCGGTCTTGCCGCTCGCATCCGGGGCACCGCTACCGGCGATCTTCCAGGCCAGGTACAGCAGGTAGGCGGCGCCGGCGTAGCGCAGTGCCGTATAGAGCGGCGGGAATCGCTCGAACAGCTGACCGAGGCCGAGGCCCACGGCCATCACCAGCAGCATGAAGCCCAGGCTGATGCCGAGCATGTGCGGCAGGCTGCGGCGCACGCCGAAGTTCACCCCCGAGGCCAGCAGCATCATGTTGTTCGGGCCCGGCGTCACCGAGGTGACGAAGGCGAAGAGGACGAAGGCGAGCAGCATTTCGGCGGTCATGGCGATTCTCCGTGGATGCTGGCAGCCTATGCGCAGCCCGCGCGGGCGTCGCCGTACAGCGGCCCCGACAATCGTCGGTACAGTTCTCAACGATCTCTCTGGCGAGGAAGACTGTTCCCATTACATAAGGAAATTGCCATGGACCAGGACAATCCCTATGCGGCGCCGCAGGTGGCGCTGGTCGACGCCCAGGCGCCCCAGCAGCTGCCGGGCTGGAGCCCGGGGCAGTTGCGGCTGCTCGGCTGGCTGTGCCTGCTCTCGATCGCCAGCACGCTGGCGGCATTGGTTGCGGCTGTTCTTGCCAGTGAGCAGCCTGGCTCGGTCGCCGACATGGCCGGAGATTGGTTGAGTCTGCTGTCGACACTGTTGGGCTGTTATCTGCTGCTGCGCCTGCGGGTGTTTCTGGAGCAGCGTTTCGCGGCCAAGGGGCTGCGGTGGCCGACCGGCCTGATCATATTTTTCAGTCTGCTCACCGAGTTGCTGGACTGGTTGTGGGGTGACGCGATCCTGGCCAGCCTGGGTTGGCAGACCCTGAGCTTCTTCGCTGCGGTCTTGCTGCTGGGGGTGACGATGCTGTGGCTGGGCGTTGTGCTGCTACGAGTCCAGGATCCCTATCCCTCTCTGCGGGTGATGGCCTGGCTGGAGATTGCCGGTGGCGTCATGTTCACCTCGGTGATCTTGATTCTGATCGCGATCATTCCCCTGCTGGCGGCTTCGTTGGCCATGGCCCTGGTGTTCTTCCGTGGCGCCAGCGAGCTGAGCGGCCGCCAGGCGGCCTGACTCAGCCCTCGCCGGCGGCCTGGCGCAGGGCCTGGTTGACCTCCAGCCAGGCCTGCACGGCCGGCTCGCCGGCCTCCTCGAAGACCCGTTCCAGCAGACGCGACTGCTCGCGACGCAGGCTCTGTTCCAGCCTGGCGCCCTCGACAGTCAGGCCGAGCTGGCGTTTGCGCTTGTCGTCGCTGGCGGCCACGCTCTCGACCATGTGCATCTCCTGTAGCTGGCGCAGCGGCGTGTTCAGCGCCTGCTTGCTCACGCCCAGGTAGCCGAGCAACTCCTTCACGCTGAGACCCGGGTAGCGGGCGATGAAGAACAGGATGCGATGGTGCACGCGCGACAACCCGCGGCGCGCCAGCATCTCGTCGGGCTTGGCGGTGAAGGCCTGGTAACCGAAGAAGAAGGCTTCCATCGCGGCCTGCTGGGTGCTCGGCTTTTTCAGGTCAAGCATATTGACGTATCCATCCGGGGCATCGTAGTTTCGGTCAAAGAGTTTGACCCAATTTTCCCTTCGAGTGCTACCGGTGTTCCCATGGCCTTCTCCGAACGCGTTGCCCGCCTGAAAAGCTCCCTGATCCGTGAAATCCTCGCCGCGGCGCAGCGTCCGGAGGTGATGTCCTTCGCCGGCGGCCTGCCGGCCGAGCCGATGCTGCCCAAGGTGGACTGGAGCGAGATGCCGGCCTCCATCGGTCAGTACGGCATGAGCGAGGGCGAGCCGGCGCTGCGCGAAGCGGTAGCCGCCGAGGCGCGCAAGCTGGGTGTGCCGTGCGACGCCAGCCAGGTGCTGATCACCTGCGGCTCGCAGCAGACCCTGGACCTGGCCAGCAAGCTGTTTATCGATCCGGGCACCGAGATTCTGGTCGAAGCGCCGACCTACCTGGCCGCGCTGCAGTCCTTCCAGCTGTTCGGCGCCGACTGCATCAGCGTGCCGCAGGAGGCCGACGGCCCCGAACTGGAAGCCCTGCGCGAACGCCTGCAGCAGCACAAGCCGGCCTTCGCCTACCTGATCCCGACCTTCCAGAACCCCTCCGCCGTGCGCTACAGCGAGGCCAAGCGCGACGCCGTGGCGGCGCTGCTCGACGAGTTCGACGTGACCCTGATCGAGGACGAACCCTACCGCGAGCTGGTGTTCGACCAAGGCAGCGCCACGCCGATCGTCAGCCGCCTCAAGCGCACCAGCTGGATCTACACCGGCACCCTGTCCAAGACCCTGCTGCCGGGTCTGCGCGTGGGCTTCCTGATCGCCAGCGCCGACCTGTTCCCGCACCTGCTGCGCCTGAAGCAGGCCGCCGACCTGCACACCAACCGCATTGGTCAGTGGCAGGCGCTGCAATGGTTCGGTACTGAGAAGTACAGCGCGCACCTGGCCGAGCTGCGCGACTTCTACCGCGTGCGCCGCGACGCCATGCAGGCGGCGCTGCAGGAGCATTTCGCCGACCTGGCCGATTGGCAGGTGCCGCAGGGCGGCCTGTTCTTCTGGCTGACCCTCAGGCACAAGCTGGACACCCGCACCCTGCTGCAGCCGGCGATGGCGCGGGACGTCGCCTTCATGCCCGGCGAGCCGTTCTTCGTCGACCCGGACGCCAACCCGGGCCATCTGCGGCTGAACTTCAGCCACGTGCCGCCGGAAAAGCTCGGCGAGGGCCTGCGCCGCCTGGCGGCCGTCATTCGTGATGCACAGGGAGGGCAATAGCGATGCTCAAGGTCCATGGCGACTACCGCTCCGGCAACTGCTACAAGGTCAAGCTGATGCTGCACCTGCTCGGCCGCGAGTATCAGTGGCAGGCGGTCGACATCCTCAAGGGCGAGACCCAGACCGAGGCGTTCCTGGCCAAGAATCCCAACGGCAAGATTCCGGTGCTGGAGCTGGAAGACGGCACCTGCCTGTGGGAGTCCAATGCCATCCTCAACTTCCTCGCCGACGGCAGCGAGTTCATCCCCAGCGAACCGCGCCTGCGCACCCAGATGCTGCAGTGGCAGTTCTTCGAGCAGTACAGCCACGAGCCCTACGTGGCGGTGGCGCGCTTCATCCAGCTGTACCTGGGCCTGCCGGAAGAACGCCGCGCCGAGTACGAGAACTGCCACAAGGGTGGGCGCAAGGCGTTCAAGGTGATGGAGCAGCAGCTGCAGCGCACGCCCTACCTGGTGGGCGAGCGGTACACCATCGCCGACATCGCCCTGTATGCCTACACCCACGTGGCTCACGAGGGTGGCTTCGATCTGAGCGGCTACCCGGCGATCATGACCTGGCTCGACCGGGTCGCCAGCCACCCGCGGCACGTCGGCATGTTCGACTAAGACGGAAACCGGCCCCAGGCCGGTTTTTTCTTGCCGCTCCATCTGCCGCCGACTAGCTTGTCCGTTCCCACAAGGAGGATTGGCCATGACTTACCAAGGCGGTTGTCACTGCGGCAAGATTCGTTTCGAGGTGAGTGGCGAGATCGACAGCCTGACCGAGTGCAACTGCTCGCTGTGCAGCAAGCGCGGCGGGCTGTTGTGGTTCGTGGGGCGTGACCAGTTGCGGCTGGAGTCACCGGACGGCGAGCTGCCGACCTATCGCTTCAATACCCGCAAGATTGCCCACCACTTCTGCGATGTCTGTGGCTGCGCGCCCTTCAGCGAGGCCGCGGGGCCCGATGGGCGGCCCATGGCCTCGATCAATGCGCGCTGCCTGGAGGGCGTCGAGTTGGCGGCCTTCAAGGTGGTGCAGTGGGACGGCCGCAGCCACTGAGGCTCAGGCCAGCCCGGCCTTGGCCAGAATGGCCGGCACGTCCAGCGCGTCGATCTGCTCCGGCCTCAGGTAGCGCTGGGCATAGGTATGCGCAATGCCGGACTGCAGGAACAGGCCGAACAGCTGCGGGTCGACATGGGCGTTGCGGCACATGCCGGCCATGATGCCGAGCGCCTCGCTGAGGGTCTTGCCCTGCTTGTAGGGCCTGTCTACCGCGGTGAGCGCCTCGAAGATGTCGGCGATGGCCATCATCCGTGCCGGCAGGCTCATCTCCTCGCGCTTGAGGCGTTTCGGATAGCCGCTGCCATCCATCTTCTCGTGATGCCCGCCGGCGATCTCCGCCACGTTCGCCAGATGCCTGGGGAAGGGCAGGTGGTCGAGCATGAGGATGGTCTGCACGATGTGATTGTTGATGATGTAGCGCTCCTCGGCGGTCAGGGTGCCGCGGGCGATGCCCAGGTTGTACAGCTCGCCGCGGTTGTACTTATGCTGCGGCACGTCGAGCTTGAAGCCCCAGGGGTTGTCGGGTGGGATCAGCTCGCTCTCGGGGCGCTCGAACAGGTGCTCGGGCTTGTCCGCCAGCAACGGTTCCTGCACCGGCAGCATGGGCGCCGGGGTGCGGGCCTGGCGCTGGTTCTCCTCCCAGGACACGCCGAGGCGGTCGTCCAGGGTGCGCGTCCAGGTGCGCGAGGCGATCCGCCGCAGGCGTTCCTGGTCGGCTTCGGCCATGGCCTCGCCACCCAGGTTGCAGCGGGCGACGAAGGCGAACTCCTCGTCCAGGGTGCTCAGCGTCTCGTCGCGCAGTGCCGCCAGGCCGGCCTCGTCGCCACCCTTGGCCAGCCCCTCCCAGTAGCCGCTCCAGGCATCGCGCTTGAGCAGCTCGAAGCGCATGCGCACCTCGTGAATGCGGTCGTAGATAGTCTCCAGCTTGGTCGCCTTGTCCACCACGTATTCCGGGGTGGTGACCTTGCCGCAATCGTGCAGCCAGGCGGCGATGTGCAGGGCTTCCCATTCCTCGTCGCTGGGGTTGTAGCCGCGGAATGGCTCGGCGTCGCTGGCGGCGGTGGCACGGGCGAGCATCAGGGTCAGCTCGGGCACGCGCTGGCAGTGGCCGCCGGTGTAGGGGCTCTTGGCGTCGATGGCGCCGGCGATCAGCTGGATGAAGGCGTCCAGCAGCTTCTTCTGCTGTTCCAGCAGGCGCTGACTCTCGATGCACAGGGCGGCGACCCCGGACACCGCCTCGACATAGGCGATGCGTTGCGGGCGCAACAAGGCCGGCTCCTCGCCGGTGTCGCGATGCAGCAGCAGGAGCACGCCGACCGTCTCGCCCTGACGGTTGTGCAGGCCGGTGCCGATCAGGTGCACGCGCGGGCTGTCGAGGGTATGCAACAGGCTCTGCAGGCCATCGGCCTGGTCGAAGCCGATGGAGGCCACGGTGGTGACGCCGCCCTCGGCCGGCTGGCGAACCCAGTCGGGAATTGCCGTCTCGCCCGGCACGTAGGTGGGGATGCGGTGCTCATCCAGGCTGTGCTGCTCGTTGTTGACGAACAAGCCGTGGGGTTCCAGGCGGCCGCTGTCGGCCTCGCGCAGGTAGAGCAGGCCGGCGCTGGCCTCGCTGAGGTCCACCGTCTCCCTGAGCACGCGGCGCAGCAGCGCATCGAAGCGGGTCTCGGCGGACAGGCTGGCGGTGATGTCGAGGAAGCTTGACAGGGTGTCTTTCATCTTGCCCATGGCCACGGCCAGCTGGTTGATCTCCAGCACCGGCGAATGGCCGCTGGCCGGGTAGGCGAAGTTGAAGCTGCGGATCGCCTCGGCCTCGTCGACCAGGGCGCGCAGCGGCCTGACCAGTATCCGCGAGGTCATCCAGCCGATCGGGATGCACAGCAGCAGGATGCCGATGGTCAGCACCGCGCCCTGCCAGCGAATGCGGTAGGCATCGGCCAGCAGCTCTTCCTCCGGGGCCAGCAGGGCCAGGCGCAGGCCGTTGGGCCCACCCTCGTCGAGCTGACTGTAGGACACCCGCCAGCGTTTGCCGGCCAGGCGCATGCTGCCCTGGCGATCCTCGTCCAGGCCGCGCTGGAACAGCTCGCCCAGGGCCGGGCTGAGCTTGTCCACGGGGTTCAGGTGGGGGGTGCCGTTGCTCACCACCAGGCGGCCCATGTCCGGATAAGCCACCGCCGCGCCGTCTGGGCGATAGAGCACCACCTCGGTGGAGGGCGTGACCCGGTGCCGTGCCAGGGTCTCCGAGAGGTCGGCCAGGGTCAGATCGGCGGCCAGCACCGTCTTGTCCCGGCTGATCTGCGCCAGGGTGGTGCCGATGTCCTGGGTGGAGAAGAAGACATAGGGGTCGGTGGTGATCGGCGCGCCACTCTCCAGCGCGCCCCGGTACCAGGGGCGGGTGCGCGGGTCGAATATCTCCTTGAGGTTCTGCCGGCGGCTGATCCAGTTCAGCTCGGCGTCGAAATACTGCGATTCGGAAATCGGTCGCGCCTCGCCGCTGCGGTCGATAGTCCAGACCTGGAAGGCGGCGTTCTCCGGTGCGTCGAAGATTCGTTTGAGCCGTGCGTCGCGCAGCGGCCGCACCATGAAGAAGTCGCCGTCCTCGTAGCCCAGGTACAGCGAGGCTAGCTTGGGGTTGTCGTTCAGCGCCCGGGCGAACAGCGGCAGAAGGCTCATGCGCTGGTAACCGTCGGCACTCTGGTTGTTCTCGTTGAGCGCCAGCAGGCCGAGCAGGTGGCGAATCGGCTGATAGGTATGCTGCAGGTTCGACTCCACCTCGGCGCGCATCTGGGCGAACAGCTGGTTGCTGCTGGAGAGGATGACCTGGGTGGTCTGGTAGTAGTTGAACAGGCCCAGGGCCGCGCCGCTGCCCAGTAACAAGAAGGTGAACAGCACGCTGATGTGGACGTGGAGGGGAAAGCGACGTTCCTTTATGACTGACTTGCCCTGCATGGTCTTACTCCACTGGCACAGCTGTCCGAGAGCAGAAGCATAGTGAAGGCTGGGGTGTTGTCTCGGAAGTAGGTTGCAGAATCGGCGCGAGGATCTTGCGCCGCAACCTGGTTCGCGCCGAAACGCCTGCGGCCCCTAGTTTTTCTGTGTTTCGCCCGTGCCGTGCCGTGCTCCCAGCCATTGTTCCAGGCCATAGAGCAGCAGGGCGGTGAGCATGGCCAGCACGGTGCCGATCAAACTGTTGAACAGGCGCGCCTGGGCCAGCTGCCAGTCGGGCGCCAGGCTCTCGGCCAGCAGCAGGAAGCTGAGGATGACCTGCAGCATGAACAGCCCGTAGCGACGCGCCTGCAGGGCGCGGCAGAGGACGATCAGCGGCAGTGCCAGGGCGACCATCGTCGCGGGGCTCTGCAGGCCGTGGCCGAGGTAGATCAGCAGGCAGGCGGCGCCCAGGCTGGCCAGGCTGGCGAGCAACGGGCGGGCCAGGCTGCCACGGTATTCCAGCTGCAGGCTGGCGAGCAGGGCCAGGCTCAGCCAGTGGCCGCGCGGCAGGTCGGCCAGTTGCACGATCAGCCCGGCCGCGGCGCAGGCCAGGCTGCAGCCCAGGGCGTGCAGGCGCCAGCGCCGCTCCGGCAGGCGTTTGGCGTGACGCCGCAGGACGCGGAAAATGGCCATCAGGTGTGGCATGTACGGCCACATGCGCAGGCCGTGCAGGCCGCGCAGGCCGAAGGCCAGCAGGGCCACCCAGAGGCCGCCGAGGAAGAACAGGGCGGCCACCGCATCGGCATTGCGCAGCCCCGCCAGGCCGTGCTGGCCCTGGCCAAGGCATAGGCAGACCAGCAGACACAGGCCGAGCTTGCCGGCCTCGCTGCCCAAACGCTGCAGCCAGGCCAGGAGGAAGCCGTGCAGGCCGAACAGCCACAGGCTGAGGATGGCCGACTCCGCGCTCCAGAAGCCCAGGCCGGCGCTGCAGGCGCCGAGCAGGGCGAGGGCGAGCAGGCGCAGCATGCCGAAGCGGTGCAGGGGGTTGTACAGCGAGGCGAAGAAGGCGCCGACCGAGGCCCAGAGGAAGCCCGGGTGGCCGCTGGCCAGCCCGAGCAGCAGGGGCAGGGCGCAGCCCAGCCCGGCGATGATCGCCGGCCCCCACTCCGGTGGGCCGGAGTGCCAGGCGAGCAGGCGTTTGCCGGTCGTCATCGGCTCACACCGGGCTGGAGCGCCCGGTCATCTCCCGGGCCATCTCGGTGGCGTAGCTGTCGGTCATCCCGGCGATGAAGTCGATCATGCGCAGGAAGGCGCGGTACAGCGGCCAGCCCGGCTCCGGCGCGTAGTGCGCCAGCAGGTCGAGAATGCGCTGATTCTTGAACGACAGGCCGTGCCCGCGATGCTGCTCCAGGGCCGCGCCGCAGAAGGCGTTGAGCAGTATTTCCAGGGTGGTGTAGGCGCCGATCTCGTGCAGAGTCTTGCGCTTGTCCTGGAAGATCTTCTCGCGCGCCATGGCCTTGGCGCGCAGCACGCAGTGCTTGGCCGAGCCGTGCATGTGCTCCACCAGATCGCCCTGCAGGGTACCGGCGAGCAGGGCCGGTTGCTGTTCGACGAAGGCCCGCGCTGCGGCGTTGGTCAGGTGCTCGATGGCCTTGCCGCGCAGGATCGCCAGCTTGCGCCGGCGCGAGTCCTGCGGGCCGAGCTGGCGATAGGTCTGCGGCAGGTCGTCGCCGACCAGGTCGAACAGCAGCGCCTCGACCTCGCTGTAGTCGAGCAGCTCCATTTCCACGCCGTCTTCCAGGTCGATCAGGCCGTAGCAGATGTCGTCCGCGGCCTCCATCAGGTACACCAGTGGGTGGCGCGCCCAGCGCTGCTCCTCGATCTGCGGTAGGCCGAGCTTGCCGGCGATCTGTTCGAGCAGCGGCAGTTCGCTCTGGTAGCAGCCGAACTTGTGTTTCTTGTAGCCCAGGGCCTCGGCGTGGCGGGCGGTCCAGGGGTATTTGAGATAGCTGCCCAGGGTCGCGTAGGTGAGCCGGGTGCCGCCGTCGAACTGGTGGTATTCCAGCTGGGTGAGCACGCGAAAGCCCTGGGCGTTGCCCTCGAAGTGCAGGAAGTCGTCGCGTTCGGCCTCGCTCATGGCGTCCAGCCAGCCGCGCCCGGCGGCCTGCTGGAACCAGTGGCGGATGGCGTCCTCGCCGGAGTGGCCGAAGGGCGGGTTGCCGATGTCGTGGGCCAGGCAGGCGGACTGCACGATCACGCCCAGGTCGCTCGGCGCGCACCAGTCCGGCAGGGCCTCGCGCAGCATCTCGCCGACGCGCATGCCCAGCGAACGACCGACGCAGCCGACTTCCAGGGAGTGGGTCAGGCGGGTGTGGATATGGTCGTTGCTGGACACCGGGTGGACCTGGGTCTTGCGCCCCAGGCGGCGGAAGGCGCCGGAGAAGATGATGCGGTCGTGGTCCTTGTGGAACGGGCTGCGGCCCAGCTCGTCGCTGCTGTACAGCGGTTTGCCGAGGCGCTCGCGGGTGAGCAGGGTCTGCCAATCCAAGGGCTGTACTCTTCTTCTGATCCTGGGCCTAGCTTCGGTGTTCGTGGCGATGCCTGCAAGTGTCGTGCACTGGCGCACAGAACCGTCGGGACAGACGACGGGCGGCGAGTGCTGGGCTCGCGAGCGCGGTGATATTGTCTTGCCATCGCGTACCGAGCATAACAACAAGAGTAATACGCACATGATCTCAGAGGCTGCCTTACCCAAGGATTCGCAGCAGCAACTGCGCATGCGCCGCTTCATGATGAGCCTGGCGATGTATCTCCTGGCCAGCATTCCGCAGGGCGTCTCCCTCTATAACGGCATCTCCCCGGCCTGGGTCATGGGGCTGTGGGCGGCCATCGCCCTGCTCAGCAATCTCGCTTTCTACCTGTTGTTCCGTTACGGCCTCAACCTGCGCCTGCGCGATCCGAGCATGACCACGGCGCAGATGGTCGTGGCCATCGCCATGGTGATCTTCACCCAGATGTACGCCGGCGAGGCGCGTGGCGCCTACCTGGTGGTGCTGATGATCATCATGGTGTTCGGCACCTTCAGGTTGCGCACCCGCCAGCTCCTCGTCCTCAGCCTGCTGACCATCTTCGCCTACGGTCTGACCCTGCCGTTGATCGAGCGCATCGAGGGCGAGCGCTTCGACCTGGCGGTGGAGATGGTGCTGTGGTGCAGCTTCTCCGCCTTCCTGCCGTTCATCTCCGCTCTCGGTGGCAATATCAGCGACCTGCGGCAGAAGCTGATGGCCAGCAACGCTCAGTTGCAGGAGGTGCTGCAGCAGGTCACCGAACTGGCCACCCACGACGAACTGACCGGGGCCTACAACCGTCGCTACCTGCTGGAGATGCTCACCCACGAGAAGAACCGTACCGACCGTGGCGGCGCCGGGTTCTGCGTGTGCATCCTCGACCTCGATCACTTCAAGCGGATCAACGACAGCTACGGTCATCCGGTGGGTGACGAGGTGCTCAGGACTTTCGCCAACACGGTGCAGCCCCTGCTGCGCAGCACCGACTTCTTCGCCCGCTACGGTGGCGAGGAGTTCCTCCTGTTCCTGCCGCAGACCTCGCTGGAGATGGCCCAGCACTGCGTCAAGCGCATTCAGGACGAGCTGGCCGTGGCCCGCTATCCGAGCCTGCCGCAGGGCATGCGCGTCACCGCCTCCATCGGCGTGGCCCAGTACTATCTGCTGGAGAGCGTGGCCGAGCTGATCGAACGCGCCGACAAGGCGCTCTACAAGGCCAAGCAGAACGGCCGCAACCGCATGGAGATGGCGACCTTCCATCGGCCGCTCCTGATCTGAGCGCCGCTCTCGCTGTAGGGCGTACTCGATCGCAGGGCAGTACACCTGCTCCGCTTGGTGGATTGTCGCTGCGCTCCGAATCCACCCTACGGAAGTCCCGCCGCATCGATATCGAGCAGCAGCAGGCTGCGACCGTTGTCGATGAACTGTCCGGCGGTCAGGCAGTACTGGTTGCTGGTGGCGTCGCGATAGGTGCCGGACAGCGTCAGGCGGTGCTCCTCCCAACCCTCGGCGAGTAACTGGTAGAAGTAGGGGCGCCACGACCAGTTGTGTCCCAGATAGCGAGGGTCTTCGCGCCAGCGCCGGCCGTCCCACTGCAGGTTGGGGCTGGTCTGGGTGCCGTGGCGGTCGCACTGGTAGAGGCGCAGCAGCCAGGGGTAGTCGGCCGGGTCGAACAGGCCTTCCAGGCCGCCGCCGCGCTCGACCCAGGCGCGCAGCAGGTTCATCAGCTCGCCCAGCTGTCGGCGCAGGGTCGTCAGTCGGGCCCGCTCCGCCAGCTTGCGCTGCACATAGCGCTCGCGCAGGCCGGCGAAGCGTTCGACGAAGGCATCGGCGGCGGGGAAGTCCAGCTCGGGCCTGGCGAACAGGTAGCCCTGCACATAGCGCGCGCCGCACTCCAGGGCGAAATCCAGTTCGGCCTCGGTTTCCACGCCCTCGGCGATGATCCAGCAGCCGGTCTTCTCCGCCATCTGCGCCAGGGCCTTGACCACCTCGCCGCTGGGGCCGCCGCGGGCGGCCTCCTGGAACAGGCGCATGTCCAGCTTGAGGATGTCCGGTTGCAGCGCCAGCACGCGGTCGAGCTGCGAGTAGCCGGCGCCGAAATCGTCGATGGCGATGCGTGCGCCCGCCTCGCGGTAGCGCGCCACCACTTCGCTCAGCTTGCCGCTGCCGCCGCCCAGTTCGGTGATCTCGAACACCACGCGCTGCGGCGCCACGCCGTGCTTGTGCAGTTGCTTGAGGCTGGGCAGGGCCTGGTTCGGGCGCAGCCGGCTGATCCAGCGCGGCGAGATATTGAGGCTGAGAAACCAGTCGGCCGGCGCCTCGTGCAGGCGGGCCAGGGCATTGTCGCGGATCTGCCGGTCCAGCCGGCGCAGGCTGGCGGGCGACAGCCGTGGATCGACGAACAGCGGGCCGACCGAGCGCAGGCTGCCATCGGCCTGGCGCAGGCGGCCAAGGGCCTCGATGCCGGCGATGCGACCGGTGGCGGTGTCGATAAAGGGCTGGAAGCAGGCGATGGGATGCCCGTCGATCACGGGAGGTTCCTTGTCCGGGTGGGGCCCGATTGGGGCGGGTCGATGGCCCAGAAAAGCAAGAATACGGCCAGGTCGCCGCAGCGCGGCTTGGCGTGATCGCGCTGCCCGGCCTTGGTGCGCGATGGAGCCGGCAGAGGCCGTGCTCGTCTTTGCTCTCGCCCTATTTGGTACGGCAGTTGCAATCATCTGGTGCGTCAGGGTGGTTGCATGCCTTCGTGTGGGGCACTCGGCAGGCCTGGAGAGGTCGCCTGATTCCACCCTAATGCACTGATAAATAAAGAAAATTGCATCTCATTTGGTTCGTCTGTGACGAGAGAGCGCGCCAAGATCGGCCCTTTGTTTGCCTCGATTTGGTGCATGTTGGCATCAGGATGGTGCGCTCTCTCTTTCGTGTGAACCGATTTGGTGCCGATGTCGCTGGAGCCCTCTGCCGATGGAAAACCTAAACAGCGCCGTGGAAACCCTGATCCACGGCTCCAACACCCTGTTCATCCTGCTGGGCGCCATCATGGTCCTGGCCATGCACGCCGGCTTCGCCTTCCTCGAGGTGGGCACGGTGCGCCACAAGAACCAGGTCAACGCCCTGTCGAAGATCCTCTCCGACTTCGCCGTCTCGGCCCTGGCCTATTTCTTCGTCGGCTACTGGGTGGCCTATGGCATCACCTTCCTCGAGCCGGCGGCGACCCTCACGGCCGGTAGCGGCTATGCCCTGGTCAAGTTCTTCTTCCTGCTGACCTTCGCCGCCGCCATTCCGGCGATCATCTCCGGGGGCATCGCCGAGCGCGCCAAGTTCGGCCCGCAGCTGTGCGCCACGCTGCTGATCGTGGCCTTCGTCTACCCCTTCTTCGAGGGCCTGATCTGGAACGGCAACTTCGGCCTGCAGGACTGGCTGACCGAGCGTTTCGGCTTCGCCTTCCATGACTTCGCCGGCTCCGTGGTGGTGCACGCGGTGGGAGGATGGCTGGCCTTCGGCGCGGTGATCCTGCTGGGCAAGCGCGACGGACGCTATCGCGATGGACGTCTGGTGGCCTTCGCCCCGTCGAACATTCCGTTCCTCGCCCTGGGTTCGTGGATCCTGATCATCGGCTGGTTCGGCTTCAACGTGATGAGCGCGCAGACCCTCGGCAGCATCAGCGGCCTGGTGGCGGTCAATTCACTGATGGCCATGGTCGGCGGCACCGTCGCCGCGCTGCTGGTCGGCCGCAACGACCCGGGCTTCCTGCACAACGGCCCGCTGGCCGGTCTGGTGGCGGTGTGCGCCGGTTCCGACCTGATGCACCCGGTCGGCGCCCTGGTCACCGGCGCCATCGCCGGCGCCCTGTTCGTCTGGGCCTTCACCGCCACCCAGGTGAAGTGGAAGATCGACGACGTGCTCGGCGTGTGGCCGCTGCACGGACTGTGCGGGGTGTGGGGCGGCATCGCCTGCGGCATCTTCGGCCTGGAGGCCCTCGGTGGCCTCGGCGGCGTGAGCCTGACCAGCCAGCTGATCGGTACTGCCCTGGGCGTGCTGGTGGCGCTGGTCGGCGGTTTCCTGGTCTACGGCCTGCTCAAGACGCTGACCGGCATCCGTCTGAGCCAGGAGCAGGAGTACTACGGTGCCGACCTGTCGATCCACAAGATCGGCGCCAACGGCCAGGATTGAACCGGCGCCGTGGCTGTTGTTCTCCCTCTGGGAGAGGGTCGGGGTGAGGGGCAGGCAACGAGTAGGCGATAGTCCCTTACCCCCAGCCCCTCTCCCGGCGGGAGAGGGGAGCACTCTCAAAGCACCGTCTTGAAGGGCTATGGCATTGCGCAGTGCGCCTCGCTGCCGGCCGAAGCCAAAAGAAAACGCCGCGACTCTGTAAAGAAATCGCGGCGTTTTCTTATGTGAACAGCACGACGTCTGCGCGACGGTCTGCCTCGTCGTGCGGGGTGCTTACCAGAGCGGCAGCAGGTAGCTGAGGATCAGGCGGTTCTCGTCGAGGTCGTTGCCGAAGTTGGAGCGCACCGTGGCATTGCGCCACTTGATGCCGAAGTTCTTCAGCGGGCCCTCCTGGAACACGTAGGCGATATCGGTATCGCGCTCCCACTCCTTGCCTTCGGACAGGCCGGCGCCGCGATCGACGTTGTCGCCGGACAGGTAGCGGGTCATGAAGGTCAGGCCGGGGATGCCGAGGCTGGCGAAGTTGTAGTCGTAGCGCGCCTGCCAGGATTTCTCGTCCTTGAAGGCGAAGTCGCCGATCTGCACATAGTTGACCAGGAAGGGGTCGGTGCCGGCGATATAGGCGTAGCCGGTGTCGCCACTCATCTGCTGGTAGCCCAGGCCGAAGGCGTGGCCGCCCAGGCTGTAGGTGAACATGGCGCCGAAGGCCTTGTTGTCGACGTTGGTGTCGCCGTCGTCGGTGGAGCGGGCGAAACGCAGGTCGCTCTTCAGGCTCTGCTTGTCGCCCAGCGGCAGCAGGTGCACGGCGCTGAGGATGTGCTGCTTGTAGAAGTCGTCCAGCGCGCCATAGTGGTAGGCGGTGGTCAGGCGGTCGTTCCACTTGTAGCTGGCGCCGGCGAAGTTGAACTCGTCGCTGTCGACCCCCGTGGTGCCGGTGAAGCCGCGCCCCGTGCCGGTGGTCATCAGCATGGCCTCGTGGTCGGAGGAGTCGCGCTGGTTGACCCGGCTGAGCTGGCCGGCGTCGAGGGTCAGGCCGGCGATCTCCTGCACGTTCAGCCAGCCGCCCTGGAAGCTCTGCGGCAGCAGGCGCGAGTCGTTGGCCGCGACGCTCGGCAGCTTGGGCATCAGGCTGCCGGCCTTGAGCACGCTGTTGGAGACCTTGAGCTTGGCGGTGACCCCCAGGTCGCCGTAGCTGTCCTGCGCCTCGCCGCTTTCGCGGTCGCGCTGCAGCAGGCCGGTGCCGCTGGTGCCGCCACCGGAATCCAGCTTCAGGCCCAGGGTGCCGATGGCGTCGACGCCGAAGCCGACGGTGCCCTCGGTATAGCCGGACTCGTAGCGCAGCAAAAAGCCCTGGGCCCATTCCTCGGCCTTGGCCTGGCCCCTGTTGCCGCCTTCCTGGCGGAAGTCGCGGTTCATGTAGAAGTTGCGCAGTTCTAGGCTGGCCTTGCCGTCTTCGACGAAGGCCGCCTGGCCGATGCTCGGCAGGGTGAGGCTGCCCAGCGTGGCGAGGGCCACGCTAAGGGCGAGGGGGGACTTGCTCATTGTTATTGTCCTCGGCTGGTGATGGCGGCCTGCATGGCCGGGTTGCAGCGGGACGAATAAAACACTTTGCCGGGCGAGCGGCCTCTAGACCTTGGTCGAGTGGCGCGGGTCATTCGACCCAGCGCGGGTAGTAGCCGAGTTCGCGCTGCACGGCCTCATCGTGCGCGGGGATCACCCTCAGCTGCGGCTGCTCCTGCAGCAGCCGATGCACCTTCTCCAACTGCAGGCGGGTGGCCTGCGGGTCGTTGTCGACCATGCGCCTGCTGATCCAGAACTTCTCGCGCGGGCCGGTGAAGCCCTCCAGGCGCCAGCTGGCGTCGCCGGTGAAGAAGAAGCGCCGGCCATCGTCGAGGGTCAGGAACAGGCCGACCGAGCCGGGGGTGTGGCCTGCCAGCGGCACCAGCACCAGGCTGCCGTCGCCGAACATGTCGTGGCTGCGCTCGAAACCCAGGAAGGGCTGCTCGGCGAACTGCAAGGGTACCCAGCGAATGGCGTGGGCGAACTGGCTGGGCAGCACGGCCGGCGGGGTGGCGATGCGGCTGAACTCGATCTCCTCGTAGGGCGCCCAGACCGGCACCTCGGGGAAGTCGACCAGGCCCGAGGCATGGTCCCAGTGGCTGTGGGTGAGCAGTATGCGGTCGACGCGGATGCCGTCGCGCTCCAGTTGGTCGCGCACCGGCTCGACCCGACCGTAGCGCAGCAGCGGCTTGTCGTACCAGGGCATCTCGGCTTCGAACTGGCGGTCCACCTGGCGGCCCAGGGAGGTGTCCAGCAGCAGGGTGGCGGCATGGTGCTCGATCAGCACGGCCACATGATTGGCGATGGTCTTCTCGGTCCAGGCGCCGCCCTCGATGGTGAAGGCGTCGCGGGTCTCGGTCTCGGCGGTCTTGACCAGGGCGAAACGCAGGCCGGCGGCCTGGGACGCGCCGGCCAGGATCAGCAGCAGGGCGCAGAGTAGGGCGCGCATGTTCAGTCTCCTTGGTTGGGCAGATGGGGCGAGGGCTCGGCGGCGGCGAAGGCCAGCGGCAGGCGCGCGCGGCGCAGGCACCAGCGCCCGGGCGTCAGGGCCAGCATGCGCTCGGCGCCGGGTGGCGGCTTCTGCCGGTAGTCCTCGGGCCAGATCAGCTCGGCACGCGCCTCCAGGTGCAGCAGGTCGCCGCTGGCGAAGTCGATCCAGAGCAGGGCGCAGCGAGGCTCCAGCAGCAGGTTGCCGAGGGTGTTGAACATCAGGTTGCCGCTGTAGTCGGGCAGCCACAGGCGGCCGTCCGCGCCGAGGCGGACGAAGCCGGGCGGGCCGCCGCGATGGGAGATGTCGACTTCCTCGGCGTGGCAGCTGGCGATGAACAGGGTGTCGCTGCCCTCCACCAGGGGCAGCCAGCGCGCGTCCAGGCCCGTGCCACGCTCCAGCGGACCCGGCGTGCGCGGCTGGGCTCGCCAGCCGCGTGCCTGGATGTACTTGGGACAGTTGCCGAAGGACTGCTGCACGGCGACGGCGAAGCCGCCCTCGTCGAGCGCCTCGATCCTGCCGTTCAGGCGGTTGCGCCGGCGCGTCGGCAGCTCGATGCCGAGCAGGCCGAGGCTCGCCCCAGCGCGCAGGTTGGCGGCCAGCGGGTCGTCCGCCTGCGGCCGGGCGTCGATGCGCAGCAACTGCGGCTGCGGCGAGTGGCCGAAGCCGGGCTCGCCCCAGAGCAGCGAGGCCTGGGGCTGGCCATCCTCATCGCGACTGCCGACCAGCAGCCAGGGCAGCAGGGCGAAGAACGCGCGATGCTGCTCGGGCATGTACTGGCGGATCACCCGGCGGCCGACTTCTTCCAGCTTGTCGCGCACGCCCAGGCGCGCCTGGATCCGCCGTTCGCCGGGATGGTAGGGGCTGTCCATGGCGGGCTCCTAGAGACCGGGCATGCCGATGTAGCCGGGCAGGGCGCGGATGCGCGCGAACCAGGCGGCGACATGGGTGTAGGGCGAAAGGTCCAGGCCGCCGTCTCCAGCCAGGGCCACATAAGGGTAGACCGCGATGTCGGCGATGCTCGGCGCCGTGCCTTCGGCCAGCCAGGTGTGGTGGGCCAGATGCGTGTCGAGCAGCTCCAGCACCCGTAGCGCCCGCTGCTGGGCTTCCTTGAGGTCGCCGGGCATGCGGAACAGGGCGTGCAGGCGCGCCTGGCCGGGGCCTCTGGCCGCCTCGTTGGCGGCAAAGCTGAGCCAGGCGATCACCCGCGCCTGGCCCGCGGCATCCTGAGGGAACCAGCCGGCGTCGGCATAGCGCCTGGCCAGGTAGGCCAGAATGGCCTGGGAGTCATGGATCGACAGGCCCTCGTCCTCCAGCACCGGCACTTGGCCACGCGGGTTGAGGGCGAGGAACTCGGGGCTTCTCTGCGCACCGCCGCGCAGGTCGACCTGCAGCAGTTCGGCCTCGCGACCGAGCAGGGCGAGGAACAGGCGGACCTTGTAGCAGTTGCCGGAGAGGGTGAAGTCGTGGAGTCGCATGGCGCTGGCCTCTTGTGGGGGTGTCTCGATAATAGACAGACAAGTCTGTATATTTCAAGCGAGACGTATTCGAACTGGAGCGGTGGCCGCCGCCCCCCGCATAATGTCCGCCAGTTGGAGGACCCGATGGCATCGAGCAAACGCGAGCAACTGATCAGCACCGCCCAGAGCCTGTTCGCCCGGGAGGGCTATCACGCCACCGGCATAGACCGCATCCTGGCCGAGTCGGGGGTGGCCAAGATGACTCTGTACAAGCACTTCCGTTCCAAGGACGAGTTGATCCTCGCCGTGCTCGCGCAGCGCGAGCGCCAGACCCTCGACGACCTGGCCAGGCTGCGTGGCGCCAGGTCGCCGCGCGAGGCGCTGCTGCTGACTTTCGACGGCCTCCATGCCTGGATCAACCAAGGCGATTTCTGCGGCTGCAGCTTCATCCACGCGGCGGCCGAGTTCCACGACCGCGACCATCCCATCCATCGCCAGGCGGCGGACTTCAAGGCGGCCTTCGCCGGGCACTTCCACGAGCTGTTGCTGGCGCTGGGAGCTGCGCAGAGCGAGCTGCTGGCCGCGCAGCTGCAGTTCCTGCTCGAGGGCGCGCTGAGCATGGCCCATGTGCAGGGGCCGGGCGAGCAGGCCCTGCAGGCCAGGGCCGCGGCCGAGGTGCTGCTGAGCGCCGCCGGGGTCTGAATCAGGCGCCGCTAAGCAGGCGCGCCTCGCCGGCCTCGATGGCCTGCAGCGGGCCGGACAGCAGCACGGTATCGCCCTCGCGCAGCTGCGGGGCCGGCTCCAGTGGCAGGTCGTGGCCGTCGCGGCGCACCGCCTGCACTTCCAGGCCCAGCTCCTCCAGTTGCAGTTCGGTCGGGCAGAGACCGCAGGCATGGGCGTCCTCCACCAGCTTGACGGCGTGCAGCAGCCGGCGCGGCCGGCCCTGGGCATCCAGCAGGCTGGCCTGGGCGCCATGGTAGAAACCGTGCAGCAGGCGGTAGCGATTGCGCCGCACCTCGTCCAGGCGCTGGTGGACCCGCCACTCCGGGATGCCGAGCATGACCAGGGCATGCGAGGCCAGCATCAGGCTGGACTCCAGGACTTCGGGCACCACCTCGTTGGCCCCCGCGTGTTGCAGTTCTTCCAGGTGGCTGTCGTCGCGGGTGCGCACCAGGATCGGCAGCTCGGGGCAGAGCCGGCGCGCCTGGGCGACGATGCTCAGGGCCGTGTCGGCCTTGTTGACCGCTACCACCAGCAGGCGCGCGCGGGCGATGCCGACGGCCTCCAGCAGGTCGTGGCGGCGCGAGTCGCCGAAATGCACATGGCTCTCGCCGGCGCCGGCTTCCTCGACCCGTACCGGGTCGTCGTCCAGGGCCACGTAAGGCTGGCCCTCGCGCTGCAGGAAGCGGCTGATCGACTGGCCGACCCGGCCGTAGCCGCAGATCAGCACATGGTTCATGAGCCCGGCATTGCGTTCGGCGATCTCCTCCAGGCGGCTCTCGTGCCGCGCGCTGCTGCGCGGCCGTTCGTTCAGCCAGGGCACGATGCGCAGCAGCAGGGGCGTGAGGGCCATGGAACAGAAGGCAGAGGCCAGCAGCACTCCGGCCAGCGGGGCCTCCAGCAGGCTCTGCTGGCGCATCAGGGCGACCAGGGCGAAGAAGAACTCGCCGGCCTGGGCCAGCGCCAGCCCGGTGCGCCAGGCGGTCTCGCCGTCATCCCCGCGCAGGCGTGCCAGCAGGGTCACCAGGCCTCCCTTGAGCGCCAGCAGGATCAGGGTGGCGCCGAGTATGGTCCAGCCGTGCTCGGCGAACAGGCGCAGGTCGATCAGCATGCCGATGCTGACGAAGAACAGACCCAGGAGAATGTCGCGGAACGGCCGGATGTCGGCCTCGATCTGGTGGCGGTAGTGACTCTCGCCCAGCAGCATGCCGGCGAGGAAGGCGCCCAGGGCCATGGACAGGCCCAGCAGGTGGGTCAGCCAGGCGGTGAGCAGCACGATGACCAGGGCCAGCATGACGAACAGTTCGGCCGAGTGGGCCTGGGCCACCTCGCGAAACAGCTTGGGCAGCAGCCAGCGGCTGGCCAGCAGCAGGCCGAAGAACAGCACCAGGGTCTTGCCCAGGGTCAGCGGCAGGGCCCAGTACCAGGGCGTGTCGCCCTGGCCCGCCGCCACGGGTACCAGGGTGAGCAGCAGCACGGCCACCAGGTCCTGAAATAGCAGCACGCCCATGGCATTCTGCCCGTGTTCGCTGAACACCTCGCCCAGGCTGACCAGTTCCTTGCCGACGATGGCGGTGGAGGAGAGCGCCAGGCCCAGGCCGAGCAGCGCGGCGATGACCGGCGCCAGGCCGGCCAGCCACAGGCCGCCGCTCAGCGCCGCCCCGCACAGCAGCACCTGGCCGCTGCCCAGGCCGAACACGCGACTGCGCATCGCCAGCATGCGCGGCAGGGAGAACTCCAGGCCGAGGCTGAACAGCAGGAAGACCACGCCCAGCTCCGCCAGGTGCGGCAGATCCTGGGCCGAGGAGATCAGGTCGAGCGCGGCAGGTCCGACCAGCAGGCCGACGCACAGGTAGCCCAGTACCGGCGGCAGGCGCAGGCGGCGGAACAGGGCGATGACCAGCAGCGAGCAGGCGAGGATGATCAGCAGGTCGGTGAACAAAGGGGGTCTCCCGTTCTGGGCGGCAGCTTGCTGAAGCATAAGCGCCATGGGCAAAGCGTGGCCATTCGTCGGTCGTATCTCAAGTTTCCCGGCCTATGGCCGCCAAGAGGGCAGATGTCCCGACCTGGTACGCCGCCATGAGCGCTCTGGCTTCTCTCTCCCCCTCACTGTCTCGTCCCTCGCTGTCCGATTATCGGCATGTGCCGCATGCTCGGGTCGAGGCGCAGAACACCCTGGCCAACCGCCTGGCCGAGCGTCTCGGCCTCGAGGCAGGCGCGCTCGATGGCCAGCAGAGCGACTTCACCCCGGACAAGGTGGCCGGGCGAGTGCTGGGCTTCATCGAGCGGCGCCTGCGCAGCGAGGCCGCCGCCGGGGCCGATACAGGCAAACTGGAGAGCCTGCTGGCCCAGGCGCGTGAGGGTGTGGAAAAGGGCTTCGCCGAGGCGCGCAAGATTCTCGACGGCATGGGTGTGCTGGGCGGCAAGGTGGCCGAGGACATAGACACCACCTACGCCAAGATTCAGGACGGCCTGCAGGGCCTGCAAGAGGAGTTTGCGCCCAGGGCGCCGGCCGCGCCCGGAGGTTCGGTGGTCGCCGCCGCGGCCTATAGCGAGCGCTTCTCCGCCCGTGCCGAAACCTTCGACATGCAGATCACCACGCGCGATGGCGATCGCCTGCGCATCTCCGTCGCCGCCGCCTCGGCCAGCTGGTCGCAGAGCGGCGCATTCGCCGCCAGCGATGGCACTAACTCACTGGCCGTGTCCGGCAGCCGTTCGGGCAGCATCCAGATCGGGGCCTGGCAAGTGCAGGTGGAAGGCGAGCTGGACGAGGAGGAGCGGGCGGCCCTGGAAGACCTGTTCGGCCAGGTGCAAGAGCTGTCCAACAGATTCTATGCCGGCGATCTGGCGGGGGCCTTCGACCGCGCCATGGAGCTGGACATGGATGGCTCGCAGCTGGCCTCCATGTCCCTGCGCCTGACCCAGACCACGGTGCGCCAGGCCACCGATGCCTATGGCGCGGTGGCGCGGCAGGGCGGCCAGGCGGCCAGCGCGATGAACGACAGCCTGATCGACTACGCGCAGGGGCTGCTGGAGGCGCTGCGCAGTGCCGACGCCCTCGCCCGCGACGCCAGGGGCACCCTGGAGCAGTTGCTCGATGGCGGCTTCGCGCTCGACGAGCGTTTCGGCGAGTCGCTGCTGGACAAGGCCCATGCGCTCAATCAGCGCCTGCTCGATGGCCTGCAGGGCCAGCTGCAGGAGGCCCCGGCCGCCGCCTGAGCGGAGTGTTAAACTGGGCCTTTGAGTCGCAACAGAGACCCGTCGATGCTGCCCGAATGCCAACTCTTCGGCACCCTCGGTTGCCACCTGTGTGAGGTGGCCGAGGCGCTGCTGATGCCCTTCGTCGAACATGGCCTGCTGGTCGAGTTGGTGGATATCGCCGAGCACGAGGAGTGGGTCGAGCGCTATGGCCTGCGCATCCCCGTGTTGCGTCGTTGCGACACCGGCGCCGAGCTCAACTGGCCTTTCGAGGCCGAGCAGGTGGTGAGCTTTCTGCGTTAATTCCCGATCCCTCCGCGAGCTGCTTGATATCCCGAACGGCTGATGCGTATTTTGTACGCATCGCCGCTCGTGCGGCCTCACAGGGAAAACTGCAGATGACGACCGACGGCCGAAGTTCGCTTGCCGAGCGCCTGAAGGGAATAGACGAAATCGAATGCGTGACCGCCGACCTGAATGGCGTGGCGCGCGGCAAGGTGATGACCGCGGCGGGGTTCCTGGAAGGACGTCGCCTGCAACTGGCCAGGGGCGTGTTGCTGCAGTGCATCATGGGCGGCTACCCGCCGGCGCGCTTTTACGGCAGCGACGACGGCGACCTGGTGCTGACCTGCCCGCCGGAGCGGGTGTTTCGTCTGCCCTGGGCCGAGTCGCCGCGGGCGCTGGCCATCTGCGACGCCGATGAGCTGGACGGTCGTTCCTCCGGTCTCTCTACCCGCGGGCTGCTCAAGCGCATCGTGGCAGGCTATGCCGAGCATGGCTGGCAGCCGGTGGTGGCCACCGAGCTGGAATTCTTCGTCTTCGAGCGGCACGCCGACCCGCAGCAGCCGTTCCAGCCGCCGCTGGGTCTGAATGGCCGCCGCGAATGCGGCGAGGCGGCCTTCAGTGTGTCGTCGGGCAACGGCCTGCGGCCCTTCTTCGCCGAGGTCTATCAGTGCATGGATGCGCTCGGCCTGCCGCGCGATACCTTCATGCACGAGATGGGCGTCAGCCAGTTCGAGATCAATCTGCTGCACGGCGACCCGCTGCAGGTGGCCGACCAGACCTTCCTGTTCAAACACCTGCTCAAGGAGGTCGGCCTCAAGCACGGCCTGAGTGTGGTGTGCATGGCCAAGCCGCTGCCGCATACGCCGGGCAGCTCCATGCACCTGCACCAGAGCGTGGTGGAGCAGGGCAGCGGAAACAATATCTTCAGCGATGCCAGCGGCGACGCGACTGCGGCCTTCTTCCACTTCATCGGTGGGCAGCAGGCCGCGCTGGCCGACTTCACCCTGCTGTTCGCGCCCCATGTGAACTCCTACCAACGCCTGTGCCACCCCTATGCCTCGCCGAACAACGCCTGCTGGTCGCATGACAATCGCGCCGCCGGCCTGCGCATCCCGGCCAGCGGTCCGGCGGCGCGACGCGTGGAGAACCGCCTGGCGGGCGCCGATGCCAATCCCTACCTGGCCATGGCGGCCAGCCTGGCCGCGGGCCTGCATGGCCTGCGTCAGCAGTTGCAGCCCAGCGAGCCGATCCAGGGCGAGTTCGAGGTGCCGCCGGCGCTGAGCCTGCCTTGCACCATGCACGCGGCGCTGCAGCGCCTGCAGGGCAGCGCCCTGGCGCGTGAGTGGTTCGGCGAGGAGTTCGTCGGCGGCTATTGCGCCAGCAAGGAGATGGAGCTGATGAGTTACCTGGACGAGATCACGCCCTGGGAAAGGCGCGTTCTGGGCTTTCAGGCCTGAAGATGCGAGAGGCCGCCGGCGCGGCCTCTGGTTATTCCTGCTCGACGCGGCGCGCCTCGCGCTGCAGCTGGTAGACGAAGCGCTCGACGTGACGCTGCTCCAGTCCGTCCATGCGGTGGAAGCGCAAGCCGGCGAAGGTCATGTTGGCCTTTTCCTCGAAGCGTAGGTGGCGCAGCTCGCCGGCGGTGGTCAGGGTGCCGATCGGCAGCATGGCGACAAAGTGCTCGTAGACCTGGCCGGGCTGCAGGCGCTCGGTCACGTTACCGGGGAAGCGCAGGCGGCAGCCGGTGGCGGAGATGTCCAGCATCTGGCCCTTGAGCGGGGGGCTGAGGCGGGCGCCGGACAGCTCGATATTGACCAGCTGTCCCTGACCCAGACTGGCGCGGAAGGCGTTGCGCCGCTGGTGATAGATCATGCGTTCCGGCAGGTGGCACCAGTAGCAGCGGGCGCCCTGCAACTCGCCTATGTGAACGGGGTCCGCGCATTCCCAGGCGATGCGGATGCCGTCATGGAAGGCCTCCACGGTAAAGGGTTCGCCGCTCTGCAGGTAGCGTTCGCCCTCGCCGGGGACTAGCTCGTCCAGGGCGATCACGGCGCGCTCTCGATTGATCTCTACCAAGAAGCTCTGGAAACGCTGATTACGGTCCTTGAATTTGATGATCAGCGGGTCGCGGCCCTGCAGCAGTAGGCGCAGATTGGCGAAGATTTCCAAGGGGGCGGTCAGCACCTTGGGCGGTTGCGGACCGGCTTCCTCGATGAATGGATTGGACACGATCCAGAGGTCTCCAGGCACAAAGCTACTACTGCACTAGCATACTGGCATATGGCCTGTATGTCCCTGTGCTCATCTTGTTATGTCAGGCTTGGCTGAGCGGGCGTTGCTGGGCGATTCTAGCGGCGCCACCACGGCTGTCATAGAGGCTCGGCGTCTCGCCGCCGCGCAGAATGCCGAGCACGCTCTTGAGCGAGGCCTGGTTGGCGCGGATCAGCCGGCCGTTGCGCTGGTTGGCGTCGCGGCAGCGTTCGAGCAGGTCGTTCAGCGCGGTGCTGCGGTCGAGTAGTTCGGCGCCTTCTGCGCGGCCGGCGGCAAAGGCTTCCAGGCCTGCCCTGTCGGGGCTCAGTTGCTGCGCCGAGAGCACCTGGCTGCGTGCGCTGGCATGCTGGTCGAGCAGGCCGAGGAGGGGGAGTTTCTCGCCGAGGATCTGCTCCAGGCGCGGCAGGTCGCGTTCGCTCAGGGCCTGGAACTCGGCGTCGAGCAGCTCGAGCAGTCGTTGGGCCGTGCCGATATCGGATTGGAAGAGGTGCAGCAGGTCTTGGTCGTGCATCGCGGGCTCTGGGGATCGGGCGTCCAATATCCCCAGCGCAGCCCTGAGACTAGCGCTGGGATTCGAAGTCGAGGAGCTTGTCGGCGACGCGCTGGGCATCGACCTGGTAGCTGCCGTCGGCTATGGCTTGCTTCAGTTTGGCGACACGCTCCTTGTCCACGGTCGGCAGGTCGCGCAGTTTGTCGCCGACTTTCTGCAGCTGCTGGGCCTCCCGGCTGAGCTGTACGGACTCGCCCATCTTGGCGGCAGTGGCCTGCTCGTCGGCAACCTGAGCCGCGTTCTGCGGTGCATTGCTGACGGCCTCGTTGCGACCGCTGGCCTGGGCATTGCCGGCTCGCCCGCTGTTGGCGGGGTTGGCGGCATTGTTCAGCCGGTTGAAGTCGATAACCATGTTGTGAACCTCGGACGGTGATCTGGACGCTTGGAAGGTTTTTCGGCCGGTCCCGTCGAAACTTTAGGGCGCGTTAATGTGCGTTGCTTAACAGTGTAGGAAAACGCTGGGGTTTTGCGCTACAAGATTCGTGCCTACATCTCCACCTCGACCTGTCCCGGTCCCACCACTCGGGCCCTCACCACGCGTTGCGAGCTCAGGTTGCGCACGCTGATCTGCTGTCCCAGGCTGCCGGCGGACAAGGCCTCGCCTTGCATGCGCACGCTGATGCCACCGCTGCGCGCGGCTATCACCACCTGGTCACCGCGCTTCACGCTTTCCACCAGGCTGAGCTGCGCCGGGATCAATACCTGGTCCACCCTCGCAGGGCGCGTCAGTTTCTTGCCGACGGCCTGCGCCGGGTCGGTGATATAGCCCCGGCCGAGCTGGCCGATGTCCCGCTCGATCAGGGCTATGTCGTCGGCGCCGATGGGGCTGCCGCGCTTGAGCGGAGTCTTCAGTACTACCACCGGACGCAAGATGCGCACCTGGGCGGGAACGAACACCGTCCAGGGTGTGCTGCCCGGGCAACTGACCCGCACCGTCACGCGCCCGATCGGCTGAGTCGGGCTTTCCAGGCTCTGCGTCAAATCGCTGTCGCAGCTGGCAAGACGCAGACGGGGGTCGAGTGGGCTCACTTGAATTTCATGACGCGCCTGGATTTCGCTACGCTTTAGATAGTCCTCGACAGCGAACTCAAGAAAGCCTTCGGTAGCGCCGATAAGCTCTTCGGGCAGAGTCAGCTGTGCGGCATGCAGCGAACTGTAGCCGAGCAGACCCAAAGCGGGTAAAACGGCTAAAAGGCTTTTTGCCATCATGCGTCGGGAAAGTGTCGTGGGTGCGTTCATGCTACTCACGAAGCAAGGCCCGTGCCGCCTGCTAGTCTTAAGCAGACGCGCGCCACTATGAAAAATAAGGAGTCTGGGCATGGCCGGAGTATTGGACTCGGTTAACCAGCGTACCCAACTGGTCGGGCAGAACCGCCTGGAGCTCTTGCTGTTTCGTCTGGACGGCTCGCAGCTTTATGGCATCAACGTATTCAAGGTGAAGGAGGTGCTGCAGTGCCCCAAACTCACCGTGATGCCCAAGTCCAGCCAGGTCGTGCGCGGTGTGGCGAACATCCGCGGGGGCACCATCCCCATTCTCGATCTGGCCTTGGCCACCGGTAGGCCGGCGCTGGGCGACATTCAGAACAGTTTCGTGATCATCACCGAGTACAACACCAAGGTGCAGGGTTTTCTGGTGCGCTCGGTGGAGCGCATCGTCAACATGAACTGGGGCGAGATCCATCCACCGCCCAAGGGCACCGGTCGCGATCACTACCTGACCGCCGTTACCCGCGTGGACAACCAGCTGGTGGAAGTCATCGACGTCGAGAAGATTCTCGCCGAGGTGGCGCCCATGTCGGAGACGATTTCCGAGGGCGTGGTGGATGTCGAGACCCAGGCCAAGGCGGTTTCCAAACGGGTGCTGATCTGCGACGACTCCTCGGTGGCGCGCAAGCAGGTCTCGCGTTGCCTGGAGAGCGTCGGCGTCGAGGTGGTGGCGCTCAACGACGGACAGCAGGCCTACGACTACCTGCGCAAGTTGGTGGAGGAGGGCAAGAATCCGGCCGAGGAGTTCCTCATGCTGATCTCCGATATCGAGATGCCGGAAATGGACGGCTATACCCTGACGGCGGAGATTCGTGCCGATCCGAGGATGCAGAATCTGCACGTGATTCTGCATACTTCACTTTCCGGTGTGTTCAACCAGGCCATGGTGAAGAAGGTCGGGGCGGATGACTTCCTGGCGAAGTTCCGTCCGGACGAGTTGGCGTCACGCGTGGTCGAACGCATCCGGGTTGCCGATGGGGGCTGAGGGCGGGGCCCTCGGTTAGGACTATGTTTGGTGAGGCAGCTTTAGTGTCTTCAGGCAATTTGGATTTCGAGCAGTTCAGGACCTTTCTGGAGAAGGCCTGCGGCATATTGCTGGGGAGCAACAAGCAATACCTGGTGTCCAGTCGCCTCAACAAGCTGATGGAGCAGCAGGGCATCAAGACCCTCGGGGAGTTGGTGCAGAAGATGCAAGCCCAGCCGCGCGGCGGCTTGCGCGAGCAGGTGGTGGACGCCATGACCACCAACGAAACCCTGTGGTTTCGCGACACCTACCCCTTCGAAGTGATGAAGAACCGGGTGTTGCCGGAGCTGATCAAGGCCAATCCAAGCCAGCGCCTGCGTATCTGGTCGGCGGCCTGTTCCTCGGGGCAGGAGCCCTTTTCGCTGTCGATGACCATCGACGAGTTCGAGAAGACCAACCTGGGCCAGCTCAAGGCCGGGGTACAGATCGTTGCCACCGACCTGTCGCCATCGATGCTGAGCGCCTGCAAGTCCGGCGAGTACGACAGCCTGGCCATGGGGCGTGGCCTGTCGCAGGAGCGCCTGCAGCGCTACTTCGATCCCAAGGGGCCGGGGCGTTGGGTGGTCAAGGCGCCGATCAAGAACCGGGTGGAGTTCCGTCCGCTGAACCTGCTGGAGAGCTATGCGGCACTCGGCAAGTTCGATGTGGTGTTCTGCCGCAACGTGCTGATCTATTTCTCCGCCGAGGTGAAGAAGGACATCCTCACCCGCATTCACGCCACCCTGAAGCCGGGCGGTTACCTGTTCCTCGGCGCTTCCGAGGCGCTCAACGGCCTGCCGGATCTGTATCAGATGGTGCAGTGCAGTCCGGGGATCATCTACAAGGTCAAGTGATTCGCAATGCGTATGCGAGACGGGAGGCCAATGGCCTCCCGTTTTCGTTTCGGCAGGCGGCAAGGCGGCCTTGCCGGCTTTGCCGCCTGCCGTCCGGAAAGCGGAAAAGCCTTGCCGCTTTCCGGGTGGGAGACGTCTTATTCTTATTCAAGCCATTGAAAAATAAGGATAAATAAATCTGGCATAGCCTTTGCTGTATGTCTGGCAAGACGCCCATCGGCAGAGGTTCCAGATCATGAGCATCAGCTTCGACAGAGCACTCGGTATCCACGAAGAAGCGCTCGCCTTCCGCGCCCAGCGTGCCGAAGTGCTGGCCAACAACATCGCCAACGCCGATACCCCGCATTACAAGGCCCGCGATCTGGACTTCGCCGCCGTGCTCGCCGAGCAGAGCGAGAGGCAGAGCGGCAAGCGCTTCGCCATGAGCCGCACCGACAGCCAGCACATCGCCGCCGACGGCATCCAGTTGGCCGACCCGGCCCTGCGCTACCGCACCCCGTTCCACCCGTCCATCGACCAGAACAGCGTCGACATGCAGCAGGAACAGGCCAAGTACGCCGAGAACGCGGTGCAGTTCCAGGCCAGTTTCACTCTGCTCAATAGCAAGTTCAAAGGTCTGATCGGCGCCCTGCGCGGCGAATAAGGGAGATCCCAGTCATGTCACTCGCCAGTGTCTTCAACATCGCCGGTACCGGTATGAGCGCCCAGAGCACTCGCCTGAACACCATCTCCAGCAATATCGCCAATGCCGAGACCGTCTCTTCCAGCGTCGAGCAGACCTATCGTGCTCGCCACCCGGTGTTCGCCACCGTCTTCGAGTCGAGCATGAGCGGCGATCGCGGCTCGCTGTTCGCCGATCAGGACCAGGCCGGCCGTGGCGTGCAGGTGCTGGGGGTGGTCGAGGACCAGAGCAGCCTGATGCCGCGCTACGAGCCGAACCACCCGGCGGCCGACGAGAAGGGTTACGTGTACTACCCGAACGTCAACGTAGTCGAGGAAATGGCCGACATGATCTCCGCCAGTCGGGCCTTCCAGACCAACGTGGAAATGATGAACACCGCCAAGCAGATGATGCAGCGCGTGCTGACCCTGGGCCAGTAAGCGGCGAAGAAGGAGCGAGAAAATGAGCGTCAGTGGCGTCAGTTCCGTCCTGGAGCAGTACCAGATCAAGCAGGACACCAGGCAGAGCAAGGATCTCGGCAAGAACGAGTTCCTCGAGCTGCTGGTGGCTCAGCTGAACAACCAGAACCCCCTGGAGCCCCAGGAGAACGGCGAGTTCATCGCCCAGCTGGCGCAGTTCAGTCAGGTCGAAGGCATCGAGAAGCTGAACTCCAGCATGGCGTCGCTGCTCTCCGGCTACCAGTCGTCCCAGGCCCTGCAGGCCTCGTCCCTGGTCGGGCGCAAGGTGATAGTGCCGACCGAGAAGGCGGTGGTGGATACCAGCGAGACCTTCAAGGGCAGCCTGGTCCTGCCGGTCACCAGCAGCAACGTCTACGTCAACGTCTACGACAACGCCGGCAAGGTGGTCAATCGCGTCAACCTGGGCCAGCAGGCCGCCGGCAACGTCAGCTTCATGTGGGACGGCAAGGACTCCAGCGGCAATCTCTTGCCGCCCGGCACCTACAAGTTCGAGGCCCAGGCCACCTACGCCGATGGCACCAAGGGGCTCTACACCCTGTTGCCGGCCAACGTCGACAGCGTGGTGCTCGGGCAGAACGGCGGAGAAATGAAGCTCAACCTGGCGGGCATCGGTAGCGTCCCGCTGTCCCAGGTCCAGATCATCGGTCAGTAACCCCCAGACTTGCAGCGCCGGCAGTAACGGCAGAGGAGTTCATTCATGGCTTTCAATATCGGTCTCAGCGGTCTACGGGCGGCCACCAACGACCTCAACGTCACCGGCAACAACATCGCCAATGCTGGCACCGCGGGCTTCAAGCAGTCGCGTGCCGAGTTCGCCGATGTCTACGCCGCCTCGGTGCTCGGCACAGGCTCTAACGCCCAGGGCAGTGGCGTGCTGCTGGCCGATGTGTCGCAGCTGTTCAACCAGGGCAACATCAACTACACGCAGAACGCCCTGGACCTGGCGATCAACGGCAACGGCTTCTTCGTCACCAGCAACAACGGCGAGATCAGCTACACCCGCGCCGGCTATTTCGGCACCGACCGTGACGGTTACGTGGTGAACAACTTCGGCTACCGCCTGCAGGGTTATGCGGTGGATGCGGCGGGCAATCTGCAGAATGGCATTGTCAACGATATCCAGATTCGCACCGCCGCCCAGGCGCCTAGGGCCACCGAGAACCTGGCGCAGACCTTCAACCTGAACTCGAACAACACGGTGCCGACCACCGTGCCCTTCGATCCGGCCGATCCGACCACCTACAACTCCTCGACCTCGACCAATATCTACGACACCCAGGGCAACGCCCACGTCATGACCCAGTATTTCGTCAAGACGGCGGCCAATACCTGGACCATGAATGTGCTGATCGACGGGCGTAACCCCAATGACCCGACTCTCACCACGCCCTACACGGTCAATATGGCCTTCACCGCGGCGGGGCAGTTGAACACCGCGGCGCTGGCCTCGCCGGACTTCACGGTCAACCCCGACGGCACGCTGGTGCTGACCAACTGGGTGCCGGCCGCGCCGGACAACTCGGTGCCGCCGGTGTGGAGCGCCAACGGCGCCAACGCGGCGGCGGCCGGCATCACCGTCGATATCCGTCAGGCCACCCAGTTCGCCAGCGCCTTCGCCGTCACCTCGGTGAGCCAGGACGGCTACACCACCGGCGAGTTGTCCGGCCTGGAGATCGACGATACCGGGGTGATCTTCGCCCGCTACACCAACGGCCAGTCGTTGATCCAGGGCCAGGTTGTGCTGGCCAGCTTCGCCAACGTGCAGGGCCTTACCCCGATCGGCAAGACCGCCTGGGTGCAGTCCTTCCAGTCCGGTGAGCCGGTCATTGGCACGCCGCGCACCGGCACCCTGGGCGCCCTGCAGGCCGGCGCCCTGGAGGATTCCAACGTCGAGCTGTCCGATCAGTTGGTCAACCTGATCGTCGCCCAGCGCAACTACCAGGCCAACGCCAAGACCATCGAGACCGAGAGCGCCATCACCCAGACCATCATCAATATCCGCTGATGCTTAGCCAAGCCTTGCCGCTGGCGGCAAGGCTTGGCCGGTTGGCTTTCGAGAAAGGCTCCTTCGGGAGTCTTTCTTTCGTATATTTTCTTTTAAATCAGCTAGATAGGATTAAAGAATAGTTTTGGCACGTGGTTTGCTCAACAGCAGGTAACAGATTAATCAGCGGCAAAAAGCCGACCCTGCGGAGCAGACCATGGACAAGATGCTGTACATCTCCATGACCGGCGCCAGCCAGAACACTCTGGCCCAGCGCGCCCACGCCAACAATCTGGCGAATATCTCCACCACCGGCTTTCGTCGCGACTACGAGCAGGCGCGCTCGATGCCGGTGTTCGGCGACAGCTACCCGGCGCGGGTCTATGCCATGACCGAGCGCCCGGCCACCGATTTCACCCCCGGCTCCCTGCAGGAGACCGGCCGCGACCTGGACGTGGCCATCGACGGCCAGGGCTGGATCGCCGTGCAGGCCGCCGATGGCAGCGAGGCCTATGTGCGTACCGCCAGCCTGCAGATCGATGCCCTCGGCCAGCTGCGCACCGGCACCGGTTTGCCGGTGCTGGGCAACGGCGGGCCGATCGCCGTGCCGCCGGAGCAGAAGGTCGAGATCGGCCAGGACGGCACCATCAGTATCCGCGCCCTCGGCGAGGCGCCGAACGTGATGGCCGAGGTGGATCGCATCAAGCTGGTGAATCCGGACCCGAAGACCCTGGAGAAGGGCGGCGACGGCCTGATCCGGGTCAAGGGCGCCAACGAGCCGGCGGCCGCCGACGCCAACGTGCGCCTGACTTCGGGCTTTCTCGAGTCGAGCAACGTCAACGCCGTCGAGGAGATGACCGCGATCCTCTCGCTGTCCCGCCAGTTCGAACTGCACGTGAAGATGATGCGCACCGCCGAAGACGGCGCGGCGGCCATGGCACGGGTCATGCAAATCAGCTAATCACCAACGCGAAGCGCCATGAAACTGGCGTTCGAGGAGAAAGAACATGCTTCCGGCTCTGTGGGTCGCGAAAACCGGTCTGTCCGCCCAGGACATGAACCTGACCACCATTTCCAACAACCTGGCCAACGTCTCGACCACCGGCTTCAAGCGTGATCGCGCCGATTTCGAGGACCTGCTGTACCAGATCCGGCGCCAGCCGGGCGGTCAGTCCAGCCAGGACAGCGAGCTGCCCACCGGCCTGCAGCTGGGTACCGGGGTGCGCATCGCCGGCACCCAGAAGATCTTCACCGCCGGCAGCCTGCAGACCACCGAGCAGCCGCTGGACATGGCGATCAACGGGCGCGGCTTCTTCCAGATCCTGATGCCGGACGGCACCATCGGCTATAGCCGCGACGGCAGCTTCCACCTGGACTCCGACGGCCAGATCGTCACTTCAAGCGGTTTTCCGTTGGAGCCAGCCATAGTCCTGCCGGCTGAGGTGCAGACCTTCACCGTCGGCGAGGACGGCACCGTCTCGGTGACCACCGCCGGCAACCCGGCCGCCCAGGTGATCGGCAATATCCAGACCGCCGACTTCGTCAACCCGGCCGGCCTGCAGGCGATCGGCAACAACCTGTTCCTCGAAACCGCCTCCAGCGGCGCACCGCAGGTCGGTACCCCAGGCCTGACCGGCCTCGGCACCGTGCTGCAGAACACCCTGGAGAACTCCAACGTCAGCGTGGTGGAGGAGCTGGTCAACATGATCACCACCCAGCGTGCCTACGAGATGAACTCCAAGGTGATCTCCACCTCGGACCAGATGCTCTCCTTCATCACGCAGAACCTTTAATACCGCGGGCGCCGTAGGCGCCGGCGGCTAGCGACACGAACGCCGTGAGGTAGTGGTTATGAACCGGCTTATAATTCTTCTCTCCCTGCTGGGCTGCGTGGTCCTGAGCGGCTGCGTGACGCCACCGCCGAAGCCGGACGACCCCTACTACGCCCCGGTGCTGCCGCGCACCCCCCTGCCGGCCGCGCAGAACAACGGCGCCATCTACCAGCCGGGCTTCGAGACCAACCTGTACGACGACCGAAAGGCCTACCGGGTCGGCGACATCATCACCATCACCCTCAGCGAGCGTACCCAGGCGAGCAAGTCGGCCGGCTCCGACATGTCCAAGGACAGTTCGGCCAGCCTCGGCCTGACCTCGCTGTTCGGCGCCACCGTCGGCGTCAACAACCCCAGCTCCGGGCTCAACCCGCTCAATGGCGACGACCTGAACCTGGACGTCGGTTACCGCGGCACCCGCTCGACCGAGGGCGAGAGCGCGGCCAAGCAGAGCAACAGCCTGACCGGCTCCATCACCGTCACCGTGGCCGAGGTGCTGCCCAACGGCATCCTCGCCGTGCGCGGCGAGAAGTGGATGACCCTGAACACCGGCGACGAGCTGGTGCGCATCGCCGGCCTGGTGCGCGCCGACGACATCGCCACCGACAACACGGTGTCCTCGACCCGCATCGCCAACGCGCGGATCACCTACTCGGGTACCGGTGCCTTCGCCGATGCCAGCCAACCGGGTTGGCTGGATCGCTTCTTCCTCAGCCCGCTGTTCCCGTTCTGAGCAGGAGAATGAAGATGAATGTCGTAGGAACGAGCTCTGCTCGCGATCGGGTTGAAGGCAGAAGCTTCGCGAGCAGGGCTCGCTCCTGCGGGGTGCTGCTGCTCAGCCTGCTGCTGAGCTTGCCGGCCCAGGCCGAGCGCCTGAAGGACCTGGCCAGCATCCAGGGCGTGCGCAGCAACCAGCTGATCGGCTACGGCCTGGTGGTCGGCCTCAACGGCACCGGTGACCAGACCACCCAGACGCCTTTCACCCTGCAGACCTTCAACAACATGCTGGCGCAGTTCGGCATCAAGGTGCCGGCGGGCTCCGGCAACGTGCAGTTGAAGAACGTCGCGGCGGTGTCCGTGCATGCCGACCTGCCACCCTTCGCCAAGCCGGGGCAGACCCTGGACGTGACCATCTCCTCGATCGGCAACTCCAAGAGCCTGCGCGGCGGCAGCCTGCTGATGACGCCGCTCAAGGGCATCGACGGCAACGTCTACGCCATTGCCCAGGGCAACCTGGTGGTCGGCGGTTTCGACGCTGGCGGCGCCGATGGTTCGCGGATCACCGTGAACATCCCCTCGGCCGGGCGCATTCCCGCCGGCGCCACGGTCGAGCGCCCGGTGCCCAGCGGTTTCGACCAGGGCAACAGCCTGACGCTGAACCTCAACCGGCCCGACTTCACCACGGCGAAGAACATAGTCGACCAGATCAACGGCCTGCTCGGCCCGGGCGTGGCCCAGGCCATCGACGGCGGCTCGATCCGCGTCAGCGCGCCGCTGGACCCGAACCAGCGCGTCGACTATCTGGCGGTGCTGGAGAACATCGAGATCGAGGCCGGCCAGGCGGCGGCCAAGGTCATCATCAACTCGCGCACCGGCACCATCGTCATCGGCCAGAACGTACGGGTGCAGCCGGCCGCCGTGACCCATGGCAGCCTGACCGTGACCATCACCGAAGACCCCATCGTCAGCCAGCCGGAGGCGCTGTCCGGCGGGCAGACCGCGGTGGTGCCGCGCTCCAGGGTGGATGCCGCGCAGGAGGCCAAGCCGATGTTCAAGTTCGGCCCCGGCACCACCCTGGACGAGATAGTGCGTGCGGTGAACCAGGTGGGCGCCGCGCCTTCCGACCTGATGGCCATCCTCGAGGCGCTCAAGCAAGCCGGCGCCCTGCAGGCCGACCTGATCGTGATCTGACGGAGGCGACCATGAATTCCAGACTCGCAGCCGGCCTCGACAGCGGCGCCTATACCGACCTGAACCGGCTCAACCAGTTCAAGGTCGGCGGTGACAGCGAAGGCAACATCAAGAAGGTCGCCCAGGAATTCGAGTCGCTGTTCCTCAACGAGATGATGAAGGCCATGCGCAAGGCGAACGAGGTGTTCGCCGAAGGCAACTTCATGAACAGCAACGAGAGCAAGACCTACCAGGACATGCACGACCAGCAGCTGGCCGTGACCCTGTCGAAGAACAATGGCGGCATCGGCCTGGCCGCGGTGCTGGAGCGCCAGCTCAGCCAGATCAAGAGCGGGCCGAAACGGGTCAATCCCTTCGCCCAGGTCGAGCCGCCGGCCGCCGGCGCGCGTGCCGGCGCCTTTAAACCGGCGGGCGAGGGCGCTGTGCGCGACGACTCGCAGCTGCTCAACCAGCGCCGCCTGAGCCTGCCGAGCAAGCTCAGCGACCGGTTGCTGGCCGGCATAGTGCCGGCCACGGCCGAGGCTCAACCCTTGGCCGGCAAGGACTGGGTGCCGTTACAGAGCAAGGCGGTGGTCGCCGACCTGGACAACGGCGAGGCCATCGGCGGCCGCCGGGTGGCCCAGCCGCCGCTGGCCAAGGGCAAGTCGGCCTTCGCCTCGGCCGCCGATTTCGTCGCCACCATGCTGCCGCTGGCCGAAGAGGCGGCGCAGAAGATCGGTGTCGACGCCCGCTATCTGGTGGCCCAGGCCGCCCTGGAAACCGGCTGGGGCAAGTCGATCATCCGCCAGTCCGACGGCTCCAGCAGCCACAACCTGTTCGGCATCAAGGCCCATGGCGGCTGGCAGGGCCAGGCCGCACGGGTACTGACCACCGAATACAAGGGCGGCGCGGCGGTGAAGGAAGCGGCGTCGTTTCGGGCCTACGACTCCTATCGGCAGAGTTTCAACGACTACGTGAATTTCCTGCAGGGCAATGGCCGCTATCAAGAAGCGCTGGCGGCGACCGATAACCCGGAGAGCTTCGTGCGCGAGCTGCAGGAGGCCGGTTATGCGACCGACCCCCAGTACGCCCGCAAGATCGTGCAGATCGCCCGGCAGATGCAGACCTATCAGGCCATTGCCGCCGTCGACAGTCCGACCACGAGGACCTGAGAGCTGAACCATGGCTGACCTACTGAGCATTGGCCTGTCGGGCCTCGCCGCGAACAAGACGTCGCTGGCGGTCACCGGCCACAACATCACCAACGTCAACACCCCGGGCTACACCCGGCAGGACACGGTGCAGGCCACGCGCATCCCGCAGTTCAGTGGAGTCGGCTACATAGGCTCGGGCACCACCCTGGTCGACGTGCGGCGCATCTACAACGAGTTCCTCACCACCCAGGTGCGCAGCAGCACGGCGCTGAACAGCGACGTGTCGGCCTACCTGAGCCAGATCAACCAGCTCGACTCGCTGCTGGCCGGCAGCACCACCGGCGTCACCCCCGGCCTGCAGAAGCTGTTCGCCTCCCTGCAGACGGCGGCCGAAGACCCCGCCAATATCCCGGCGCGGCAGCTGGTGCTGTCCGAGGCCGAGGGCCTGGCCAAGCGCTTCAACACCATCTACGACCGTCTCTACGAGCAGAACGCCTTCATCAACAAGCAGCTCTCGGCGGTGACCGACCAGGTCAATCAGCTGGCCACTTCCATAGCCGGCTACAACAACGCCATCGCTGTGGCAGCCGCCAACGGCAAGCAGCCCAACGACCTGCTGGACGCCCGCGACGAGGCGGTGCGCAGGCTCTCCGAGTTCATCGGCGTGACCGTGGTGCCGCAGGACGACAACAGCTACAACCTGTTCATCGGCTCCGGCCAGCCACTGGTGGTGGGCGCCAGCGCCGCGCGCCTGGCGGTGGTGCCGGGCACCGCCGACCCGCTGCGCGCCGAGGTGCAGTTCGTCAGCGGCAATTCACGTCAGGGCATCACCTCGTTAATCACCGGCGGTGAAATGGGCGGGCTGATCCGCTACCGCGAGGATGTGCTGGACGAGTCGCTAAACTCTATCGGGCGCCTGGCGCTGTCCGTCGCCGACCAGATCAACAGCCAGCTGGGGCAGGGTCTGGACCTCAAGGGCAACTTCGGCGAGCCGCTGTTCCGTGCCATCAACGATCCGCTGTTGATCGGCCAGCGCAGCATCGCCCGGGTCGGCAACAGCGACCCGGCGGCCAACCTCAACGTGCTGATCGAGGACACCACGGCACTGAGCACCAGCGACTACGAGGTGGTGTTCACCAGCGCCACCGAGTACACGGTGCGCCGGGTCTCCGACGGCCAGGCGGTGGCCGCCCTGTACGATGACGATGGCGATCCGGACACTCCGCTGGTGGCGGCGCCGACGCCCTATGACATCACCAGCGCCACGCCGCTGGTGTTCGACGGCTTCTCGATGAACGTGGCCTCCGGCACCTTCGCCGCCGGCGACCGCTTCCGCATCATGCCGACCCGCACCGCCGGCAGCGATATCCGCGCCGACCTGAAGAACGCATCGGAGCTGGCCTTCGCCTCGCCGCTCAAGGCCGAGACCAGCCCCGGCAATATCGGCACCGGGGTGATCACCCAGCCCAGCCTGATTACGCGCATCGATATCTACGACTCCGTGGCCCAGGCCGGCATGGAGAACAGCCTGCGCACCACGCCGCCGCTGCGCATCGTGTTCACTTCGGCGACCGGTTACGACGTGGTGGATATCAACGGCGCGGTGCTCAGCAGCAACGTCATAGTGCCGGGGCAGAACAACACTCAGCAGGTCACCGCCGGCACGCCACCCGACGACTTCACCTTCGAGTTCACCCTCAGCGGGCGGCCGACTACCGGCGACAACTTCACCATTTCCTTCAATACCAACGGTGTTTCGGACAACCGCAATGCACTGAAACTGGTGGATCTGCAGAATAAGGCGACGGTCGGCATAGATCCGAACTTCCCGGCCACCACTGGAGCGAGTTTCACCGATGCCTACGGCGATCTGGTGGAGCGGGTCGGCACCCTGACCAGCCAGGCGCGAGTGGATGGCGAGGCGACCGGTGCCATTCTCAAACAGGCCACCGACAACCGCGACTCGGTGTCGGCGGTGAGCCTGGATGAGGAGGCGGCCAAGCTCATTCAATTCGAGCAGTACTACCAGGCATCGGCGCAGATCATTCAAGTCGCCCGTAATTTGTTCGATACCCTGATCAACAGCTTCTAAGCCGGATAGCCACCATGGTCATGCGCATCTCCTCCATCCAAGCCTTCAACAATGGCGTGAGCGGCATCGGGCGCAACTACTCCAGCGTGATCCGTACCCAGGAGCAGATCAGCAGCGGCCTGCGCATCCTCACGCCGGCGGACGACCCGGTGGCCTCGGTGCGCCTGCTGCAGCTGGAGCAGCAGCAGGCAGTGCTGGGCCAGTACAAGGACAATCTGACGGCGGCGAAGAACAGCCTGACCCAGGAAGAAACCACCCTCAACTCGGTCAACACCGTGCTGCAGCGCATCCGCGAGCTGGCCGTCCAGGCCGGTGGCGGCGCCCTGTCGACCGAGGACCGCAAGTCCATTGCCAAGGAGCTGGGTGAGCGCGAGGCGGAGCTGCTCAACCTGATGAACAGCCGCAACGCTCGGGGCGAGTACCTGTTCGCCGGCTTCCTGGGCAAGACCGAGCCGTTCATCCGCAACCCCGACGGTACCTACTCCTATTATGGCGACGAGGGGCAGCGCCGCCTGCAGGTGGCCAGTTCGACCACAGTGGCCATCAACGACAACGGCAAGCGCCTGTTCGAGGACGTGACCAACGCGGACCGCGTGCTGGAGACGGCAGGCGTCAACAATCCCGCATTGGCCGGCCAGGTGCCGCCGCTGCCGGCCACCACGATACCGCCGGTGCCCGCCGCCAATCAGCGCGTGTTCATGTCGCAGGGGCTGGTCGAGGACCAGGACACCTTCAACAGTACCTTCCGTGCCGGCGAACCCTACTCGCTGGTATTTGTCAGCGGCAGGGAGTTCCGCATCTACGACGGTACCGGGGCGGATGTGACCTCGGAGATTCCGGGCGGAGGACAAATAGATCCCCTGGCCAGTGGTGGCAGTACCATCAATTTCCGTGGCATGCGTTTTCAACTGGATGTGGTATTGCAGCCCGGAGACAACGAGCAGGATCTGGACAATCTGCTGGCCAATACCACCACCCCCGGAACACCGGGCATCGGCACCCACAGCTTCACCCTGCAGGCGGCGCCCACCGAATTTGCCGTGACCCGCTCCTCGACCAATGCCTCCACGGCGGTGGTCACCGGCGGTACCATCAGCAACCAGACCACCTTCAACTCGCAGTTCCCCACCTCCGGCGTGGTGCTGCGCTTCACCAGCCCAGCCAACTATGATGTCTATGCCCAGCCGGTCGGCCCTAGCAGCACGCCTATCGGCACTGGCTCGGCGCCGGGGCCGTACCCGGCAAACTTCACCGTGTTCGGGGTCGACTTCAGCCTGAGCGCGGCTGCCGCGGCGGGTGACGAATTCGGTATCAAACCGCAGTTCCAGGAGCAACGCAGCATACTCAACAGTATTTCCCGCTTGCGCCAGGCGCTGGAGTCGTCGCCGACCTCGCCCGTCGGCAATCTGGCGATTCGCGACGAAGTGGCCATCGCCTTGAAGAACCTGGACAACGGCATTGGCCAGGTGCTGGAGGTGCAGACCGAGATCGGCGCGCGTCTCAATTTGATCGAGACCACCGAGATCGATAACGAGGATGTGACCCTGGTCAACAAGGCCGTACAGGCCGATCTGCGCGAGCTGGATTATGCCGAGGCGCTGTCGCGTCTGTCGTTCCAGAGCATCATCCTCGAGGCGGCGCAGCAGAGTTACGTGAAGATTGCCGGGCTCAACCTGTTTAACCAGTTGCGTTGAGTCAGAGTAATACCCCCGCGACACCTATTGGCCTGTGTTTTGCTCATCCACTTGAGATGTCATGAGTTTGACGCCGAGGGGGGCTGTAGCACCGGGATTCCCCTTTGGTGCTTTTACAGGCAAACATGATGGTCTATGTCCTAGCCTGGTACGACTCGGACGGGCCTACACAGGGGATGCTGAAGTGAGTCAACACAAAGACGCTAGGAGCTTGGGGGGGGCGGCAGGCAGTGATCTCATCCGCTGGAAGACCAATGCCTGGCAGGACCCCAACATGGTGGCCTGGTATTCCGGGCGGATGTGCGAGAACACCACTACCAATCAACTGAAGCATGCGCTGGAAATCGACATCATCCAGCGCCATGTCTGTGGCCGCGAGATTCTCGACATCGGCACCGGCACCGGGCGTGCCGCATTGGCCCTGCTGCAGCAGGGCTACCAGGTGACCGGCGTTGACAGTTCCCAAGCAATGCTAGATGAGACGCGGCGCCTGGCCGGCGCGCGGCCGATCACTCTGAAGCTTGGCGATATCCTCGCTCTGCCATGCGGGGATGGGAGTTTCGACTCTGCTGTGGCCCTCAACGTGATGGTGCACTTTCCCAACTGGCGCGAGGCACTGCAGGAGTGGCGCAGAGTGGTTCGTCCCGGAGGGCGGCTGCTCTTTGACATCCACTCCAGTGATCATATTCGTCTGGCTTATGGCGAGAGCCGTGAGAACTGGCCGGATGCATTACGCAAGACGGCGGACTGCGCGGATTTTGCCAACTACATGGCGCGCCTGAGCGTGGCGGAGTTGGTCGAGCATGCCGACGCGCAAGGTTTGACCGTGCATGCGCTTGTACCTTACGGAGCCTTCCTGGGCGGAGGTAATATCAACTGGCTACTGTATGAGGCACTGGAGCGAACGCATAAGTGGAAGCGTGTTCTGTCCTGGTTCGCTGCCGATGCCGGGTTGGTGGCGCTGGGGCTGTTCCTGGAGCGGCAGTTGATCGCGCGACTCTCGCCGTGCCTGGCGGGGCGCCTTTTCGTGGTGTTGGAGAACCGTGCCGACCCTGCGGCCAATGCGCGCTTCGCGCAACAGATGGCGGAGAGCGAGGCTGCCTTGTCGAAACGCTCGTTTGGGGCTCTGCAATCCTGGTTGCAGCTCCCCGTCGCGGAGCTCGCCGCGGAGCTGGGGCAGCTGTTGCAACCCATGCGGGCGCGTCATTTCTTTTTCTGCCTGTACGACGCATTGTTGGCGCGCCTTCCGGACTACGACTTTGCCGGGCTTTTATTGCCTGAGCTTGAGGAGCAGTTTCAGGCTTGGCGCTCCCAGCGCCAGGCCGACCGGCGCGCAACTGTCATTTCCCGGCAGTGGGCTGCGGCCTGTGCGCAACGCTACAGCCACGGCGTGGACATCAGCCAGGGCAGCGAGTACCTATTGGTTGAGGCGATCTTGAGCGACTACTTTGGACTATTCACCGGGGAGCGCACATGAAAGCGCCGGCCATCATCAGCCTGCTCTGGGCCCAGCACGCCGAGGCCTTGCGACTGTTTGTGCGTGAACGCGGCACATTGACGATTCTCACCGTCCGCACCCAGATTACCCAGGGGTTACTCGACATTGCCAACGAGGCAGGGTGTCGTGTGCTGGCCCTGGAGGAGTTGATTGAGGGGCAGGGTGCTGCGCACTCGCAGCAGCAGGCCTCGCAGTTTTGCGCCGATTTTGCTGAGTACCTTGCCGGCCCGCTGTGGCCGCCAGCGCTGTCGGGGGAGGACAAGCAGCGTTTACGGCCATTGATCGAGCGACGGTTGCAACAGGATCTGCCATCTGCGCTCGGTCTTCTGGAAGCGTGCGAGCGAGCGCGAGAGCAGTTTCAAATCGAACTGCTGGTGGTCAGCGAGGATGTGATGCTGATGGGCAAGACGGTTTCGCTCTGGGCCCGACAGCAGCGTATCCCCTCGTTGCAGCTGGCGCACTCGATTGCGCTGCATGAGCCCTACACCGTACACAGCGCGCTGCATACGGATGTACTGGCGGTATACGGTGAGCGCGGTCTTGAAGGTTATCGGGATCTAGGGATTGACCCGGCACGCCTGCATGTGACTGGCAACCCCGCCTGGGATGGCTACGCCCAGTTGCGCGGGCAGCGCGGGCAGGCGTGTGCGGTGTTGCGCAATAAGCATCAGATGCAGTCCGAGGTGCCGTTGGTGGTGTTCGGGACGACCTGGGCGGCCAATCTTACGGCACATTGCAATGAGTCGATCTACGGCGACAGCCTGCTGGCTTTCATCGCGGCCTGCGAAAATCTGCGTCAGGCAGGCTTGCAGTTTTATGCCGTGATCAAGGATCGCCCCTCCAATCAGCATTTTGGCGCACAACGATGCATAGAGCTGTTGCATGAGTTGGGTGCAAGTGACGAGCTCTATTTCTATACCGCTGAAGATACCCAGTTATGGGCGGTTGCCGCTGATGTGCTGGTGGCGGTGGACTCCAATTACAGCGTTGAGGCCATGCTGGCGGGCACGGCGACGATCAACTTGTTGAATATCGGGGGCATGCTTCTCGGTCCGAGCTTTGAGGCTGAGAGCGGTGTGGTTGAGGCCGAGGCACGGGATCTCGCTGCTGCCATCCATCGCCTGCTGACCGACGATGCCTTTCGCGGGCGTCAACTTGAGGCCATGCGCCTGCGTGCTCCCTACTACAACTTGGGGGTTGATGGTCATGCGGCTCAGCGTGTGGCCAAGCTCATGCTTGAACTGGCTGGGCCACGGGAGGCTCGGCGATACGTTTGGCAGGAGTATCTGGATGTCGAGCACACCGAGGTTGAGGTTGCCTATCACGATACTGCCCGCAGCCCGTTGATAGAGGCGTTCGCCAAAGCGCCAAGTTTCGTGCTGGATATTGGTTGTGCGGCAGGTGCCAATGGTCAACTGCTCAAGCAGCGCTTTCCAGAAGCCAAGGTGTGGGGCATGGAGATCAACCAGGCCGCAGCCAAGCAAGCGGCGAGCAAGCTTGATCATGTGCTGGTTGGCAAGTTCGAGGAGTTCGACCTAGAGGCCGAGGGCATCGCCAAAGGTGCACTGGATGGGGTCATCCTGGCCGATGTGCTGGAGCACATGTACAACCCGTGGGCGGTGCTGACCGAGCTCAAACCCTTCTTGAGTAGGGATGCGCAAATCATCATCTCGATTCCCAATGTGCGCAATTTGCGCCTGATGAGTGCCTTGAGCGACGGCTATTGGGAGTATGAGCCAGCGGGGTTGCTGGACATCACGCATATCCGTTTCTTCACGCTTACAGAGTTTCGCAGGGTGTTGTTCGAGACGGGCTATCACCTGCAGACCCTGCAATATTCCCTGGATGCGCAGCTGCAGGATATCTATGCCCAGCACAGGGAGAAATCTTCAGTCAGTCTGCGCGCGGGGCGGATGACGCTGCATGATTTGACCCAGGAGGACTTGTCCGAGCTGTGTGCGCTGCAGTTCATCATGCGTGTGGGGGTCGACTCGAAGACTGAAGACCTGCTGGGGCGCTACGCTCAAGGAGCGGTGGCAGTCCCGGCGAGCGTGGACGCGGGGCGTGAGCTGAGCAACTCTGAGCGGCTCAAGCGTTGGGTGGCAGCTCGGGTGCCGAGCGAGCTGCAGCTTCGGCAAATCAATGAGTACCTGCAACAACATGCAGGGGGGCCGCTGTTCGGTATCGTGATCCTCGATCTTCAGGGAGATGCAGAGCGCCTGACCCGCACCATTCGCAGCCTGGGGCTGGATCGCAACGCCTATGCCACCCTGAAGATGCGAGTCCTTTCGGTGGCTGCGGTGCCTGCCAGTCACCCGGACAACAAGCTGCATTTCATCCAGATTGACGGCTGCGATTATGTGGCAGCGCTTAATCAGGCTATCCGGGACTTCGCTGTCGACTGGTTCATGCTGGTCGACGCAGGCGATGAGTTCTGCGCGAGTGGCTTGATGGTCGCGGCGCTTGAGTTGACTCAGGCGCCGCAGTGCCGGGCCATTTTCGCCGACGAGCTACAGCGTCAAGCCGATGGCGAGCTGGGGGGGGCATTCCGTCCTGCTCTCAATCTGGATCTATTGCTGAGCTTTCCTCGCGCCATGTCCAAGCACTGGCTATTGCGCCGTGAAGTGTTCATTGATCTGGGTGGTTACGATGCGGCCTATCCCGAGGCGATTGAGCTCGATCTGGTGCTACGTCTGATCGAAAAAGGAGGGTTGGCGGGCATTGGTCATGTCGCCGAGCCGCTGCTTTACACCGATGCGCCGGCTTTGCAGGAGAATCCTGGTGAGCAGGCTGCCATACAGAGGCACCTGACCGCTCGTGGCTATACCGCAGAGGTAATCTCGCATCTGCCGGCCCGTTACAGAATTCGCTACGGGCACCCGGACAAGCCGCTGGTATCGATCATCATTCCGACCAAGGACCAACTGCCCATTCTTCAGCGCTGCGTGGAGAGCCTCCTGGAGAAGACCTCTTACAGTCGCTATGAGTTGTTGATCGTCGATAACGCCAGCCAGACGTCAGAGGCCAAAGCCTGGCTGGAGGCGGTGGAGCATATGGGCGAAGACAAGGTCAGGGTGCTGCGTTACCCCCATCCATTCAATTACTCCGCGATCAACAACATGGCCGTGAGCGCTGCCCGGGGCGAGTACCTGGTGCTGCTGAACAATGATACGGCCATTATCAGTGAAGCCTGGCTAGATGAGTTGCTCAACCATGCCTTACGGCCCGAGGTCGGCATCGTGGGCGCCAAGCTGCTCTATCCAGACGGCAAGGTGCAGCATGCCGGGGTCGTCCTGGGATTGCGTGGCCCGGCGGATCACCCCTTCATCGATGAGCCGATCGACGCCCCCGGTTACATGCAGCGCTTGCAGGTCGAGCAGGACTACAGTGCGGTGACGGCCGCCTGCCTAATGATTCGCAAGTCCATATATGAGCAGGTGGGCGGGCTCGATGAGGATCGTTTCAAGGTTTCCTACAACGATGTCGACTTGTGCCTGAAGGTGCGTGAGGCAGGCTACTTGATTGTATGGACCCCGCACTCTGTGGTGATGCATGAGGGAAGTGTCAGTCAGCGACGCATTGACCCGAAGGCGCAGGAGGAGAAGCGTAGGCGTTTCGTCGAGGAGCAGGATGCCATGTATGCGAAGTGGCTGCCTGCATTGGCCAATGACCCAGCCTATAACCGCAATCTCTCGCTCAATGGCCGAGGCTTCGAGTTGGAGCCCGATGTCCAGTTGAGCTGGCGCCCACTTACCTGGCGGCCGCTCCCGGTGATACTGGCGCACCCGGCAGATCCTTGGGGATGTGGTAATTATCGGGTGATCCAGCCATTCCAGGCCTTGCGCGAGCGCGGAAACGTCGACGGTATGTTGTCGCCGGGGCTCCTGCAGGTGGTCGATCTTGAGCGCTATGACCCGGATGTGATTGTGCTGCAGCGGCAGATCGGCGATGAGCGTCTAGAGGCAATGCGGCGCATCAAGGCTTTTTCGAGAGCCTTCAAGCTCTATGAGCTGGATGATTACCTGCCGAACCTGCCGATGAAAAGCATCCACCGCGAGCATATGCCTAAGGACGTGCTGCGCTCGCTGCGTCGAGGTCTTGGCTATGTGGATCGGTTTGTCGTCTCCACCGAGGCGCTTGCCGAGGCGCTAGAGGGGCTGCATGCGGAGATTCATGTGGTGCACAACCGCTTGCCGACGCAGTGGTGGGGTGGGCTTGTCAGTCGACGTCGGCGTGGCAGCAAACCACGTGTCGGCTGGGCCGGAGGTGGCAGTCATACTGGGGACTTACAGCTCATCATCGATGTGGTCAAGGAGCTTTGCGCCGAGGTGGACTGGGTCTTCTTTGGCATGTGTCCTCCGGAGTTGGCGCCTTATGTAAAGGAAAACATCCCCGGGGTCGATATCGAGCTGTATCCCCAAGCCCTGGCCCGGCTCGACCTCGACCTGGCCATCGCACCGGTGGAGCAGAATCTGTTCAACGAGTGCAAGAGCAACCTGCGCCTGCTGGAATATGGCGCCTGTGGCTTTCCGGTGGTATGCAGCGATGTGCGTTGTTATCGCGGCGATCTGCCGGTGACGCGGGTGAAAAATCGCTTCAAGGAGTGGGTTGAGGCCATCCGCATGCATATCCACGACCTGGATGCTACTGCGAAGCTCGGCGATGAGTTGCGTCAGCGGGTGCTAAGCGAATGGATGCTGGAGGGAGAGAATCTGGAGCTATGGAGGCAGGCTTGGCTGCCGAAATAGTCTGAGTGGGGTGACCTGCCTCCGACGGTAATCCGGCAATTCGTTTGCTGTAACAAGGAAATCAGATGCAAGTCTCTGTTTTTTAAAAGAGAAAAAAATCAATGGAAACTCGAAAAAAAGCCTAAAGGTCCCTCCCAATACGCCGATATAAAGACCGAATGCGAACTCTCTGGGCGTCTGAGCATGCAGGCCCGAGCTCGCAAGCTCAGACAAACGGTTCAAAAGGTCATTCGGAGGTAACACCATGGCCCTGACAGTCAACACTAACGTTGCGTCTCTCAACACTCAGCGTAACCTGAACACCTCGTCCAAGGGTCTGGATACCTCTCTCCAGCGCCTGTCCACCGGTTTCCGCATCAACAGTGCGAAGGATGACGCGGCTGGTCTGCAAATCTCCAACCGCCTGACCAGCCAAATCAATGGTCTGAACGTCGCGGTACGCAACTCCAACGACGGTATCTCTCTGGCGCAGACCGCTGAAGGTGCCCTGCAGCAGTCCACCGGTATTCTGCAGCGTATGCGCGATCTGGCGCTGCAGTCTGCCAATGGCTCCAACGGCGCTACCGAGCGTGCAGCTCTGCAGGGTGAAGTCGCCCAGCTGCAGCAGGAGCTTGATCGTATCGCCGAAACCACCAGTTTCGGTGGGCGCAAGATTCTCGATGGCACCTTCGGTTCGCAGAGTTTCCAGGTTGGCGCCAATGCCTACGAGACCATCAGTGTTTCCATCGGCTCCGCAGATGCCAGTCGTATCGGTGTTAGCCGTTACGATACCAGCGGCTCCGCGACCGTGTCGGGTGCCGACTTCGCCGCGCTGACCGCCAGTGGCGGTGTTCCGGGCTATGGTGGCACCAGCGGCACTATCGTCGGCAAGTTGGGTACCGCCGCATTCACCTACAACACCACTTCTGGTGCTGCCGTCAGTGCCCGTGATGTGTCCAATGCGATCAACGCGGTATCGGATACCACCGGCGTTACCGCGACTGCTCGTACCGAAGCCACCCTGGGCGGTATTACCTCGGGTACTGTTGCCTTCACGCTGTACGGCTCGAACGACTCTTCGGCCAGTGCCGGCGTCTCGATCTCTGCCAATATCACCAACTCCAACGAGCTCGGTGCCCTGGTTGACGCGATCAACAAGGAGAGTGGCACTACCGGCGTCACCGCGACACTTTCCAATACCAGTGGCGAGGTCGAGCTGCTCAGTGAGCGTGGTGAGTCCATCATCCTGACCAACTTTACCAATGGTGACGGAGCCACCAGTGGCACTCTGGTCTCGCGTCAGTTCGCCGACCTGGATGGAAACGGTGTCTTCGATAATATCGGTGCTTCGGTATCGTTCTCTGGTGCGGGTGCTGGCGCGGCGCGTGCCGATGGTGTGGTGCGCATGGAGTCGGCAGATCCCTTCCAGATCACTGGCGTCAATGCGGATTTGAACCCGGTAACAGGTAGTGCCTTCAGTACCCTGGTGGATGTGGCGAGTGTCGATATCAGTACGGCCAAGGGGGCGCAGGATGCAATCGGGGTGATCGCGGGGGCGATTGCCAACATCGACAGCCAGCGAGCCCAGCTCGGTGCCGTGCAGAACCGCTTCGAGAACACCATCTCGAACCTGCAGAACATCGCCGAGAACGCCTCCGCTGCCCGTAGCCGGATCCGCGACACCGACTTTGCTGCCGAAACCTCGGAGCTGACCAAGAATCAGATCCTGCAGCAGGCCGGTACCGCCATCCTGGCTCAGGCCAACCAGCTGCCGCAGGCTGTGCTCAGCCTGCTCGGCTAAGGTCGGAAGCGCTAGACTGCGGGGAGAAGGGCTTGGCTCTTCTCCCCGCTACCTCTTTGTGAGGAGAGATTTATGGACCTTGGCTCAATCAAGAATTCGCTGAATCCGCTACAGCAGGTCGCCGGGCGTGCCGCTCAGGCGGGAGCGCCGCGCCAGCAGCAGGTCGATGCCGCTGCAGCTGGCGACGAGCAGGCGGCGAAGGCAGTTGCTGGCGAGGCGCAGGAAGTCACTCGCGAGCAGGTCGAGTCTGCGGTGTCCACCATTCAGGAGTTCGTGCAGTCGGTGAGGCGCAATGTCAACTTCTCGGTGGAGAACGGCTCCGGACGCATCGTGGTCAAGGTGACAGATGCTTCTTCCGGCGATGTGATTCGGCAGATTCCTTCCGAAGAGGCGCTGCAGCTGGCAGAGAGCCTGGAGGAGGTGCGTAGCCTGCTGTTCAAGGCGGAGGCATGATCCAGTGCGTTGGCATGCCTTTTGACTCCTAACCCCCATGAGGCGTTGAGAGTCATATTTTTGGCGAGGTGGAAACATGGCAGGTATTTCTGGGATTGGCTCCGGGATCGACATCAAGAGCATCGTTACCGCTCTGGTCAATGCCGAGAAGGCGCCCAAAGAGGCACAACTCAGTCGCCTGGAGAAGACCGCCACATCGCGTATTTCGGCGCTGGGCGGTCTGCGCTCGGCGCTGGGTGAGCTCAATGGCACCCTGCAGAACCTGAGCAAGCTCTCGGCCTTTCAGAAGCAGTCGCTGAGTTCCTCCAACAGCGGCGTGCTCACCGCCACGGCCACGGGCAGCGTGCCGCCGGGCAGCTTCAGCCTACAGGTCCAGCAACTGGCCTCCAGCAGCAAGGTGACCTTGCAGTCGGTTGGCGGTGGCACAGCGGCCACCTTCAATTCCGGCAAGCTGACCATCAGCGCGGGCAGCACCAGCTTCGAGGTGGACGTCACCGCCGAGAACAACAGCCTGGCCGGTATCCGCGATGCCATCAACAGCCAGGGCGAGAGCAGCGGCGTCAGCGCCAGTATCGTTTCCGACGCCTCGGGTTCGCGCCTGATCCTCAGCTCGACCAAGACCGGCGAGGGCAATGACCTGCGGGTCGCGGTCAGCGAGGACGGTACCACCCTCGGGCAGAACTCGTTGAAAGCGCTGAGCTTCCTCTCGGCGCAGTCTTCCGTGCAACTGGGCAGCATTGCCGGCGGCGCGGCGGCCACCTTCAAGGCGGGCACCCTGACCCTCGGCAGCGGCGCTGCCAGCCTGGACGTGACGGTGAACGCCGAGGATTCCCTGGCCGATATTCGCGACGCCATCAACACCCAGGGCGCGGCCCAGGGCTTTTCCGCCAGCATCGAAAGCGTGGAGGGCGGCGCGGCGCGACTGGTGGTGAATTCCACCAGTGGCGAGGCGGTGAGCGTGACTTCCGCGAGCCCCGACACGGGGCTCGGCGACAACAGCCTGTCGGCCCTGAACTCGGTGGCCCAGGCCAACGCCAAGACCATCGACACCGCCAAGTCGGCGAAGATCACCGTCGACGGCCTGGCGGTGACCAAGTCGAGCAACAGCATCTCCGATGTCATCGATGGCGTGACTCTGAAGCTGGTCAGCGCCCAGTCGGCCGACGATATCGCCGCCGGCAAGAGCGTGACCCTGACGGTGGGGCAGGACCGCAATCTGGTCCGCAGCAACCTGCAAAAGTTCGTCGACTCCTACAACAAGCTGATCCAGACCACCCACGAGCTGACCGCGGTGGTCCAGGTCGGCGAAGGCAAGCCGCCGGTCACCGGCCCGATGCTCGGCGACTCTTCCATTCGCAACCTGCTCACCGGCCTGCGCAAGGAGCTGACTCAGCTCGGCGAGGAGGCCGGTGTGCGGGCGCTGGCGGAGCTCGGCATCACCACCGGCAAGGATGGCAAGCTCAGCCTCGACGGCAGCAAGCTGGATGCGGCGCTGGCAGGCAGCAACTACGACAAGGTCGCGACCTACCTCGCCGGCGACAATGGCCTGATGGGCCGCTTGGCCAAGGTGGTGAAGCCCTACCAGGAGACGGGTGGGGTGCTGGATCAGCGACAGAAGGGCCTGCAAGGCACCATCAGCAGCATCGACAAGCAGCGCGAGGCGCTCAATCTGCGCATCGCCAAGGTCGAGGCGCGCCTGTATGACCAGTACAACGCCATGGATGCCCTGGTCGGCCGTCTGCAGAAGACCAGCGAGAGCCTGACCAATCAGCTGGCCAGTCTTCCCGGCTTCGTGAGAAAGGATAAGTAATCGATGAGCAAGAAACCCATCGACACCTACAAGCAGGTCAGGACCAGTCAGGAGGTCAGCCCGTACCGGGCCGTGCAGATGCTGCTCGACGGTGCCTTGGAGCGTGTGATGCTGGCCCGTCAGGCCCAGCTCGAAGGCAATGCCGAGGTCCGCGGCCTGGCCGTGGGCAGCACCATCACCATTCTCGGTGTGCTGCAGTCCAGCCTGGACAAGCAGCTCGGCGGCGAGATCGCCGAGAACCTGGATGCACTCTACGACTATATGACCCGGCGTCTGGCCGGCGTCGCCCTGGACGAAACGCCGCGCAGCCTGGACGAGGTGCAGCAGCTGCTCGGCCAGATCAAGAGCGCCTGGGATGCGATAGGTCCGGAGGTCGAGCCGGCCGCCACGACACAATGATTCTTCGCTAAAGCCGCACCGCGATTGGCCGATACAGGGACTGTATCCAGGCAATGTTCAGCGGAGCGATCATGAACGCGATGGCGGCCCTCAGGCAGTATCAAACCGTCAATACCCAGGCTCAGGTCACCGATGCCAGTCCGCATCGGTTGATCCAGATGCTGATGGAGGGCGGCCTCTCCCGCCTGGCCCAGGCCAAGGGTGCCATGCTGCATGGGCAGAGCGCCCAGAAAGGCGAGCTGATCGGCAAGGCCATTGGTATCATCGGCGGCCTGCGCGAAGGCCTGGATCTGGAACAGGGCGGCGAGATCGCCGCCAATCTCGATCGACTCTATGATTACATGGTGTCTCGCCTGGTCGAGGCCAATATCAGTAACGAGCCGGCGTTGCTCGACGAGGTCGCCGACCTGCTGCGCAACGTCAAGTCCGCCTGGGACGCCATCGGCCAGTGAAGGGGTATGCCATGAGTTCATCCGTCCAGCTCCTCGAAGCCACCGGCAGCGCCCTGCGCGATGCCCTGCAGCGACGTGACTGGGCTGCCATCGGCGAACTGGATGCCCAGTGCCGGCAGGCGGTCGAGGAGGCCATGGTCGAGGCGGTGCGCGACGAAGACCTGCTGCGCCAGCGCATGCAGGAGCTGCTCGACCTCTATCATGAGCTGGTCACTACCTGCCAGGCCGAGCAGCGGCGTCTGGCCGGCGAGTTGGTTCAGCTCAACCAATCGCAGCAGGGCGCCAAGGTCTACCAGCTGTTCACCTGAGCGTCTCCCGCCTGATCCTTTCCGGGTAGCTGCAGAGACTTGGCGATGCACCCGGAAATCGCAGAAAAATTCACGTCATAAAATTGACTATCGCCTGTTTTTTGACTTTACTAGTGGCCAATTGCCGTTGTCGCTTGCGATAGCGCTTGCAGACCTTTTTTCCAGCCCGCGAGCCAGACCAGAACAAGATGTGGCGAGAAACCAAGATTCTCCTGATTGACGACGATGCCGAACGCCGCCGCGACCTGGCGGTGATTCTCGGTTTCCTGGGTGAAGACCACCTGGCCTGTGGCAGCCACGACTGGCGCCAGACGGTGGACAAGCTCGAATCCAGCCGCGAAGTGCTCAATGTGCTGCTCGGTGACGTACAGGCCAAAGGGGGCGCGCTGGAGCTGCTCAAGCAGCTCGCCAGCTGGGACGAGAACCTGCCGCTGCTGTTGCTCGGCGAGCCGGCGCCGGCGGACTGGCCGGAAGACCTGCGCCGCCGCGTGCTGGCCAGCCTGGAGATGCCGCCCAGCTACAACAAGCTGCTCGATTCCCTGCATCGGGCCCAGGTCTATCGCGAGATGTACGATCAGGCGCGCGAGCGCGGCCGCCAGCGCGAGCCGAACCTGTTCCGCAGCTTGGTCGGCACCAGCCGCGCCATTCAGCAGGTCCGGCAGATGATGCAGCAGGTGGCCGACACCGAGGCCAGCGTGCTGATCCTCGGTGAGTCCGGTACCGGCAAGGAAGTGGTGGCGCGCAACCTGCACTACCACTCCAAGCGCCGCGAGGCGCCCTTCGTGCCGGTCAACTGCGGCGCCATTCCGGCCGAGCTGCTGGAGAGCGAGCTGTTCGGCCACGAGAAGGGCGCCTTCACCGGCGCCATCACCAGCCGTGCCGGGCGCTTCGAGCTGGCCAACGGCGGTACCCTGTTCCTCGACGAGATCGGCGACATGCCGCTGCCGATGCAGGTCAAACTGCTGCGCGTGCTGCAGGAGCGCACCTTCGAGCGGGTCGGCAGCAACAAGACCCAGAGCGTGGATGTGCGCATCATCGCCGCGACCCACAAGGATCTGGAGAAGATGATCGAGGAGGGCACCTTCCGCGAGGACCTCTACTATCGCCTCAACGTCTTCCCCATCGAGATGGCGCCCCTGCGCGAGCGGGTGGAGGATATTCCGCTGCTGATGAATGAGCTGATCTCGCGCATGGAGTTCGAGAAGCGCGGCTCCATCCGCTTCAACTCCGCGGCCATCATGTCGTTGTGCCGGCACGACTGGCCGGGCAACGTGCGCGAGCTGGCCAACCTGGTCGAGCGCATGGCGATCATGCATCCCTACGGTGTGATCGGCGTCGGCGAGCTGCCGAAGAAGTTCCGCCACGTCGACGACGAGGACGAGCAGCTGGCCATCAGCATCCGCGAGGAGCTGGACGAGCGCGCGGTGATCGGCGCCGGCCTGCCGGGCATGACCAATACCGCCATGTTGCCGCCGGAGGGCCTGGACCTGAAGGACTACCTGGGCAATCTCGAGCAGGGCCTGATCCAGCAGGCGCTGGATGACGCCGGTGGTGTGGTGGCGCGGGCCGCCGAACGCCTGCGCATCCGCCGCACCACCCTGGTGGAGAAGATGCGCAAGTACGGCATGAGCCGTCGCGACGAGGAGGCGGGCGAGGAGGACTGACTCGCCTCGATCCATTCCCTGACGAAGCCGGGGCTTTGACGCATGCCCCGGATTTCGTTTTTAAGTGATTGAGATATATCGATTAATTTTTTAGGCATGGGGATTGCTTCGACTCTCTCGACCGACCGTTTACCGACGGTTCGCCAGCAGAGAGAAGAACATGAGCCAAGCCGTCCCCCTGCCATCGCCGACCGAAGCCGTTCCCGACGCGCCGATGGAGCAGGCCAGTCGCGCCAGCCTGGAACAGGCCTTCGCCTTGTTCAACCAGATGTCCACCCAGCTGAGCAGCTCCTACAGCATGCTCGAGGCGCGGGTGAGCGAGCTCAAGGGCCAGCTGGCCCTGGTCAGCGCCCAGCGCATGCAGGAGCTGGCCGAGAAGGAGCGTCTGGCGCAGCGCCTGCAGAGTCTGCTCGACCTGCTGCCCGGTGGCGTCATCGTCATCGATGGCCAGGGCGTGGTGCGCGAGGCCAACCCGGTGGCCCGCGCGCTGCTCGGCAAGCCGCTGGTGGGCATGCTCTGGCGCGAGGTGATCGCGCGCAACTTCGCGCCGCGCAAGGACGACGGCCACGAGATTTCCCTGAGGGATGGGCGCCGCCTGTCCATCGCCACCCGCTCGTTGCAGGGTGAGCCCGGCCAGTTGGTGCTGCTCACCGACCTGACGGAAACCCGTCGCCTGCAGGATCAGCTGGCTCGCCACGAGCGTCTGTCCGCGCTCGGCCGCATGGTCGCCTCGCTGGCCCACCAGATCCGCACCCCGCTGTCCGCCGCGCTGCTCTATGCCAGTCACCTCTCCGAGCAGGAGCTGCCCTTCGAGCAGCAGCAGCGTTTCGCCGGGCGGATCAAGGAGCGCCTGCACGAACTGGAGCACCAGGTGCGCGACATGCTGGTGTTCGCCCGTGGCGAGTTGCCGCTGCCCGACCGTATCGCCCCGAATGCCCTGTTCGCCGCCCTGCGCGCCGCCGCCGAGCCCCATGTACAGGGCATGCAGGTGCGCTGGCAGTGCGACGCCCGCCTGGGTGAGCTGCTGTGCAACCGCGACACCCTGGTCGGCACCGTGCTCAACCTGGTCGAGAACGCCATCCAGGCCGGCGGCCGCGAGGCGCGCCTGAAGATCCACCTCTATGCCCGTGGCAACAGTCTGCGCCTGTGCGTCAGCGACAACGGCCCGGGCATGGACAAGGCCACCCTGGCGCGCCTCGGCGAACCCTTCTTCACCACCAAGACCACCGGCACCGGCCTCGGCCTCGCCGTGGTCCAGGCGGTGGTGCGCGCCCACCGCGGCGAGCTGCGCCTGCGCTCGCGCGCCGGCCGTGGCACCTGCGCCACCCTCGTACTGCCGCTGATCCAGGCGGCTCAGCCGGATATTCAGGAGTAAGCCATGACTGCCAAGGTTCTGCTGGTCGAAGACGACCGCGCGCTGCGTGAGGCGCTTGCCGACACCCTGTCGCTCGGTGGTCATGAGTTCCGCGCCGTGGACTGCGCCGAAGAAGCGGTGGTCGCGCTGGGCGAGGAGGCCTTCGGCCTGGTGATCAGCGACGTCAACATGCCCGGCATGGACGGTCATCAGCTGCTGGCGCTGATCCGCTCGCGCTACCCGCAACTGCCGGTGCTGCTGATGACCGCCTACGGCGCCGTCGAGCGCGCGGTGGAGGCCATGCGCCAGGGGGCCGCCGATTACCTGGTCAAGCCCTTCGAGCCGCGCACCCTGCTGGAGCTGGTGGGGCGCCATGCGCTCGGTCGCGCCAGCGGCGGCGAGGGCGAGGGGCCGGTGGCCTGCGAGCCGGCCAGCCAGCAGCTGCTGGAGCTGGCCGCGCGAGTGGCCAGGAGCGATTCCACCGTGCTGATCTCCGGCGAATCCGGTAGCGGCAAGGAGGTACTGGCACGCTATATCCACCAGCAATCCGGGCGTGCGAGCGGCCCCTTTATCGCCATCAACTGCGCGGCGATTCCGGACAACATGCTCGAGGCCACTCTGTTCGGCCACGAGAAGGGCGCCTTCACCGGCGCCGTCGCCGCCCAGCCCGGCAAGTTCGAGCTGGCCGACGGCGGCACCATCCTGCTCGACGAGATTTCCGAGATGCCCCTGGGGCTGCAGGCCAAGCTGCTGCGCGTGCTGCAGGAGCGCGAGGTGGAGCGGGTCGGCGCGCGCAAGCCGACCAGCCTGGACATTCGCGTGCTGGCCACCACCAACCGCGATCTGGCCGGCGAAGTGGCGGCCGGGCGTTTCCGCGAGGATCTCTACTATCGCCTGTCGGTGTTCCCGCTGGCCTGGCGTGCGCTGCGCGAGCGCCCCGCCGACATACTGCCGCTGGCCGAGCGGTTGCTGGCCAAGCACGTCAAAAAAATGAACCATGCCGCCGTGCAGCTCTCGCCGCAGGCCCGCGCGGCGCTGCTGGCGCATGCCTGGCCGGGCAATGTGCGCGAGCTGGACAATGCCATCCAGCGCGCGCTGATCCTGCAGCAGGGCGGGCTGATCCAGCCCCACGACCTGTGCCTGACCGCGCCCATCGGCATGGCCTCCATGAGCGTGGCGCCGGCACCCGCTGTTGCGCCGGCGGGCAATCCGCCGGAGCTCGAGGTGTCGGCTACGGATGGCGCCGGCGCCCTGGGCGAGGACCTGCGTCGGCGCGAGTTCCAGCTGATCATCGACACCCTGCGCGCCGAGCGCGGTCGGCGCAAGGAGGCGGCCGAGCGCCTCGGCATCAGCCCCCGCACCCTGCGCTACAAGCTGGCCCAGATGCGCGACTCCGGCATGGACGTCGAGGCCTATCTCTACGCCAGCTAGCGCCGACAGCTGCAAGCCGTAAGCCACAAGCGACAAGTGACAGCAAAAGCCCGATCCAGATGAAACCGTTTGGAGCGGGCTTTCTCTTGTAGCTTGTGGCTTATAGCTTGCGGCTACCCTTGGCACTCTTGTTGCACATACCCTGCAAAAGCCGCGCAGCGTCAAAAAACCGCGGCAGCTGGAGGAAAGCTCATGAGCCAGGGTGTCGAATTCAATCGCCTGATGTTGGAAATGCGTGCCATGCAGATGGAGGCCATGGCCAAGATCAAGCCGGAGCAGGTCGCCGCTCCCGAGCCGGGCGCGCCGAGCTTCGCCGATATGCTCGGCCAGGCGGTCGGCAAGGTGAACGAGACCCAGCAGGCCGCTACCCAGCTGGCGACCGCCTTCGAGATGGGGCAGAAGGGCGTCGACATCACCGACGTGATGATCGCCTCGCAGAAGGCCAGCGTGTCCTTCCAGGCCATGACCCAGGTGCGCAACAAGCTGGTTCAGGCCTATCAAGACATCATGCAGATGCCGGTTTAAGGGCGGAGTTGAAACATGGCTGACGCAGTCGCTGCAAACGTACCCGCCACCGCCGCTGCCGAGGGGCCGAAGAAGCCGCTGTTCGGCCTGGCCTTCCTGGAGAATCTCTCCGAGATGTCCATGCTGCGCCAGATCGGCCTGCTGGTCGGCCTGGCCGCCAGCGTGGCCATCGGCTTCGCCGTGGTGCTGTGGTCGCAGCAGCCGGACTATCGGCCGCTGCTGGGCAACCTGGCCGGCATGGACAGCAGCCAGGTGATGGAGGTGCTCAACGCCGCCGATATCGCCTACACGGTCGAACCGAACTCAGGGGCCCTGCTGGTCAAGTCCGACGACCTCGGGCGGGCGCGCATGAAGCTGGCGGCCGCCGGTGTGGCACCGGGCGATGGCAACGTCGGTTTCGAGATTCTCGATCGCGAGCAGGGCCTGGGCACCAGCCAGTTCATGGAGGCCACGCGCTACCGCCGCGGCCTGGAGGGCGAGCTGGCGCGCACCATTTCCAGCCTGAACAACGTCAAGGGCGCGCGCGTGCACCTGGCCATCCCAAAGAGTTCGGTATTCGTGCGCGACGAGCGCAAGCCCAGCGCCTCGGTGCTGGTCGAGCTGTACCCGGGGCGCGCCCTGGAGCCGAGCCAGGTGATGGCCATCGTCAATCTGGTGGCCACCAGCGTGCCGGAGCTGACCAAGTCGCAGGTCACCGTGGTCGACCAGAAGGGCAACCTGCTGTCCGACCAGCAGGAGCTGTCCGAGCTGACCATGGCGGGCAAGCAGTTCGACTACACCCGGCGCATGGAAAGCCTGTTCACCCAGCGGGTGCACAATATCCTGCAGCCGGTGCTGGGCAATGGCCGCTACAAGGCCGAGGTGTCCGCCGATGTCGACTTCAGCGCGGTGGAGTCCACCGCCGAGATGTTCAACCCGGACCAACCGGCCCTGCGCAGCGAGCAGCAGGTCAACGAGCAACGCTCCAGCGGCCTGCCGCCGCAGGGTGTGCCGGGCGCCCTGAGCAACCAGCCACCGGGTGCCGCCAGCGCGCCGGAGCAGGCCAATGCCCAGGCCGCGCCGCCCGGCCCGATACAGCCCGGCCAGCCGCTGCTGGACGCCAATGGCCAGCAGGTCATGGACCCGGTCACCGGTCAGCCGATGCTGGCGCCCTATCCGGCGGACAAGCGCGAGCAGTCCACCCGCAACTTCGAGCTGGACCGCTCGATCAGCTACACCAAGCAGCAGCAGGGCCGCCTCAAGCGCCTCTCGGTGGCCGTGGTGCTGGACGACAAGATCAGCATCGACGCCGAGTCCGGCGAGGTCACCCGCTCGCCCTGGGGCGCCGAGGACCTGGCCCGCTTCACCCGCCTGGTGCAGGACTCGGTAGGCTTCGACGCCAGCCGTGGCGACAGCGTCAGCGTGATCAACGCGCCGTTCTCGGCCGAGGTCGGCGAGGAGAGCATAGACATTCCCTTCTACTCGCAACCCTGGTTCTGGGACATCGTCAAGCAGGTGCTCGGCGTGCTGTTCATCCTGGTACTGGTGTTCGGTGTGCTGCGCCCGGTGCTCAACAACATCACTGCGGGCGGCAAGGGTGGCGCCGGCGCGGGCGGTGCGCGCGACGTGGAGCTGGGCGACATGGCCGGCCTGGAGGGCGAGCTCGCCGCCGACCGCGTCAGCCTGGGTGGCCCGCAGAGCATCCTGCTGCCCAGCCCCTCGGAGGGGTATGATGCTCAATTGAACGCCATCAAGGGTCTGGTGGCGGAAGATCCGGGCCGTGTGGCCCAGGTAGTCAAAGAGTGGATCAATGCCGATGAGTGACAATCGTCCCGCCGCCAAGATGACCAAGGTCGACAAGGCCGCCATCCTCCTGCTGTCGCTCGGCGAGACCGACGCCGCGCAGGTGCTGCGTCACCTCGGGCCGAAGGAAGTGCAGAAGGTCGGCGTGGCCATGGCCGCCATGCGCAACGTGCAGCGCGAGCAGGTGGAGAAGGTGATGGGCGAGTTCGTCGACATTGTCGGCGACCAGACCAGCCTGGGCGTCGGCGCCGACAGCTACATCCGCAAGATGCTCACCCAGGCCCTGGGCGAGGACAAGGCCGGCAACCTGATCGACCGCATCCTGCTCGGCGGCAGCACCAGCGGCCTGGACAGCCTGAAGTGGATGGAGCCGCGCGCGGTGGCCGACGTGATCCGCTACGAGCACCCGCAGATCCAGGCGATCGTGGTGGCCTATCTGGACCCGGACCAGGCCGGCGAGGTGCTCAGCCACTTCGACCACAAGGTGCGCCTGGACATCATCCTGCGCGTGTCCTCGCTCAATACCGTGCAGCCGGCCGCGCTCAAGGAGCTCAACCAGATCCTCGAGAAGCAGTTCTCCGGCAGCGCCAACACCACCCGCGCCAACCTGGGCGGGGTCAAGCGCGCGGCGGACATCATGAACTTCCTCGACAGCGCGGTGGAAGGCCAGCTGATGGACTCCATCCGCGAGGTCGACGAGGACCTGTCCAGCCAGATCGAGGACCTGATGTTCGTCTTCGACAACCTGGCCGACGTCGACGACCGCGGCATCCAGGCGCTGATGCGCGAGGTGTCCTCCGATGTGCTGGTGCTGGCACTCAAGGGCGCCGACGAGGCGATCAAGGAAAAGGTGTTCAAGAACATGTCCAAGCGTGCCGCCGAGCTGCTGCGCGACGACCTGGAGGCCAAGGGCCCGGTACGCGTCAGCGAAGTGGAGGCGGCGCAGAAGGAGATTCTCACCATCGCCCGGCGCATGGCCGAGTCCGGCGAGATCGTCCTCGGCGGTGCCGGCGGCGAGGCGATGATCTGAGGAGCGGGCCGAGATGGTTGCCAAGGAAGCCCCCAGCGAGCTGATCCGCGCCAAGGATGTGACGGCGTTCGACCGCTGGTCGATTCCCAGCTTCGATCCCGAGGGCGAGCAGGTCGCCGTCGAGCCGCAGCCGCAGGTCGAGCCGGAGCCGGAAGCACAGAGCGAGGAGGTGGCGGCCGAGGAGGTCAGGCCACCGACCCTGGAGGAAATCGAGGCGATTCGCCAGGACGCCTACAACGAAGGCTTCGCCACCGGCGAAAAGGACGGCTTCCATGCCGGCCAGCTGAAGGCCAAGCAGGAGGCCGATGCGGCCCTGGCCGGCAAGCTGGAGCGGCTGGAGCGACTGATGGGCCATCTGCTGGAGCCCATCGCCGAGCAGGATCGCGAGCTGGAGCAGGGGCTGGTCAACCTGGTCAGCCAGATGACCCGCCAGGTGATCCAGCGCGAGCTGGCCACCGACTCCAGCCAGATTCGCCATGTGCTGCGCGAGGCGCTGAAACTGCTGCCGATGGGCGCCGAGAACATCCGCATCCATGTCCATCCGCAGGACTTCGAGCTGATCAAGGCCCTGCGCGAGCGCCATGAGGAGAGCTGGCGCATCCTCGAGGACGAGGCCCTGCTGCCCGGCGGCTGCCGGGTGGAGAGCGAGCACAGCCGCATCGACGCCAGCGTCGAGACGCGCCTGGCCACGGCGCTCAAGCAGCTGTTCGAGCAGCAGCGGGCGCAGGCCACCCATCCGCCGGAGGCCGATATCGCTATCGATCTGGATGGCGCCGCCCCGGAGAGCCCCGATGCGCCTTGAGCGCACCAGCTTCGCCAAGCGCCTGGCCGGCTATGCCGACGCGGTGCAGTTGCCCGCCCAGCCGGTGGTGGAGGGCCGCCTGCTGCGCATGGTCGGCCTGACCCTGGAGGCCGAGGGGCTGCGCGCGGCGCTGGGCAGTCGCTGCCTGGTGATCAACGACGACAGCTATCACCCGGTGCAGGTGGAGGCGGAGGTGATGGGCTTTTCCGCTGGCAAGATCTACCTGATGCCGGTCGGCAGCCTGGCCGGCATCGCGCCCGGCGCCCGCGTGGTGCCGCTGCCGGACACCGGTCGCCTGCCCATGGGCATGTCCATGCTCGGCCGGGTGCTGGATGGCGCCGGGCGTGCCCTGGACGGCAAGGGCGGGATGAAGGCCGAGGACTGGGTGCCGATGGACGGGCCGACCATCAACCCGCTCAACCGCCATCCGATCAGCGAGCCGCTGGACGTCGGCATCCGCTCGATCAACGGCCTGCTCACCGTCGGTCGCGGCCAGCGCCTGGGCCTGTTCGCCGGTACCGGCGTGGGCAAGTCGGTGCTGCTGGGCATGATGACCCGCTTCACCGCGGCCGAGATCATAGTGGTCGGCCTGATCGGCGAGCGCGGGCGCGAGGTCAAGGAGTTCATCGACGAGATTCTCGGCGAGGAGGGCCTCAAGCGTTCCGTGGTGGTCGCCTCGCCGGCCGACGAGGCGCCGCTGATGCGCCTGCGCGCCGCGCAGTACTGCACGCGCATCGCCGAGTATTTCCGCGACAAGGGCAAGAACGTCCTGCTGCTGATGGATTCGCTGACCCGCTACGCCCAGGCCCAGCGCGAGATCGCCCTGGCCATCGGCGAGCCGCCGGCGACCAAGGGCTATCCGCCTTCGGTGTTCGCCAAGCTGCCCAAGCTGGTGGAGCGCGCCGGCAACGCGGAGGCCGGCGGTGGCTCGATCACCGCCTTCTACACCGTATTGAGCGAGGGCGACGACCAGCAGGACCCGATCGCCGACGCCGCCCGCGGGGTGCTCGACGGCCACTTCGTGCTGTCGCGTCGGCTGGCCGAGGAGGGGCACTATCCGGCCATCGACATCGAGGCCTCGATCAGCCGGGTCATGCCGCAGGTGGTCGACGCCGAGCACCTGAGCCAGGCACAGCGCTTCAAGCAACTGTGGTCGCGCTACCAGCAGAGCCGCGACCTGATCAGCGTCGGCGCCTATGTGCCGGGCGGCGACGCCGATACCGACCTGGCCATCGCCCGCCAGCCGGCCATGGCCCGCTACCTGAGGCAGGGGCTGGGTGACAGCGAGGCGCTGAACGAGAGCATCGGCCAGCTGGCCCAGGTGTTCAATCCGCAGGCACAGGCCTGATAGATGGCCGACAGTCGCGCAACCCGCCTGGCTCCGGTGGTGGAGATGGCCGAACGCGCCGAGCGCGAGGCGGCCCGGCAGATGGCCCACATGCAGGGGTTGCTGGCCAAGGCCGAGGCGCAGCTGGGCGATCTGGAGCGCTATCGCGCCGACTATCAGCAGCAGTGGATCAGCGAGGGCAGCAAGGGCGTCTCCGGCCAGTGGCTGATGAACTATCAGCGCTTTCTCAGTCAGCTGGAGACCGCCATCGGTCAGCAGCTGCAGAGCATCGCCTGGCACCGGCAGAATCTGGACAAGGCGCGTGGCCTCTGGCAGCAGAAGCACGCGCGCCTCGAGGGCCTGCGCAAGCTGGTGCAACGCTACCTGGACGAGGCCCGCGCCGCCGAGGACAGGCGCGAGCAGAAGCTGCTCGACGAACTGTCGCAACGCCTGCCGCCGAGAGATCGAGACTGAATCGCGGTTGCCGCCGGCACCTGCGGGTGCTACATCTTGAATGCACAAGAACCAACAAGGAGTTCTACATGGCCATCACCGCGCTATCTTCGAGCGACGGACAGGAGTTGACCATTCACATCCAGGGCCGCTTCGATTTCTCCGCACACCAGGAGTTTCGCGATGCCTACGAGCGGGTGAGCGCCACGCCGAAGCGTTATGTGGTCGATCTCAAGGGCGCCACCTATCTGGATAGCTCGGCCCTGGGCATGCTCCTGCTGCTACGCGACCATGCCGGCGGCGACCATGCGCGGATCAGCCTGGTCAATTGCAACCCGGACGTGCGCAAGATCCTCTCCATCTCCAATTTCGAACAACTCTTCCAGATCGGCTGATCGCCATGTCCGACCGCCTGTCCATCCTGATCGCCGAGGACAGCGCGGCGGACAGACTGTTGCTATCCACCATCGTCGGCCGCCAGGGCCACCGGGTGCTCACCGCCGCCGACGGCCAGCAGGCCCTGGCGCTGTTCGAGCAGGAGCGCCCGCAGCTGGTGTTGATGGATGCGCTGATGCCGGTGATGGACGGTTTCGAGGCCTCGCGGCGGATCAAGGAGCTGGCCGGCGAGGAGCTGGTACCGATCATCTTCCTCACCTCGCTGACCGAGAGCGAGGCCCTGGTGCGTTGCCTGGAGGTCGGCGACGACGTGCTCGGCAAGCCCTACAACCAGATCGTCCTGCAGGCCAAGATCAGGGCCATGGACCGTCTGCGCCGCCTGCAGCAGGTGGTGCTGGAGCAGCGCGACCTGATCGCCAAGCACAACGAGCACCTGCTGACCGAGCAGCGGGTGGCCAAGGCGGTATTCGACAAGGTGGCCCATTCCGGCTGCCTGGGCGCGCCCAATATCCGCTACCTGCAGTCGCCCTTCGCCCTGTTCAACGGCGATCTGCTGCTGGCCGCGTTCAAGCCCTCCGGCGGCATGCATGTGCTGCTCGGCGACTTCACCGGCCACGGCCTGCCGGCGGCCATCGGCGCCATGCCGCTGGCCGAGGTGTTCTACGGCATGACTGCCAAGGGTTTCTCCATGGCGGAGATCCTGCGGGAGATGAACACCAAGCTCAAGCGCATCCTGCCGGTGGGGGTGTTCTGCTGCGCCACCCTGCTCAATCTGAGCTTCCAGCGGCGGGTGGTGGAGGTGTGGAACGGCGGACTGCCGGATGGCCACCTGCTGCGCGCCAATGGCGAGCGCGTGGCGCTGGTGTCGCGCCATCTGCCCCTGGGCGTGTTGGACGCCGGCGCTTTCAACGAGGCCCGCGAGGTATACCCCATCGAGCAGGGGGACCGGATCTTCCTGCTCTCCGATGGCGTGCTGGAGACCCGCGATGCCTCGGGGCAGCTGTTCGGCGAGGAGCGCCTGCTGCGGGTGTTCGCCGCCGGCCATCCGCCTGCCCGACTGTTCGACGAGATTCAGCGGGCGCTCACCGCGTTCCGTGGCGAGGCGCAGGACGATGTCAGCATGGTCGAGCTGTGCATGGTCGAGGAGGCGCTGCTCAACAGGCCGCCGCTGGCCTTCACCGACAGCGGGCAGAGCAGCCCGCTGGACTGGTCGGCCAGCTTCGAGTTCCGTGCCGAGACGCTCAAGCGCTTCAATCCGCTGCCCTTCATCCTGCAGCTGCTGATGGAGGTGCAGGGGCTGCGAGCCCAAGGCGGGGCGCTCTATACCGTGCTGGCCGAGCTCTATTCCAATGCCCTGGAGCACGGCGTGCTGGCCCTGGATTCGTCGCTCAAGGCCGATGCCCAGGGTTTCGCCCGCTACTACCGGCAGCGGGTTCAACGCCTGCAGGCCCTGCAGGAGGGCTTCGTGCGCTTCGAGCTGCGTCTCGAGCCCCAGGGCGACGGAGGCTGCCTGCGCATCTCGGTACAGGACAGCGGCGGCGGTTTCGATGTGGCGCGGGCCCTGGGGCGGGAACCCGAGCGCGGCTGCCTGAGCGGCCGCGGCCTGCGTCTGGTCCGCCAGTTGGCCGACCAGTGTCAGTGGTCGACGGATGGCCGGGGCGTCACCGTCGAGTTTCGTTGGTCGGCCTGATGGCATTTGGCCAACTAAGCGGCAGAATGCCAGCTCCATCTCGGGCATAATCGCCCAGTTTTCCTCGACCGTGGAGTGAGCCGGTGTCCGATTCCCATCTCGATCAGGCCGTACTGGCTTCCCTGCAGGATGTCATGGGGGCCGAATATCCCGTGCTGCTGGATACCTTTCTGGTCGATTCGGATGAGCGTCAGCGTCACATCCTGGAAGCCTGCGAGGCGGGCGATGCCCAGGCTCTGCGTCTGGCCGCGCACAGCTTCAAGGGCAGCTGCAGCAACATGGGGGCGCCCATGCTGGCGGTGCTGTGCAGGCAACTGGAGGAGGCCGCCCGGCGCGAGCGACTGGATGAGGCGCCGGACCTGATCGAGCAGATCGGGCGCGAGTTCGCCATCGTCCGCATCCTGCTGAAGTCGGAGCGTCAGCGTTATCGCTGAGAGCTGGGGGCAAAGTTGGCCCGGCCCTTGCTCTCTCCTCGGTACGATCCATCCCTAACGGAGAGTACCCATGTCCGTTGCACCCGATTTCCTCCTGCAGTCCGCACCCGAGGTGCGGCCGAAGGCCCCCCCTGCCAAGGCCCAGTCCAGTGCGCCGGAGCCCGCCAGGCGCGAGGCTTCCAGCTTCGCCGAGGTGTATGCCAAGGAGCGCCAGGCCAAGGCGGCCGAGCGTAAGGAGGGCGCTTCCAAGGCTGGCGAGCAGGGCTCCGCGGAGGCCAGGACGACCGACGAGCCGGCGAGCGAGCCTGCCGCCGAGCAGCCGGTCGTTGCCGAAAGCGGCAATGCTTTGCCGGAGGCCCTGCCCGAGGGCGAGGAGGAGGGGCTCGATGCGCTGCTGATGGCCATGGGCGGGCAGCAGCTACCGGCGCCCGAGGCAGTCGATGTTGGCGAGGCGCTGCCGGAGGCCGAGGGCGAGGAGGCGGCCAAGCGGGTCGATCCGCTGCTGCAGGCGAACACTCCGGCTGTCGCCAGCGCCGCGCCAGCGACGCTCACCGAGGCCAGCCACGACCCCGAGTTGGACATGCTCAACAGCCTGCCCGGGGTGAAACTGGCCCTGGAAGTGGGCGCGCAGGGCCAGGCCGCGACCCAGCAGCAGCTGAGCCCGGGCGCGCTGGCCGCGGAGAAATCGGCCAATGCCGGGCAGGGCTTCGCCAATGCCCTGGCCGCCTTCTCAGGTGACGCCATGCCCAGCGAGGAGGTGCCGGCCGAAGGGCTGGAGGGCGAGCTGTTCGGCGAGTCTCTGGACGGCGGCCTGCCCAGTGTCCGCGAGGGGCAGGGCGAGGCGCGTGCGGAGGCCTTCGCCAGCAAGCTCAGCGCCCTGAGCCAGGCCATCGGCCAGCAGGCTCAGGCCACCCAGCGCCTGCCTCTGGTGCCGGGGCAGCCGGTGCAGGTAGGGCAGGCCGGCATGAGCGAGGCGGTGGTCGACAAGGTGATGTGGCTGTCCAGTCAGAACCTCAAGTCCGCCGAGATCCAGCTGGACCCGGCCGAGTTGGGACGCCTGGAGGTGCGCATCGAGCTGAACAAGGATCAGGCGGCCCAGGTCACCTTCGTCAGCGCCAACGCCAACGTGCGTGACCAGCTGGAAGGCCAGGCCCACCGCTTGCGCGAGCTGTTCGCCCAGCAGGGCATGAACCAGCTCGACGTCAACGTCTCCGACCAGTCCCTGGCGCGCGGCTCCCAGGGTGACGGCGGGGAGGGCGGCGGTCGTTCCGGCGGTCGTGGCATGGGGGGCTCCGGCGACGAGGAAGTGCTGGTCGGCGTCAGCGAGATTCGCACCCAGGCTGCCGGAAGCACGCCGCGCGGTCTGGTGGACTACTACGCCTGACGCTTCGCCCAGTCCTGCAAGAAGCTGCGCCCGGTGCCGATAAAGCACCGGGCGCAGTCGTTTTCGGGTGACAGACGGTCATCGCCTTGGTATATCGGCAGCCGGCGTCGAGGGACTATCTTGTTTATAAGGTGGCATAACACTTGCTCCTAAGCCCTTGACCAAGGACAAAACTCTGATTGGCGACGGATTTCTGGCATGGCAAAGAAACAGGCTCCCACCCCCCCGGCGGCCGAAGGCGGTGAAAAGACCGGCGGCAAGGGCAAGCTCAAGCTCATCATCCTGATCGTGGTGATCCTGCTGCTGGCGGTAGGCGGCTCCGTGGGCGCGACCCTGTTCTTCCTCAAGGGCAAGAGCGCGGAACCGGAGAAGACGGCCGAGGAGAGCAGCGAGAGCGTGCCTGCCGTCAAACAACCGGCGATCTACGAGACCATAGCGCCGGCCTTCATCGCCAATTACAACTACCAGGGCCGGCAGCGCTACATGCAGGTCAGCGTGGCGCTGATGGCGCGTGACCAGGCCGAGCTGGATGCCCTCAAGGTGCACATGCCGCTGGTGCGCAATCGTCTGGTGATGCTGTTTTCCGGGCAGGACTTCGCCGCCCTGATGACGCCGGTCGGCAAGGAGTTGCTGCGCAGCCAGGCCACCACCGTGGTGCAGGAACTGGCGCAGAAAGAAACCGGAAAAACCGTGGTCGAACAAGTATTGTTCACCAACATAGTGCTGCAGTAGCGGGAGCTGTCATGGCCGTACAAGACCTGCTGTCACAGGACGAGATCGACGCGCTGTTGCACGGCGTCGACGATGGCCTGGTCGAGACCGAGGACTCCGGCGAGCCCGGTAGCGTCAAGAGCTACGACCTGACCAGCCAGGACCGTATCGTCCGCGGACGCATGCCGACCCTGGAGATGATCAACGAGCGTTTCGCCCGCTATACCCGCATCAGCATGTTCAACCTGTTGCGCCGCTCCGCCGATGTGGCGGTGGGCGGCGTGCAGGTGATGAAATTCGGCGAGTACGTGCATTCGCTGTATGTGCCGACCAGCCTCAACCTGGTGAAGATGAAGCCGCTGCGCGGCACCGCGCTGTTCATCCTCGACGCCAAGCTGGTATTCAAGCTGGTGGACAACTTCTTCGGCGGCGACGGTCGCCACGCCAAGATCGAGGGGCGCGAATTCACCCCCACCGAGCTGCGGGTGGTGCGCATGGTCATCGACCAGGCCTTCATCGACCTCAAGGAGGCCTGGCATGCGGTGATGGATGTCAACTTCGAGTACATCAACTCGGAAGTGAACCCGGCACTGGCCAATATCGTCAGCCCCAGCGAGGTGGTGGTGGTGTCCACCTTCCACATCGAGCTGGACGGCGGTGGCGGCGACCTGCACATCACCATGCCCTATTCGATGATCGAGCCGATCCGCGAGATGCTCGACGCTGGCTTCCAGTCCGACGTCGACGACCAGGACGAACGCTGGGTCAAGGCCCTGCGCGAGGACATCCTCGACGTCAACGTGCCGCTCGGCGCCACCTTGGCACGGCGCGAGCTGAGGCTGCGCGACATCCTGCATATGCAGCCGGGAGACGTGATCCCGGTGGAGCTGCCGGAGCAGATCATCATGCGCGCCAACGGCGTGGCCGCCTTCAAGGTCAAGCTGGGCGCGCACAAGGGCAACCTGGCCCTGCAGATTCTCGAGCCCGTGGAGCGCCTGCGCTGAGGGCGCGGCGACCCGGGTAGCCAACCCGGCCAGCCGGGGAACCCCCGGCCAGCCAAGATTGATAGCCAGCCGAGGTAGAGCGATGGCAGACGAAAACGAAGGCACCAGCCCAGAAGAGCAGGCCCTGGCCGACGAGTGGGCCGCGGCCCTGGCCGAGGCCGGCGACGCCGGGCAGGACGATATCGATGCGTTGATGAACCAGGAAGCGCCCGCGGCCCCGGCCGCGCCGCGCATGCCGATGGAGGAGTTCGGCGCGGCGCCCAAGCCGGGCAACGGTCCGGTGGCCCTGGAGGGGCCGAACCTGGACGTGATCCTCGATATCCCGGTGTCCATCTCCATGGAAGTGGGCAGCACCGAGATCAGCATCCGCAACCTGCTGCAGCTCAACCAGGGCTCGGTGGTGGAGCTCGATCGCCTGGCCGGCGAGCCGCTGGACGTGCTGGTCAACGGCACCCTGATCGCCCACGGCGAGGTGGTGGTGGTCAACGAGAAGTTCGGCATCCGCCTGACCGACGTGATCAGCCCCAGCGAACGCATCAAGAAGCTGCGCTAGCCATGTCGCGTGGATTCTGCGGTCTTCTCCTGCTGGCGCCCGCGACCCTGCTGGCGGCCGAGCCGGCGCGCACGCCGCTGGCCGGCAGCGAGATCGGCGGTCAGTTGGTGCAACTGATGCTCGGCCTGCTGCTGGTGGTCGCGCTGATCTTCGCCCTGGCCTGGCTGCTGCGCCGCGTGCAGCAGATCGGCCCGCGCGGCAATCAGGCGATCAAGCTGCTGGCCAGCCAGCCCCTGGGCCCGCGCGAGCGCCTGCTGTTGGTTCAGGTCGGCAGCGAGCAGATATTGCTCGGCCTCAGCGCCGGTCGCATCACCCCCCTGCACGTGCTCAAGGAGCCGGTGCATCTGGCCGATGGCGAGCCGGCCACTCCGGAGTTCGCTCAGCGCCTGATGGAACTGCTCGGCAAGGATCAGAAGGACCACAAGGAATGAGCGCCTGGCGCATTCTGCTGACGCTGCTGCTGACCCTCGCCGCGCCCCTGGTGTTCGCCGCCGGCGATCCGTTGTCGATTCCTGCCATCACCCTCAGCACCAATGCCGAGGGGCAGCAGGAGTATTCGGTCAGCCTGCAGATCCTGCTGATCATGACGGCGCTGAGCTTCATCCCGGCGTTCGTCATGCTGATGACCAGCTTCACCCGGATCATCATAGTGTTTTCCATCCTGCGTCAGGCCCTGGGCCTGCAGCAGACACCGTCGAACCAGATACTGATCGGCCTGGCCCTGTTCCTGACCCTGTTCATCATGGCCCCGGTGTTCGACAAGATTAACCAGGATGCCCTGCAGCCCTACCTCAACGAGCAGCTGCCGGCGCAAGAGGCGATAGCCCGTGCCGAGGGGCCGATCAAGGAGTTCATGCTGGCGCAGACCCGCGCCTCGGACCTGGAGCTGTTCGTGCGCCTGTCCAAGCGCAGCGACATCGCCAGCCCCGAGGCCGCGCCGCTGACCATCCTGATCCCGGCCTTCGTCACCTCCGAGCTGAAGACCGCGTTCCAGATCGGCTTCATGATCTTCATCCCCTTCCTGATCATCGACATGGTGGTGGCCAGTATCCTCATGGCCATGGGCATGATGATGCTGTCGCCGCTGATCATTTCCCTGCCGTTCAAGATCATGCTGTTCGTCCTGGTCGATGGCTGGGCACTGATCATGGGCACCCTGGCCGGCAGTTTCGGCACCATATAGAGGGCGCGTAGATGACTCCGGAAATCGCCGTCGACCTGTTCCGCGAAGCGCTCTGGCTGACCGCCCTGATCGTCGGCCTGCTGGTGCTGCCGAGCCTGCTGGTGGGCCTGTTGGTGGCCATGTTCCAGGCCGCCACGCAGATCAACGAACAGACCCTGAGCTTCGTCCCGCGCCTGCTGGTGATGCTGCTCACCCTGATGTGGGCGGGACCCTGGCTGGTGCGCGAGCTGATGGAGTACACCCAGACGCTGGTGCACAACATCCCGCTGTTGATCGGCTGATGCTCGAGCTGACCAATGCGCAGATCGGCGGCTGGGTGGGCCAGTTCCTCCTGCCGCTGTTCCGCATCGCCGCCATGCTGATGGTGATGCCGGTCTTCGGCACCCAGCTGGTGCCGGCGCGGGTGCGCCTGTATCTGGCCCTGGCCATCTGCCTGGTGCTGGCGCCGACCCTGCCACCGATGCCGCAGGTGGATTCCGTCAGCCTGCAGTCCATGCTGCTGATCGCCGAGCAGGTGCTGATCGGGGCGATGTTCGGCCTCGTCCTGCAGCTGTATTTCCACCTGTTCACCGTGGCCGGGCAGATCATCGCCATGCAGATGGGCCTGGGCTTCGCCTCCATGGTCGACCCGGCCAACGGCGTATCGGTGCCGGTGCTCGCCCAGTTCCTGCTGATGCTGGTGACCCTGCTGTTTCTCGCCATGAACGGCCACCTGGTGGTGTTCGAGGTGCTGGCCGAGAGCTTCGTGACCCTGCCGGTGGGCCGGGGCCTGTTGCTCGATCACTACTGGACGCTGGCCGGCAAGCTGACCTGGGTGCTGGCCGCCGGCCTGCTGCTGGCGCTGCCGGTGATCACCGCGCTGCTGATCATCAACCTGGCCTTCGGCGTGATGACCCGCGCCGCGCCGCAGCTGAACATCTTCTCCATCGGCTTCCCGCTGACCCTGGCGCTCGGCCTGGTCATCTTCTGGCTCGGGCTATCCGACTTCCTGGCGCATTTCCAGACGCTGACCAGCGAAGCCCTGCAACAACTGCGCGAACTGGCGCGCATCCGCTGAGAACCTGTTTACGATCTGCTGCGCGTCGGCCTGGCGTCGTTAAAAACAGGCTCGGAATGCTCATTTACCATTAGTAAACTCCGCTTCCTCGCCTGTTTTTGCCTAGCCCGGCTCTAGCTCGCGAGATCGTAAAAAGGTTCTGAGGAGGCTCCATGGCTGAGAGCGAAAGCGGCGCGGACAAGAGCGAGGAACCTACCAGCAAGCGCCTGGAAGAGGCGCGCAAGAAAGGCCAGATCGCCCGCTCCAAGGAGCTCAGCACCCTGGCGGTGACCTTCGGCGGCGCCGCGGCGCTGCTGATCTTCGGCGCTCAGATGGGCCGCGCCATGCTGGACATGATGCAGGGCAACTTCTCCCTGCCACGCGAGGTGCTGCAGGACGAGGGCGCCATGGTCCGCCACCTGCTGGCCACCGGCATGGAGGCGTTGCTGGCGCTGCAGCCCTTTTTCATCGTCATGCTGATCGCCTCCGTCATAGGCCCCATCGCCCTGGGCGGCTGGCTGTTCTCCAGCGAGGCGCTGCAGCCCAAGTTCAGCCGGATGAACCCCTGGGAGGGGCTCAAGCGCATGTTCTCCGCCAAGGCCCTGGTGGAGCTGCTCAAGGCCCTGGCCAAGTTCGTGATCATCCTGCTGGTGGCGCTGCTGGTGCTCAGGGCCGACCAGGACGACCTGCTGGCCATCGCCAACGAGCCGGTCGAGTCGGCCATCCTGCACGCCATGCAGGTGGCCGGCTGGAGCCTGCTGTGGATGGCCTGCGGGCTGATCCTGATCGCCGCAGTGGACGTGCCCTTCCAGCTCTGGGACACCAAGCAGAAGCTGATGATGACCAAGCAGGAGGTCAAGGACGAGTACAAGGACAGCGAGGGCAAGCCCGAGGTCAAGTCGAAGATCCGCCAGTTGCAGCGGCAGATGGCCGAGCGGCGCATGATGCAGCAGGTGCCCGAGGCCGACGTGGTGATCACCAACCCGACCCACTTCGCCGTGGCCCTGAAGTACGACCCGGCTAAGGGCAATGCGCCGTTGCTGCTGGCCAAGGGTGGCGACTTCCTGGCGCTGAAGATCCGCGAGATCGCCCAGGAGCACAAGGTCACCCTGCTGGAGTCGCCGTCCCTGGCGCGGGCGGTGTACTACTCCACCGAAGTGGATCAGGAGATTCCCGCCGGCCTCTACCTGGCCGTGGCCCAGGTGCTGGCCTACGTCTACCAGCTCAAGCAGTTCCGTGCCGGCAAGGGCAAGCGCCCGGGGCCGCTGCCGGACCTACCGATTCCGCCGGACCTGCGCCGCGACGAATAAGCGCGGGAGCGGCAAGCCGCAAGCTTCAAGCTGCAAGTGAGTCCTGCTGTTACTTGCCGCTTGAGGCTTGCAGCTTGTAGCCGCCTTTGTGGAACGCTTCTTGCCCTTACCCCCTGCATGGCGTCTTTAGCGTCAAAAGATTGAATCGGCTGGGGAAAACAAGTGGCAGTGGATCGCGCGCAAATCATCGGTGACGTACGCAGCAACCTGGCGGGGTTGCGCCACGGCAATCTGGGCATTCCGCTGATGCTGCTGGTCATGCTCGCCATGGTCATGCTGCCGATCCCGCCGTTCCTGCTCGATGTGCTGTTCACCTTCAGCATCGCCCTGTCCATCGTCGTTCTACTGGTCGCCATCTATGCCCTGCGGCCGCTGGACTTCGCCGTGTTCCCCACCGTGCTGCTGGCCGCGACCCTGCTGCGCCTGGCGTTGAACGTGGCCTCCACTCGCGTGGTGCTGCTGCACGGCCAGGATGGCCACGACGCGGCGGGCAAGGTGATCCAGGCCTTCGGCGAGGTGGTGATCGGCGGCAACTACGTGGTCGGCGGCGTGGTCTTCGCCATCCTGATGATCATCAACTTCGTGGTGGTCACCAAGGGCGCCGGGCGGATTTCCGAGGTATCGGCGCGCTTCACCCTGGATGCCATGCCCGGCAAGCAGATGGCCATCGACGCCGACCTCAACGCAGGCCTGATCGACCAGGCCGAGGCCAAGAAACGCCGTGCCGAGGTGGCCCAGGAGGCCGACTTCTACGGTTCGATGGACGGTGCCTCGAAGTTCGTGCGCGGCGATGCCATCGCCGGCCTGCTGATCCTCTTCATCAACCTGATCGGCGGTATCGCCATCGGCGTGGCGCAGCACGACCTGGCGTTCGCCGAGGCCGGGCGCATCTACACCCTGCTGACCATCGGCGACGGTCTGGTGGCGCAGATTCCCTCGCTGCTGCTGTCCACCGCCGCGGCCGTGATGGTCACCCGCGTCTCCACCGCCGAGGACATGGGCCAGCAGGTCAGCCGGCAGATGTTCGCCTCGCCCAAGGCGCTGGCCGTGGCGGCCGCGATCATGATCACCATCGGCCTGGTGCCGGGCATGCCGCATGTGCCCTTCATCGGTCTGGGCCTGGTGGCCGCCGGCGCGGCCTACTGGATCGCCCACAAGCTGCGTCAGACCCAGGTGGCGGCCGAGCAGGAGGTCAAGCGCCAGCAGGAGCTGCTGCCGGCGCAGAAGGCCCAGGAGGTCAAGGAACTGGGCTGGGATGACGTCACTCCGGTGGACATGGTCGGCCTGGAAGTCGGCTACCGCCTGATTCCGCTGGTCGATCGCAACCAGGGCGGCCAGCTGCTGGCGCGGATCAAGGGCGTGCGCAAGAAGCTGTCGCAGGAGATGGGCTTCCTCATGCCTTCGGTACATATCCGCGACAACCTCGACCTGTTGCCCAATGCCTACCGCCTGACCCTGATGGGCGTCAGCGTGGCCGAGGCCGAGGTGTATCCCGAGCGCGAGCTGGCGATCAACCCGGGCCAGGTGTTCGGCACCCTCAACGGTATCGCCGCCAAGGATCCGGCGTTCGGCCTGGAGGCGGTATGGATCGACCCCAGCCAGCGCGATCAGGCCCAGTCCCTCGGCTACACGGTGGTGGACGCCAGCACCGTGGTCGCCACCCACCTCAACCAGGTGCTGCACAAGCACGCCCACGAGCTGCTCGGCCACGAGGAGGTCCAGCAGTTGCTGCAGCTGCTGGCCAAGACCTCGCCCAAGCTGGCCGAAGAACTGGTGCCGGGCATGGTCTCGCTGTCGACCCTGCTCAAGGTGCTGCAGGCGCTGCTGCAGGAGCAGGTGCCGGTGCGCGATATTCGCAGCATCGCCGAGGCCATCTCCAACGTCGCCGGCAAGAGTCAAGATCCCGCCGCGATGGTCGCCGCGGTGCGCGTCGCGCTGTCCCGCGCAATCGTGCAAGGCATTGTGGGACTAGAGCCGGAGCTGCCTGTGATCACCCTGGAGCCTAGGTTGGAACAGTTATTGCTGAATAGCCTGCAGAAGGCCGGTCAGGGCTCCGAGGACGGCATCCTCCTCGAACCCGGCATGGCCGAGAAGCTGCAACGCTCCCTGGTGGATGCGGCGCAGCGCCAGGAAATGCTCGGCAAGCCGGTGATCCTGCTGGTGGCCGGCCCGGTCCGGGCGATGCTGTCGCGCTTCGCGCGGCTCGCCGTACCCAGCATGCACGTACTGGCCTACCAGGAAATACCGGACAACAAGCAGGTCACGATCGTCGCCACGGTCGGCCAGAACTGAGGGCTCTAAGCCATGCAAGTCAAACGCTTCTTCGCCGCCGATATGCGTACCGCCATGAAACTGGTGCGTGATGAACTGGGCGCCGACGCCGCCATCATCGGCAATCGCCGGGTGGCCGGCGGGGTGGAGCTGACCGCGGCGCTGGACTACCAGCCGGTGACGCCGGCGCGCCAGGCCAATCCCGCGCTGGAGGCCGAGCTGCGCAAGACCCAGGCGAAGATCGCCGGTGCCCAGGCCGAACTGGCCATTCGCGCCGTGGCCGACCAGGGCAAGAATCGCCAGCTGTTCGCCAACGAATCGCTGATCGCACCGGAGCTGCCGGCCACCGCGGTCAAGCTGCAGCGTCCGGTCGCTGCCCCGCAGCCGCAGGCCAAGCCGGCCGCCGCGGCGGTGGACCAGCGTGCCCTGGACGCCATGCGTTTCGAACTGCACGGCCTGCGCGAGTTGATCGAAGTGCAGCTGGGCTCGATCGCCTGGGGCCAGCTGCAGAATCGCAAGCCGCAGCAGGCCAGCCTGTGGCGCCGCCTGCAGCGCATGGGCCTGCCCGCCGAACTGTCCAAGGCGCTGTTGGAGCGGGTAGCCAAGGTCGCCGATGCCAAGCAGGCCTGGCGCCTGCTGCTGGCGCACCTGGCACATGCGATCAAGACCCCGGCCGTCGAGCCGCTGGAGGAGGGCGGGGTGATCGCCCTGGTCGGCCCGGCCGGCATGGGCAAGACCACCACCCTGGCCAAGCTGGCCGCGCGCTATGTGCTGAAGTACGGCGCGCAGAGCATCGCCCTGGTCAGCATGGACAGCTTCCGCATCGGCGCCCAGGAGCAGATCAAGACTCTCGGCCGCATCCTCAACGTGCCGGTGACCCAGGTCGAGCCGGGCCAGTCGCTGGCCCAGGCCCTGGCACCGCTGGCGCGCAAGCGCGTGGTGCTGGTCGACACCGCCGGCCTGCCGGGCAACGACCCGGCCCTGCGCCTGCAGCTGGACAGCCTGGCCGCCCGCGGCATCAAGGCCAAGAGCTATCTGGTGCTGGCCGCCACCAGCCAGGCCCAGGTACTCAAGGCCGCCTATCACAGTTACAAGCGCTGCGGCCTGGCCGGGTGCATCCTGAGCAAGGTGGACGAGGCGGCCAATCTGGGCGAGGTGCTGGGGCTGGCTATCAGCCAGCATCTCCCGGTAGCCTATCTGGCGGATGGGCCGAAGATTCCGGACGATCTGCAGGTGCCGCGCAGCCATCAGCTGGTGAGCCGCGCGGTGAGTCTGCAGGTCGCCGAGGACCCCTGCGAGGAGGCCATGGCCGACCTCTTTGCCGATCTCTATCACCCGCGTCGCGCGGGCTAGGGCAGGCGCCGGCGGACAAGGCGTTCTAGTGTGTAGGAAAGGGTCGGTGTAGTTGCCCGACCAGCCCAGACCAGGCAAGACAAGGTAAGAGAAGAACATGGGTAGTATGCATCCCGTACAGGTGATCGCGGTGACTGGCGGCAAGGGCGGCGTCGGCAAGACCAACGTGTCGGTGAATCTGTCGCTGGCCCTGGCCGACCTCGGTCGGCGGGTCATGCTGATGGACGCCGACCTGGGTCTGGCCAACGTCGACGTGCTGCTCGGCCTCAGCCCCAAACGCACCCTGGCCGACGTGATCAACGGCGAGTGCGACCTCAAGGATGTGCTGATCCAGGGGCCCGGCGGCATCCGCATCGTGCCTGCTGCATCCGGCACCCAGAGCATGGTGCAGTTGTCGCCGGTGCAACATGCCGGCCTGATCCAGGCCTTCAGCGACATCAGCGACAACCTCGACGTGCTGGTGATCGACACCGCCGCCGGCATCGGCGACGGCGTGGTCAGCTTCGTGCGCGCCGCCCAGGAGGTGCTGGTGGTGGTCTGCGACGAGCCGACCTCGATCACCGACGCCTACGCGCTGATCAAACTGCTCAACCGCGACTTCGGCCTGAGCCGCTTCCGCGTGCTGGCCAACATGGCCCACAGCCCGCAGGAAGGGCGCAACCTCTTTGCTAAACTGACCAAAGTAACCGACCGTTTCCTCGATGTGGCTTTGCAGTATGTAGGCGCAGTTCCCTACGACGAGTCCGTCCGCAAGGCCGTGCAGAAACAACGCGCGGTGTACGAAGCCTTCCCGCGCTCGAAATGCGCACTGGCGTTCAAGGCGATCGCCCAGAAAGTCGACAGCTGGCCGCTTCCGGCCAACCCGCGCGGCCATCTGGAGTTCTTCGTCGAGCGCCTGGTGCAGCAGCCGGTCGCGGGGTCGGCCGTATGACAGCAGCCAGTGGACTTCGCATGTACAACAAGGCGCAGGCGCAGGATTCCCAGCATCAGCTGATCGAGCGTTATGCGCCGCTGGTCAAGCGCATCGCCTATCACCTGCTGGCCCGTCTGCCCGCCAGCGTGCAAGTCGACGATCTGATGCAGGCCGGCATGATCGGCCTGCTGGAGGCGGCCAAGAAATACGATGGCAGCAAGGGCGCCAGTTTCGAGACCTATGCCGGTATCCGCATCCGTGGCGCCATGCTCGACGAAGTGCGCAAGGGCGATTGGGCGCCGCGTTCGGTGCATCGCAACACCCGGATGGTCAGCGACGCCATCCGCGTTATCGAGGCGCGCACCGGAAGAGATGCTAAAGATCAAGAGGTTGCGGCCGAACTCCAATTGAGTCTCGAGGATTACTACGGCATTCTTGGCGACACTTTGGGCAGCCGCCTGTTCAGCTTCGACGACCTGATGCAGGACGGCGAGCATGGCGGTCTGCAGGAGGACAGCAGCAGCCATTCCGGCCCTCTGCACGGGCTGGTGGACGAACGCTTCCAGTCGGCGCTGGCCGAGGCCATCGCCAATCTGCCGGAGCGTGAACGGCTGGTGCTGTCGCTTTACTACGATGAAGAACTGAATCTGAAGGAAATCGGCGAGGTTCTGGGGGTCAGCGAGTCCCGGGTCAGCCAGTTGCACAGTCAGTGCGCCGCACGTTTGCGGGCACGGTTGAGCGAGTGGCGGGCCAGCTGACGCGGAGCCGGTTTCATGATTTGCGGCGCCGCCGGGCCACCGGCGGCGTTTAGGACTGTACGGAGGTCGACTTGGACAAGAACATGAAAATCCTCATCGTTGACGATTTCTCGACGATGCGACGGATCATCAAGAACCTCCTGCGCGATCTGGGGTTCACCAACACCGCAGAGGCCGACGACGGCAACACCGCGCTGCCCATGTTGCAGAGCGGCAGCTTCGACTTTCTGGTGACCGACTGGAACATGCCCGGCATGACCGGCATCGATCTGCTGCGCGCGGTACGCGCGGACGAGCGCCTGAAGACTCTGCCGGTGCTGATGGTCACCGCCGAGGCCAAGCGCGAGCAGATCATCGAAGCGGCCCAGGCCGGGGTGAACGGCTATGTGGTCAAGCCGTTCACGGCCCAGGTGCTGAAGGAGAAGATCGAGAAGATCTTCGAACGGGTTAACGGCTGATGTACGCCGCGAGGGCGCTATGGCACACGACGATTCACACCTGGGCGAACTCGAGTCGACCCTGAAACAGCACGCCACCCAGTTGGTCGAGAGTCTGGAGAAGGGGCGTTTCGGCGAAGCCGTGGGCCTGATACATGAGCTGAACAAGGCTCGTGATAATGGTTTGTATCAGGAGATCGGCAAGCTCACCCGCGAGCTGCACAACGCGATAGTCAATTTCCAGATCGACCCGCGCAATCCGCATGCGCAGGAGATCTCGCAGATCACCGACGCCACCGAGCGGCTGTCCTACGTGGTGCAGATGACCGAGAAGGCGGCCAATCGCACTATGGACCTGGTCGAGCAGAGCGCGCCGCTGGTCAACGACCTGGGCGACGAGGCCAAGAGCCTGGCCAGCGATTGGGGCAGGTTCATGCGTCGCGAGATGGACGCCGACGCCTTTCGCGATCTGGCCAAGCGCATCGAACTGTTCCTCGCCCGCAGCGAGCGCGACAGTCAGAAGCTCTCCGGCCACTTGAACGACATCCTGCTGGCGCAGGACTTCCAGGATCTGACCGGACAGGTGATCAAGCGCGTGACCCAGTTGGTCACCGAGGTCGAGCGCGATCTGCTCAAGCTGATGCTGATGGCCAGTCATGTCGACCGCTTCGCCGGTATCGAGCACGACATGGAGGCGCTTCGCGCCGAGCAGCTACAACAAAAAGAGCCTTCCAAAGGTGAAGGTCCGCAGATACATGCCGATAAGCGTGAAGACGTCGCTGCCAGTCAGGACGATGTCGACGATCTGCTGTCCAGCCTTGGATTTTAGGGCTCTAACAGAGCCTCTGGAGCGCACCGATGAGCTTCGACGCCGATGAAGAAATCCTCCAGGACTTCCTGGTAGAGGCCGGCGAAATTCTCGAACAGCTGTCCGAGCAACTGGTCGAGCTGGAAAGCCGGCCGGAAGACATGGACCTGCTCAACGCCATCTTCCGCGGCTTCCATACCGTCAAGGGCGGCGCGGGTTTCCTCCAGCTCAACGAGCTGGTGGAGTGCTGCCATATCGCGGAAAACGTCTTCGACATCCTGCGCAAGGGCGAGCGGCACGTCACTCCCGAGCTGATGGACGTGGTGTTGCAGGCCCTGGACGCGGTCAACGAGATGTTCGGCCAGGTGCGCGAGCGTACCGAGCCGACGCCGGCCTCGCCCGCGCTGCTGGCCGCGCTGTCGCGTCTGGCCGAGCCGGAGAGTGCCGATGAAGCGGCTGCCGTTGTCGCGGCCGAGCCAGAGCCCGAGCCTGAGCCGGAACCCGAAGACCCGGCCTCCGGCGATATCACCGACAGCGAGTTCGAGCAGTTGCTGAATGCCATAGGCGAGCAGCCCGCGGCCGAGGCGCCAGCCCCCGCGGGTGGCGGCGACGATATCACCGACGACGAGTTCGAGGCGCTGCTGGATCAGCTGCACGGCAAGGGCAAGTTCAGCGGCCCGGCCGAGGAGCCGGCGCCGGCGGCCAAGCCTGCGGCCGCACCCGCCGCTGCGGCGGGCGGTGGCGACGAGATCACCGACGACGAGTTCGAGGCGCTGCTGGACCAGTTGCACGGCAAGGGCAAGTTCACTGGCCCGGCCGAAGAGCCGGCCCCTGTCGCCAAACCTGTGGCCGCACCCGCCGCTGCGGCGGGCGGTGGTGACGAGATCACCGACGACGAGTTCGAGGCGCTGCTGGACCAGTTGCACGGCAAGGGCAAGTTCACTGGCCCGGCCGAAGAGCCGGCCCCTGTCGCCAAACCTGCGGCCGCACCCAAGCCTGCGGCCGCCGCGCCGGCCAAGAAGCCCGAGGCGAAGAAGGCCGAGCCGGCCAAGCCGGTCGCCAAGCCGGAGCCGGCGAAGGCGCCTGCAGCGGCCGCCGCGCCGGCTGCCGCAGGCGGTGGCGCCAGCGAAGTGGAAACCACGGTGCGGGTCGACACCGCGCGCCTGGACGAGATCATGAACATGGTCGGCGAGCTGGTACTGGTGCGTAACCGCCTGGTGCGCCTGGGGCTGAACAGCGAAGACGAGGCCATGGCCAAGGCCGTGTCCAACCTCGACGTGGTCACCGCCGACCTGCAGACCGCGGTGATGAAGACCCGCATGCAGCCGATCAAGAAGGTCTTCGGCCGCTTCCCGCGTCTGGTGCGCGACCTGGCGCGCAACCTGAAGAAGGAAATCAACCTGGAGCTGGTCGGCGAAGAGACCGATCTCGACAAGAACCTGGTCGAGGCCCTGGCCGATCCGCTGGTGCATCTGGTGCGCAACGCCGTCGACCATGGTGTGGAGACCCCGGAGGATCGCGAGGCCTCCGGCAAGCCGCGCACCGGTCGAGTGGTGCTGTCCGCCGAGCAGGAGGGCGATCACATCCTGCTGATGATCACCGACGACGGCAAGGGCATGGATGCCGACGTGCTGCGCGCCAAGGCGGTGGAGAAAGGCCTGCTGGACAAGGATGCGGCCGAGCGTCTGAGCGAACTGGAGTGCTACAACCTGATCTTCGCCCCGGGCTTCTCGACCAAGACCGAGATTTCCGATGTGTCCGGCCGCGGCGTCGGCATGGATGTGGTGAAGACCAAGATTTCCCAGCTCAACGGCACGGTCAACGTGTTCTCGCAGAAGGGCCAGGGTTCGCGCATCGTCATCAAGGTGCCGCTGACCCTGGCGATCATGCCGACCCTGATGGTGATGCTGGGCAACCAGGCCTTCGCCTTCCCGCTGGTCAACGTCAACGAAATCTTCCACCTCGACCTGTCGCGCACCAATGTGGTCGACGGCCAGGAGGTGGTGATAGTGCGCGACAAGGCCCTGCCGCTGTTCTACCTCAAGCGCTGGCTGGTGCCGCAGGCCTTCCAGGAGGACCAGCGCGAGGGCCATGTGGTGATCCTCACGGTCGGCAGCCAGCGCATCGGCTTCGTGGTCGACCAGCTGGTAGGGCAGGAGGAGGTGGTGATCAAGCCACTCGGCAAGATGTTGCAGGGTACGCCCGGCATGTCCGGCGCTACCATTACCGGCGATGGGCGCATCGCTCTTATTCTCGATGTGCCGAGCATGCTCAAGCGTTATGCGCGTCGTGGCTGATTGATCGCGGCCGGCATGTCCGGTCGCTCTGGAGTGTTTATGGCAGTCAAGGTCCTGGTGGTGGATGATTCCGGCTTCTTCCGCCGCCGGGTCTCGGAAATCCTCTCTTCCGATCCCGAGATCAAAGTGGTGGGAACCGCCACCAACGGCCGTGAGGCCATCGATCAGGCCCTGGCGCTGAAGCCGGACGTGATCACCATGGACTACGAGATGCCGATGATGGACGGCATCACGGCGGTGCGGAACATCATGCAGCGCTGTCCGACCCCGGTGCTGATGTTCTCCTCGCTGACCCACGAGGGCGCCCGCGTCACCCTGGACGCGCTGGACGCCGGCGCGGTGGATTACCTGCCGAAGAACTTCGAGGACATCTCGCGCAACCCCGAGAAGGTCAAGGCGCTGCTGTGCGAGAAGGTCCACACCATCGCCCGCAGCAACAGGCGCTACAGCACCTTCAGTCCGGCGGCGCCCAGCCCGGCGGCGTCCAGCGCACCGGCCGCCAGCTCGACGCCAGCGCGCAGCGCCGCTCCGGCGCCGGTCGCTCGTCCGAGCCCGGCGCCCGCCGCCAGTGGTGGCGCCCCAAAGCGTAAGGCCTACCGGTTGGTGGCCATCGGCACCTCCACCGGTGGGCCGGTGGCGTTGCAGCGGGTGTTGACCCAGCTGCCGGCCAATTTTCCTGCACCCATAGTGCTGATCCAGCATATGCCGGCGGCCTTCACCAAGGCCTTCGCCGAGCGCCTGGACAAGCTGTGCCGGATTACCGTCAAGGAGGCCGAGGACGGTGATCTGCTGCGCCCCGGCCTGGCCCTGCTGGCGCCCGGCGGCAAGCAGATGATGGTCGACGGGCGCGGCGCGGTGAAGATACTGCCCGGCGACGAGCGCCTGAACTACAAGCCCTGCGTCGACATCACCTTCGGCTCGGCGGCCAAGTCGTACGGCGACAAGGTGCTGGCTGTGGTGCTCACCGGCATGGGCGCCGACGGCCGCGAGGGCGCGCGCCTGCTCAAGCAGGGCGGCAGCCAGGTGTGGGCCCAGGACGAGGCCAGTTGCGTGATCTATGGCATGCCGATGGCCGTGGTGAAGGCCAATCTGGCCGATGCCGTATATGGGCTCGACGAGATCGGTCGGCACCTGGCCGAGGCCTGCGTCTGATGGATGTACTCAGCCTCGCTGGCGTGATCCTGGCCTTCGTCGCCATCATCGGCGGCAACTACCTGGAGGGAGGGCACGCCGGCGCGCTGATCAATGGTCCGGCGGCGCTGATCGTGATCGGCGGCACCCTGGGGGCGGCCTTCATCCAGGCGCCGGTGACCGTGTTCAAGCGGGCCCTGGCGATACTGCGCTGGATCCTCTTCCCCCCACGCATCGACCTGGCCAGTGGCATCACCCACGTGGTCGGCTGGAGCATGACCGCGCGCAAGGAAGGCCTGCTGGGCCTGGAACCGGTGGCCGACACCGAGTCCGACCCCTATGCGCGCAAGGGCTTGCAACTGCTGGTGGACGGCGCCGAGCCGGAGGCCATTCGCAGCATCCTCGAGGTCGACCTCTACACCCAGGAGGCGCGCGATATCCAGGCGGCCAAGGTCTACGAGAGCATGGGCGGCTACGCGCCGACCATCGGCATCATCGGCGCGGTGATGGGGCTGATCCACGTGATGGGCAATCTGGCCGACCCCAGCAAGTTGGGCAGCGGCATCGCCGTGGCCTTCGTCGCCACCATCTACGGCGTGGCTTTCGCCAACCTGTTGCTGTTGCCCATCGGCAACAAGCTCAAGGCCATCGCCGCGCGCCAGTCGCGCTATCGCGAGATGCTCCTGGAAGGCATCCTGTCCATCGCCGAGGGCGAGAATCCGCGTTCCATCGAGCTGAAGCTGCAGGGCTTCATGGATTGATGCCATGGCTCGTCGGCGCAATCACGAAGAGCATGAGAATCATGAACGCTGGCTGGTGTCCTACGCGGACTTCATCACCCTGCTGTTCGCCTTCTTCGTGGTGATGTACTCCATCTCCTCGGTCAACGAGGGCAAGTACAAGGTGCTCTCGCAGAGCCTGGTCGGCGTGTTTAGCGAGCCGGAGCGGGCGATCAAGCCGATTCCCATCGGCGAGGAGAAGCCGCGTACCACCGAGCCCGACCGCTCGATGATCGAGGACAACCCCGATAACAACTCCAGCGCCGAGCCCAGCGATCCGCTGCAGCAGATCGCCAGCAGCATGCGTGACGCCTTCGGCGACCTGATCGCCGCCGAGCAGCTGACCGTGCGCGGCAACGAGCTGTGGGTGGAGATCGAGCTGAACTCCAGCCTGCTGTTTCCCAGCGGCGACGCGGTGCCCAACGAGATGGCCTTCACCCTGGTCGAGAAGGTGGCGAAGATTCTCGCCCCCTACGAGAATCCGATTCACGTCGAAGGCTTCACCGACAACCTGCCGATCAACACCGCCCAGTTCCCCAGCAACTGGGAGCTGTCCGCGGCGCGGGCCGCCAGCATAGTGCGGATGCTGGCCATGGATGGGGTCAGCCCCGGGCGCATGGCGGCGGTGGGCTATGGCGAGTTCCAGCCGGTGGCGGACAATGCCACGGCCGAGGGACGCTCGCGCAATCGCCGCGTGGTGCTGGTGATCTCGCGCAATCTGGATGTTCGGCGCAGTATCAGCGGTGTGGGCAGCGCCAATGCGCAGGCCGATGAGACCCTGCGGCGGGCTGGCACGCAACCTGCACCAGCCGCATCGACAGCGGCGCCGGCCACAGACGGCGCCAATAATTCGACGCCTGCGCCATGAGGCGCCACTCAGTTCTCGGTAAGGCCGTGACCGCACCGGGAGGACGATGACGATGAAAGTCTGGGCAGTAGCCAATCAAAAGGGCGGGGTCGGCAAGACCACCAGTTCCATCGCCTTGGCCGGCTTGCTGGCCGATGCCGGCAAGCGCGTGGTGGTGGTCGACCTCGACCCGCATGGATCGATGAGCAGTTATTTCGGCCACGATCCGGACAGCCTGGAACACAGCAACTACGACCTGTTCCTGCACCAGGGCAACGTGCCGCGCGGGCTGCCGACCAGCCTGCTGCTGCCGACCAGCCACGAGCGTATCTCCCTGCTGCCGTCCAGCACCGCGCTGGCCACCCTGGAGCGGCAGTCGCCGGGGCAGAGCGGTCTCGGCCTGGTCATCGCCAAAAGTCTGGCGCAGCTGTGGGACGAATTCGACCACGCCATCATCGACAGCCCGCCGCTGCTCGGCGTGCTGATGGTCAATGCCCTGGCCGCCAGCCAGCAACTGGTGATCCCGGTACAGACCGAGTTCCTCGCGGTGAAGGGCCTGGAGCGCATGGTCAGCACCCTGAACATGGTCAACCGCTCCCGCAAGCAGGCCTTGCCCTACACCATAGTGCCGACCCTGTTCGACCGGCGTACTCAGGCCTCGCTCAATACCCTGCGGGTGCTGCGCAACTCCTATCCGGAGCACCTGTGGCAGGCCTACATCCCGGTGGATACCCGTCTGCGCGATGCCAGCCGCGCGGGGCAGACCCCTTCGCAATTCGATGGCAACAGCCGTGGGGTAATCGCCTATCGCGCCTTGCTCAAGCATCTGCTGGCCGTGCAGCCGGCCGCTCAGGTAGCCTGAGGGGGAGGCTATGCTGCATGAACAGGTTCAAGTCATCGCCAAGGCCTGCCGATAGGCTGTACAGGCACTTCCTATGGAACACCCTATGAGTCGAACCGCCCCCGTCACCCGCTCGCAACAGGCCCTGCAGTCCTACCTGGATGCCCTGTTGCAGGAGGCGGCTGCCGAACTGGAAGAGACTGTCGGACTCGACGAGTTCGAGGCCGCGGTGCTCGAGGAACAGGTGCGCGACGCCCGCCGGGAGGAGCCCAAGCCGGTGCTGGCCAGGCCGCTGGCCCTGGCCGAAGCCAAGCCGCAGGTGCTGCCGACCATCGAATTGCGCCTGCCGGAAGTGCTGCCGGAGGTCGAGGTGCCGGCCGAGCCCGAGCTCGTCGTACAGGCCGAGCCGCCGCGGGCGCCAGACGCCGCGCCGAGCCCGGAAGCGCGTCCGGAGTGGGCCGAGGAGTCCTTCGAGTGCCTGCTGTTCGACGTGGCCGGGCTGACCCTGGCGGTGCCGCTGGTGTGCCTGGGCTCGATCTACCCGCTGGCCGACGCCGAGCTGACGCCGCTGTTCGGCCAGCCGGACTGGTTTCTCGGCTTGCTGCCCTGCCAGGCCGGCAACCTGAAGGTGCTGGACACCGCGCGCTGGGTGATGCCCGAGCGCTACCGCGACGACTTCCGCGAAGGCCTGCAGTACGTGATCTCCGTGCAGGGTTACGAGTGGGGGCTGGCCGTGCATCAGGTCAGCCGCTCGATCCGCCTGCAGCCCAGCGAGATCAAGTGGCGCAGCCAGCGCTCGCAGCGGCCCTGGCTGGCCGGCACGGTGATCGAACACATGTGCGCGCTGCTCGATGTCTCGGCCCTGGCCGAGCTGATCGCCAGCGGCGCCACGCGCAACGGAGCAGTTCGCCCGCACTGAGGCGGCGAGGGCTCTATAGTTAACGACAAGCGGGCTCACCCGCGAACGCCGCCCAGGCGGCACTAGACCGAGGCTAGGGACATGAAGAAATCGTCAGCGCAAGGTTCCGAGGATCCTATTCTGCAGTGGGTGACCTTTCGTCTGGATAACGAGACCTACGGCATCAACGTGATGCAGGTGCAGGAAGTCCTGCGCTACACCGAGATCGCCCCGGTTCCGGGCGCGCCGGGTTATGTGCTGGGCATCATCAACCTGCGTGGCAACGTGGTCACCGTGATCGATACCCGCCAGCGCTTCGGCCTGTCGCCGGCGCCGGTCACCGACAACACCCGCATCGTCATCATCGAGGCGGACAAGCAGGTGGTCGGCATCCTGGTCGACAGCGTCGCCGAAGTGGTCTATCTGCGCCAGTCCGAGGTGGAGACCGCGCCGAACGTGGGCAACGAGGAGTCGGCCAAGTTCATCCAGGGCGTGTGCAACAAGAACGGCGAGCTGCTTATCCTGGTCGAGCTGGACAAGATGATGACCGAGGAAGAGTGGTCCGATCTGGAGAGCATCTGATCCATGCTGGAGATCGCGGTGGCCGTGCTCGCCCTGTTCTGTCTGCTGCTCGCCGGCGTCTGCTATCAGCTGGCGCTGAAGCTGCGCCAGCAGGCCGAGTTGCAGAAGGAGCGCGACGCCTTCCGCGATCAGCGTCTGAAGGACCTGGCCAAGCGTCTGGATGCCTACCTCACCGGCAGCATTCGCATGGGCGAGGAGTTGCACGAGCTGCGCCGGGTGGTCGCGCCACTGCCCGACAAGGTCAGCCAGATGGAGCAGCGCGACCCCTCCAGCCTGTCCTTCACCCAGGCCGCGCGCCTGGTGGGCATGGGCGCCAGCGTCGACGACCTGACTCACTCCTGCGGTCTGACCCAGGCCGAGGCCGAGCTGGTCAGCCGCCTGCACCAGGCGAAACAGCAGCGTTCCTGAGCGGCTGCTTAATTCCTTAGGTTCTGACCCCCCGCCTGCGCGCTACCAATGGTTCCAAGCGCGCCCCACCGCCTGCCTTATGCTGAACCCATGGGCTGACTTCCCGAGGAGGTCCACCATGCGTTTTGCACTGTTGTTGCTGTTGTGCTTGGTCTTGCCTCAACTGGAAGCCGCCGAGGCGCCGTTGCGGGTCGAGGGCGCGACCACGGTCAATGCCGTGCAGGCGCGCCAGCTCTACGAGTTCGGTGTGCTGTTCATCGATGTGCGTCCGGATCGCGAATGGAGCTGGGGCCATGTGCACGGTGCCCTGCATCTGGAGTTGGACAGCCGCTTCGGCGATCTGGCGGGGTCGAACTGGCCGCGCGGCATGCCGATGGTGCTGTACTGCGACAGCGAGGTCTGTCCGCATGGCGCAGAGGCCGCGCGGCGCGCCGTCAGCTGGGGCTTCCAGCAGGTCTACTACTTCCGTTCCGGCTACTTCGCCTGGCAGCTCCTGGACTTCCCGCAGGGCAAGGGGGCGGAGGGCGAGCTGTTCGCCATCATTCTCGGGGCGCAGCCAACGGCGGCCGGGCAGGCGAGTCCCGCTGTGGAGTGATGTCGCGCTCCGCCGGCTCCTCGACGAAGCCCTTCGGGCGCTTGTCCTTGAGGTACCAGGCGAAGGCGATGATCTCGGCGATGGTGCGATACAGCGGCTCGGGGATGGCATCGCCCAGTTCCAGGCGTGCCAGCAGGCGCACCAGTTCGGCGTTCTCGTAGATCGGCACCTCGTACTCGCGGGCGATGGCCAGTATGGCCTCGGCCAGTTCGTCATCGCCCTTGGCGGTCAGGTTGGGGGCGTTGTTGCCGTCGTAGGCGAGGGCGATGGCCTGGCGTGGGGGCTTCTTCATGCGGTTTCGTCCACCCAGCGCTGTTCCAGCTGCGTGCGCGGGCCGCGTGGCGGCAGCCCCTGGCGACAGCTCAGTTCGCCCACTTCGAGGCCGGCGCCGAGCAGGCGCTGACGCAGGTTGTCCAGTTCCTGGTCGATCAGTTGCACGGTGTCGGCGCGTTCGGCCCACAGCTGGCTGGACAGGCTGCCGCGCAGCAGCTGTGCCTGCACCTGCAGCGGGCCCAGCGGGTCGAGGTCGAAGGCCAGCTCGATGCGCCACAGGCTCTCCTTCTGCTCGGACTTGCCGGCGTTCTGCTCCTCGTGCTGCAGCTTGACCTGCAACGGCAGCACCTCCTGCTGGTTGCGCATCGGCAGCTCCAGCTGCCAGGTGGTCAGCAGGTTGCCTTCCGCCGTCACTTGGGTCTGCGCCAGGCTGGACAGCTGATGGGTCTGCAGGCGCGACACCGCGGCCGCGGCCAGCTTGAGCAGGATTTCCAGGTCGGCCTCCTGGTCCATGGACTGCAGCAGGCGCGCGGGCAAGGGGAAGCTCATGGCCTGTTGACGCAGGCCGCTCTGGCCGAGCGCGCCCAGGGCGTTGCGGACGAAGGCGGGCAGGGCCTGGGCCAGGGCACTGCCGGCGCTGGCGGCGGGCAGCGGCGCGGCTCCCGGCAGGTTGGGCAGCAGTTGGGCGACCAGGCGCAACAGGTTGGCCTTGAGATCCTGCGGCAACTGCTGGGGCTGACCGCCGAGCAGCTTGGCCTCGAGAAAGACACCGCTCTGCTGCAGGGCCTTGGCCAGACCCTCGGGGCTGCTCAGCTGCTTGGCGTCCGGCAGCAGGCCGAGCAGCTTGTCGATGCTGCTGCGCAGCCCGTCGGGCAGATCGGCCTGGCCGGCGATGCTCTGCAAGCCCTTGAACAGCCCCTCCAGGGAGCCCTGGCGCGCCTGCTGGGTGGCCAGTTGCTGGCCCAGCACCAGCTGGTCAAGGCGCCCGCTCAGCGGCAGGAAAGTGAGGCTCTGGCTGCCCTGAACCTGGGCGGTGAGCAGGCTGCCGATGGGCAGGGGCAGGGGGGTCTCGATGCTGAGCTTGCTGCCGGCCAGCGGCGTGTTGAGCAGATTGACCACCGCCCGGAACAGGGTCTGCTGGGCCTTGAGCTGGGCGATCTGTTCGCGCGCCTCGACCTTGCCCTGCAGCAGGGTGCCGACCGGCAGCTGGTCCAGGTCCAGGCTGGTCAGCAGGCGCGTATCGCCGCCCTGCAGGGCCAGGGCCAGACGGGTCTCGGAGAGGGCGGTGACGGCCAGCGTGGTGCCCTGGGCCAACGGGCGCGGGCTGCTGGCCTCGAGCGTGGTCTGCTTGCCGCTGTTCAGGGTCAGCTTGAGCAGCAGCTGGAAGCTCTGCGCGGTCTCCTTGGCCGCCAGCACCTCCGCCTTGGCGGTTTCGCCGGCCGCCAGCAGGCCCTCCAGCGGTTGCAGCAGCTTCACCGCCAGTTCGGCGGCGCCGAGCTGGGCCGGGCGTATGATCGTCGATGCTGCGGGAAGCGGGCGAGAACTGCCTATTTCTGCCATGGCCGGGTTACACCCTGTCAAAAAGCCGGCTTCGGAGGCCGAAGCCCGGCATGTATAATGCCGCCCCGTTCGGGCTGGCTCTATGGTCAACTTGCTCTGCACAGGATCCTAAACGGATTCTCAGTATAGCGGCCGGCCCCCCTCCGACTTGAACCCCTCCGGGATGCCATGCAGTGACCAGCCCACGACTCCAAGCCGTTGCCCTCGCCTGTGAGCGGGACTGGCGTCTGTTGTTCGAGGGACTCGACCTGGACCTCGGCGGCGGCACCCTGCTGCAGGTGGCCGGGCCCAACGGCAGTGGCAAGACCAGCCTGCTGCGCCTGCTCGCCGGGCTGATGCAGCCGACCGCCGGCGAAGTGCTGCTGGGCGGCAAGCCGTTGGCCAGGCAGCATGGCGAACTGGGCCGCAGCCTGCTGTGGATCGGCCATGCCGCCGGCATCAAGGGCCTGCTCACCGCCGAGGAGAACCTGGCCTGGCTCTGCGCCCTGCATCAACCGGCCGAGCGCGAGGCGATCTGGGGGGCGCTGGAGGCGGTGGGACTGCGCGGCTTCGAGGATGTGCCCTGCCACACCCTGTCCGCCGGCCAGCAGCGCCGCGTGGCGCTGGCCCGGCTGTATCTCGACGCGCCGCCGCTGTGGATTCTCGACGAGCCCTTCACCGCCCTCGACAAGCAGGGCGTGGCCCAGCTGGAGGCGCACCTGGCGGCGCACTGCGAGCGCGGCGGCCTGGTGGTGCTGACCACTCACCACAGCCTGCAGCAGACGCCCTCGGGATACCGCGTGCTCGACCTGGGGCAGCGCGCCGCATGAACAGCGTCTTCCTCCTGCTGTTGGCCCGCGAGTCGCGCCTGCTGTTCCGCCGCCCGGCGGAGCTGGCCAACCCGCTGGTGTTCTTCGCCATCGTCATCGCCCTGTTTCCGCTGGCGGTCGGCCCCGAGACCAAGCTGCTGCAGACCCTGTCGCCCGGCCTGATCTGGGTGGCGGCGCTGCTCGCCGTGCTGCTCTCGCTGGACGGGCTGTTCCGCAGCGATTTCGAGGACGGCTCGCTGGAACAGTGGGTCCTTTCGTCGCACCCGCTGCCCCTTCTGGTGCTGGCCAAGGTGCTGGCACACTGGCTGTTCTCCGGCCTGGCCCTGGTGCTGCTGGCGCCGCTGCTGGCGCTGATGCTCGGCCTGCCGGGCCGCTGCCTGCCGGTACTGCTCGGCTCGCTGCTGCTGGGCACGCCGATCCTGAGCCTGCTCGGCGCGGTCGGCGCGGCGCTGACCGTCGGCCTCAAACGCGGCGGCCTGTTGCTGGCGCTGCTGATTCTGCCGCTGTATATCCCGGTGCTGATTCTCGGCAGCGGGGCGCTACAGGCGGCCCTGCAAGGACTGCCGGCGACCGGCCACCTGCTGTGGCTGGCCAGCCTGACCGCCCTGGCGGTCACCCTGACACCCTTTGCCATTGGCGCCGGACTGAAGATCAGCGTCGGCGAATAAGAACGAGCGGTGACCGCCGCACCCCGGAGTGTCTCCGGGCTACGTGAGTGATGAGTTGAGCGATGAACTGGACCTGGTTTCACCAATGGGGTTCGCCCAAGTGGTTCTACGAGCGCAGCGGCCGCTGGCTGCCCTGGCTGGTCGCCGCGGCCGCCGTGCTGCTCGCCGTCGGCATCGTCTGGGGGCTGGCCTTCGCGCCGCCGGAGAAGTATCAGGGCAATAGCTACCGGATCATCTACATCCATGTGCCGGCGGCCTTCCTCGCTCAGTCCTGCTACCTGCTGATGGCGGTGGCCGGCCTGGTCGGGCTGGTGTGGAAGATGAAGCTGGCCGACGTCGCCCTGCAGCAGGCCGCACCCATCGGCGCCTGGCTGTGCTTCCTGGCGCTGGCCACCGGCGCCATCTGGGGCAAGCCGACCTGGGGCACCTACTGGGTGTGGGACGCGCGCCTGACCTCGATGCTGATCCTGCTGTTCCTCTACTTCGGCGTCATCGCCCTAGGCAACGCCATCGGCAACCGCGACAGCGCGGCCAAGGCCTGCGCCGTGCTGGCGCTGGTCGGCGCGGTGAACATTCCGATCATCCAGAAGTCGGTGGAGTGGTGGAACACCCTGCACCAGCCGGCCACCTTCAAGGTCACCGGCAAGGCCAGCATGAGCATGGAAATGTGGCTGCCGCTGCTGCTCTGCGTACTGGGCTTCTACTGCTTCCTCGGCGCCGTGCTGCTCTACCGCATGCGTACCGAGGTGCTCAGGCGCGAGGCGCGCAGCAGTTGGGTACGCGCCGAAGTGACGCGACTGGTGGAGGGCAGGGCATGAGCTTTGCGTCCTTCGGCGATTTCCTCGCCATGGGCAGCCATGGCGTCTACGTGTGGTCGGCCTATGGCATCGGCCTGACGGTGTTGGCCCTCAACGTCGTGCTGCCGATCCTGGCGCGCCGGCGTTACCTGCAAGACGAGGCGCGCCGTCTGCGCCGGGAGAAGCAACAGTGAATGCGGTCCGCAAGAAACGCCTGTATATCGTTCTGGCCATCCTGGTCGGTGTCTCCGCCGCCGTGGCCCTGGCCCTGTCGGCGCTGCAGGAGAACATCAACCTGTTCTACACCCCGACCCAGATCGCCAAAGGCGAAGCGCCCCAGGACACCCGCATCCGCGCCGGCGGCATGGTGGCCAAGGGCTCGGTGAAGCGCTCCGCCGACTCGCTGGACGTCGAGTTCATGGTCACCGACTTCGCCGAGAGCGTGACCATCCGCTACCGCGGCATCCTGCCGGACCTGTTCCGCGAGGAGCAGGGCATAGTCGCCCTCGGCAAGCTGGGCGCCGACGGCGTGCTGATCGCCGACGAGGTGCTGGCCAAGCACGACGAGAACTACATGCCGCCGGAAGTGACCAAGGCGCTCAAGGAGAGCGGCAAGCTGCCCAGCGGCGACGAGGCCAAGCCATGAGCGCCGCGCTGATGATCCCCGAACTGGGCCATCTGGCCCTGATCCTCGCCCTGTGCCTGGCGGTGGTCCAGGCGACCCTGCCGCTGATCGGCGCCTGGCGCGGCGACCGCCTGTGGATGGGCCTGGCCGTGCCCGCGGCCTGGGGCCAGTTCGCCATGCTGGCGTTCGCCTTCGCCTGTCTGACCTGGGCCTTCATGGTCGACGACTTCTCCGTGGCCTACGTGGCCAGCAACTCCAACAGCGCGCTGCCCTGGTACTACAAGTTCAGCGCCGTGTGGGGCGCCCACGAGGGCTCGCTGCTGCTGTGGGCCTTGATCCTCGGTGGCTGGACCTTCGCCGTAGCGATCTTCTCGCGCCAGCTGCCGGAGGTGATGCTGGCCCGCGTGCTGGCGGTGATGGGCATGATCAGCGTCGGCTTCCTGCTGTTTCTGATCGTCACCAGCAACCCCTTCGAGCGCCTGCTGCCGAACAGCCCGGTGGACGGTCGCGACCTCAACCCGCTGTTGCAGGACTTCGGCCTGATCGTCCATCCGCCGATGCTGTACATGGGCTACGTCGGCTTCTCCGTGGCTTTCGCCTTCGCCATCGCCGCGCTGCTCGGCGGCAAGCTGGACGCCGCCTGGGCGCGCTGGTCGCGGCCCTGGACCATAGTCGCCTGGTCTTTTCTCGGCACCGGCATCGCCCTCGGCTCCTGGTGGGCCTACTACGAACTGGGCTGGGGCGGCTGGTGGTTCTGGGACCCGGTGGAGAATGCCTCCTTCATGCCCTGGCTGGTCGGCACCGCGCTGATCCACTCGCTGGCGGTGACCGAGAAACGCGGCGTGTTCAAAAGCTGGACCGTGCTGCTGGCCATCGCCGCCTTTTCCCTCAGCCTGCTCGGCACCTTCCTCGTGCGCTCCGGCGTACTCACCTCGGTGCATGCCTTCGCCAACGACCCGGAACGCGGCGTGTTCATCCTGGTGTTCCTGCTGATCGTGGTCGGCGGCTCGCTGGCGCTGTTCGCCCTGCGCGCGCCGGTGGTCAAGAGCCAGGTCGGCTTCGCCCTGTGGTCGCGCGAGACCCTGCTGCTGGTCAACAACCTGGTGCTGGTGGTGGCGGCCTCGATGATCCTGCTCGGCACCCTCTACCCGCTGGTGCTGGACGCCCTCTCCGGCGCCAAGCTGTCGGTCGGCCCGCCTTACTTCAATGCCCTGTTCGTGCCGCTGATGGCGCTGCTGATGCTGGTGCTGGCGGTCGGCGTGCTGGTGCGCTGGAAGGACACCCCGGTCAAGTGGCTGCGCGGCATGCTCACCCCGGTGCTGATCGGCGCGGTGGTACTGGGCTTCCTCGCCAGCTGGGTATTCGGCGACTTCCACTGGAGCGTGCTGGCGGTATTCCTGCTGGCCTTCTGGGTGCTGCTGGCGGGCGTGCGCGACCTGCTCGACAAGTGCCGCCACAGGGGCCTGCTGCAGGGCATACGCGGCCTGTCTTCCAGCTACTGGGGCATGCAGCTGGCGCACCTGGGCATCGCCACCTGCGCCATCGGCGTGGTGCTGGTCAGTCAGGGCAGCGCCGAGCGCGACCTGCGCCTGGCGCCGGGCGAGTCGCTGGAGCTGGGTGGTTATCTGTTCGTCTTCGAGGGCGCCACGCACTTCGAGGGGCCCAACTTCACTTCGGATAAGGGCACCGTGCGCGTGCTGCAGGACGGCGAGGAAGTCGCCGTGCTGCACCCGGAGAAGCGCCTGTACACCGTGCAGCAGATGCCGATGACCGAGGCCGGCATCGACGCCGGCTTCACCCGCGACCTCTATGTCGCCCTCGGCGAGCCGCTGGAGAACGGCGCCTGGGCCGTGCGCGTGCATATCAAGCCCTACGTGCGCTGGATCTGGCTCGGCGGCCTGATGATGGGCCTCGGCGGTCTGCTGGCGGCCTTCGACCCGCGCTACCGGGTCAAGGTGCGCACCCGCGTGCGCGACGTTCTCGGTCTCAAGGAAGCCGCCGCATGAAAAGACTGATTCTGCTGGTGCCGCTGGCGCTGTTCCTCGGCATGGCGGCGTTCCTCTACCGCGGCCTGTTCCTCAACCCGCAGGAACTGCCCTCGGCGCTGATCGACAAGCCGCTGCCGTCCTTCAGCCTGCCGGACCTGAAGGACGAGCAGCGCCTGGTCAGCGAGAAGGACCTCAAGGGCCCGGCGCTGGTCAACGTCTGGGCCACCTGGTGCCCGACCTGCAAGGCCGAGCACCAGATGCTCAACCGCCTGGCCGAGGCCGGCGTGGTGATCCACGGGGTCAACTACAAGGACGACGGCGAGGCCGCGCGCAAGTGGCTGAAGGACTACCTCGACCCCTACCAGGTCAACGTCGCCGATCCGCAGGGCTCGCTGGGCATCAACCTCGGCGTGTACGGCGCGCCCGAGACCTTCCTGATCGATGCCCAGGGCATCATCCGCCACAAGTACGTCGGTGCCATCGACGAGCGCGTATGGCGCGAGGAACTGGCGCCGCGTTACCAGGCACTGCTGGAGGACAAGCCGTGAAGCGCCTGCTGCTCGCCTGCCTGCTGGGCCTCAGTTTGATCGGCATGGCCCGCGCCGCCATCGACACCTACCAGTTCAGGGACGAGGTCGAGCGCGAGCGCTTTCGCAGCCTCACCGAGGAACTGCGCTGCCCCAAGTGCCAGAACCAGAATATCGCCGACTCCAACGCGCCGATCGCCACCGACCTGCGCCGCGAGATCTTCCGCATGCTGGAGGAGGGACGCAGCGACAAGGAGATCGTCGATTTCCTGGTCATGCGCTACGGCGATTTCGTGATGTACAAGCCGCCGCTGGACAGCCGCACCTGGCTGCTCTGGTACGGGCCCTTCGCCCTGCTGGGCCTGGGCGCCCTGGTGCTCGCCGTACTGGTGCTGCGCCGGCGCAAGGTCGAGGCGGCCCCCGAACAGGTCGCCCTGAGCGCCGCCGAACGTGAGCGCCTGGACGCTCTGCTGAAACACAACCGGGAAGACCAATGACCGAATTCTGGCTCGCCCTCGGCCTGCTGCTGCTGGCCGGCACGGCTTTTCTGCTGATTCCCGTATTGCGCGGCCGACGCGCCCAGGCCGAGGAAGACCGCACCGCCCTCAACGTCGCCCTGTACCAGGAGCGCCTGGCCGAGCTCAGCGCGCAGCGCGAGGCCGGCACCTTGACCGCCGAGCAGTTCGACGCCGGCCAGGCCGAGGCCGGGCGCGAACTGCTGGCCGACACCGAGGGCGCCGGCAACGGCCGTGGCCAGCGCCTGGGCAAGGCGCTGCCGCTGCTGATCGCCCTGGCCGTGCCGGGCCTGGCCTTCGGCCTGTACTGGCACTGGGGCGCCAGCCAGACCCTGAGCGCCATGCAGGAGCGGCCGAGCATCGGCCAGATGACCGCGCGCCTGCAGCAAGCGGTGCAGGACAACCCGGACTCCGCCGAGGCCTGGTACTTCCTCGGCCGCATCCATATGGGCGAGGGCCGTCCGGACGAGGCGGCCAAGGCCTTCGAGCAGGTGGTGCGCATCGCCGGGCGTCAGCCCGAGCTGCTCGGCCAGCTGGCCCAGGCCCTGTACTTCGCCGCCGGCAAGCGTTGGAGCGAGCAGCTGCAGGCGCTGACCGACGAGGCCCTGGCGGGCGACCCGGGCGAGGTGACCAGCCTCGGCCTGCTCGGCATCGCCGCCTTCGAGGACCAGCGCTTCGCCGCCGCGGTCGACTACTGGCAGCGCCTGCTGGCGCAGATGCCGGCGGACGATCCGTCGCGCGCCGCGATCCAGCTCGGCATCGAGCGTGCCCGCGAGCAACTGCGGGCCGCCGGCGAGGCGGTCCCCGAGGAACTGGTGAACAAGGCCATGGCGGTGATCCGCGTCAGCGTCGATCTGGCGCCCGAGATCAAGGCCAAGGTGCAGCCGGGCGATGCGGTGTTCGTCTTCGCCCGCGCCGCCGAGGGTCCGCCCATGCCGCTGGCGGTCAAGCGCCTGAGCGTGGCCGACCTGCCGGCGCAGGTCGAGTTGAGCGACAGGGACGCGATGATGGAGCAGCTCAAGCTGTCCAGCTTCGCCGAGATCCAGCTGGTGGCGCGCGTCTCGCGCAGCGGCGTGGCCACTCAGGGCGAGTGGGTCGGCCGTGGCCGGCCGATCGCCAGCAGCACCCGCGAACCCCAGCAATTGCTGATCGACAGCCCGGAGCACGCACAATGAACAAGGCATGTCTTTCCCTGGCCCTGCTGCTCGCCCTGAGCGGCTGCGCCCTGCAGCCGGGCGTCACGCCCAAGGGCGGCGAGCCCGCGCGCCAGCAGAGCCATCCGCGCTACGCGCCACCACCCGGCGGCAACGCCTACTGGGACCCCGCGCTGGGCGTGTATGTGATCCAGGGCGCCGGCAAGCTGTACTACCGCGAGCGCGTCTACTACCGCTGGGACCGTGGCTGGAACTGGGCCAGTTCGCCGCAGGGCCCTTGGCAGCCCACCGAACGCAGCGGCGTGCCGGCCGGACTCGGACGCACCTACGCCGACTGACTCTCCAGCGTCGTCAGCGCCGCCTGCAGGTTACGCCGCGCGGGCTCTTCCCAACGCTCGGCCAGCGGCGCCTGGTGATACAGCGCCGGCATGGCCAGCAGTTGGCGCAGCAGCTTGGCGCGCCCGGCGCGGAACAGCGGCTCCGGTACCCAGGCGTATTCGGCGCGTATCGCCGCCTCGTAGGCCGAGTAAACCACCGCGTCGCTGGCCAGGATCGACAGGTCGATATCCACCACCAGCGCCGCGTCGGCCCCTTGCGGCTCCTGCTGATGGCAGGTGGCGAGGATCAGCTCCTGCAGCGCGGTCCGGTGCTCGTCCAGGCCCGCTTCGCCGAGCCACTGGCAGGCGCGTCGCGCACTCGCCGCTTCGTTGTCCTGGCGGTGGGTGTCGTAGACCAGGTCGTGGGTCCATAGCGCCAGTTCCACCAGGGGCGCATGCTCGGCCAGGTGCCGCCAGCGGTCGAAATGCGCCAGGCAGGCCTCGATATGCCGCACGCCGTGGTAGTGCCGCTCGGGGCCGGAGTAGGCGCTGCGCAGTTCGTCGAAGCTGCCTGGCGGCGCCTCGCCGCCGAGCTGCCGCCACAGCGTCTGCCAGCGTGACGGTTCAAGCATCGCCGGCGACCTGGCGCGGGTACAGCGGGTTGCCGCAGCGGTCGCAGAAGGCCGCCGCCGGGTCGTGCTCGGGCTTGGCGCAGCTCGGGCAGGCATGCCGCTGGCGTTCGCCGCCGCGCATGGCGTTGGCCAGCTCGGCGCCGAAGATGCCGGTGGGCACGGCGATCACCGAATAGCCGGTGATCATCACCAGCGAGGCGACGGTCTGGCCCAGCGGGGTCTTGGGCACCACGTCGCCGAAGCCGACGGTGGTCAGGGTGACGATGGCCCAGTAGATGCTCTTGGGAATGCTGGTGAAGCCGTTATGCGGCCCCTCGATCACATACATCAGCGCGCCGAACACCATGACCAGGGTGGCGATGCAGACGAAGAACACGGTGATCTTCTGCTGGCTGCCGCGCAGCGCGGTGAGCAGGAAGTTGGCCTGCTTCATGTAGGGGCTCAGCTTGAGCACGCGGAACACCCGGATCAGGCGCAGCGCGCGGACCACCAGCAGGTATTGGGCATCGCCGTAGAACAGGCCGATAAAGGCCGGCAGTATGGCCAGCAGGTCGATCAGGCCGAAGAAACTGAAGGCATAGCGCAGCCGTTTGGGCGAGCAGTACAGGCGCAGCCCGTACTCGAGGGCGAACAGCGCGGTGAAGGCCCATTCCAGGCCGCTCAGCCACAGGCCGTAGTCGCGCCGGTACTCGTCGATGCTGTCGAGCATCACCACTGCCAGGCTGGCCAGGATGGCTATCAGCAGCCAGCGGTCGAAGCGCTGCCCGGCCGGAGTGTCGGTGTGAAAGATGATGAGATAGAGGCGCTCGCGCCAGCTCTCGGGCTTGTCCATGTTGCCGGGTCCTTGTACCTGAAACGGCCGCGCCAGGCGCGGGGGTACAAGCCTAGGGAGTGCGGCCGTGCCCTGGCAAGGGGGTGCAGTCGGCGCTGGCGCGGCGCAGCAGGCGGGCGCTGGCCAGTACCAGCCAGCAGGCGAGGATGAAGGGCATGGTCAGCGGCACCAGGCCGAGGGCGGCGAAGCCCGGCTGCAGCGCCAGGCACAGCAGTATCCCGGCCAGCGGCGCCCAGGGCCGGCGGTGCAGCTGCGCCATGGCGATGGCGGCCAGCACCGGGCTGTAGCCATGCAGGCCGGCCAGGGCGGCCGGCGCGGGCTGCTGCGCCAGCAGGGCCAGGCCGGCGGGCAGGGCGGCGGCGCACAGCGCCCAGACGGCGGCGCGTGGGTCGCTCAGGGCGAGCCCGGCCAGCAGGCACAGCCCGGCCAACGGATGATCGAGGAACACCACCTGGCCCAGGCCGCGCAGGGTCGCCTCGGCGAACAGCGGCCAGCTGCCCGCGGCCAGCGCCGCCTGCGGCGCGGCAGGTGCCGGGGCCAGCGCCAGCCCCTCGGCCAGCCAGGGCAGGGCCCAGCCCAGCAGGACGAAGGGCAGGGTGTAGGCCGGCAGCCAGGCGCGTTCGCGCATGGCCCGCATCCACGGACGCAGCATCAGGCTGGACAGCCCGGCGAGGGTGACGACCAGCAAGGGCAGCAGCGGCGTCCAGGCCAGCTTGAGGCCGACCAGCAGCCCCAGCAGGGCACCGTTGTAGCCGTACAGGCCGATGTCTATGTCGGCCTGGGCATAGCCCCGGCGCTGCGCCACCAGGGTGGCGGCGAGGGCGCCGAGCAGGGCGTTGCCGAGAAGATCCGGTGCGCCGATCAGCAGCGCCAGCAGCAGCGCCAGGCCGAAGCCCGGGTGCTGCTGCAGGAAGATCTGCGCGAAGGCGCAGAGCAGGGCGCGGAAGCCGCCGGCCAGGCGCATGGCATCAGTCGAGCTGGGCGATGCGCAGCAGGTTGGTGCTGCCGGGCTGGCCCAGCGGCACGCCGGCGGTGATCACCAGGGTGTCGCCGCCGCTGGCCATGCCCTGCTCGCGCGCGGCCTCCAGGGCGGTGCCGGTGACCTGCTCGACCTCCTGCAGGCGCTCCTTGACCACCGAGTACACGCCCCAGGCCAGGCTCAGGCGGCGCGCCACCTGCAAGCTGGGAGTGAGGCTGAGGATCGGCGCCTTGGGCCGCTCGCGCGAGGCGCGCAGGCTGGAGGCGCCGGACTCGCTGTAGTTGACCAGGGCGGCGACCGGCAGGATGGCGCTGATGCGGCGGATGGCGCAGCTGATGGCGTCGCTCGCGGTGGCCTCGGCCTGCGGCCGGTTCACGTCGAGCTGGTTCTGAAAGTCCGGGCCGTTCTCCACCTGGCGGATGATCTTGCTCATCATCTGCACGGTCTCCAGCGGATAGTCGCCGGAGGCGGTCTCGGCCGACAGCATCACCGCATCGGCGCCCTCGGCCACGGCATTGGCCACGTCGGTGACCTCGGCGCGGGTCGGTGCCGGGGAGAAGCGCATGGATTCCAGCATCTGTGTGGCCACCACCACCGGGCGACCGAGACGGCGGCAGGTGCGCACGATGTCGCGCTGGATGCGCGGCACGTTCTCCGCCGGCACTTCCACGCCGAGGTCGCCGCGCGCCACCATGATGGCGTCGCACAGGCGGGCGATCTCTTCCAGGTGCTGCACCGCCGAGGGTTTCTCGATCTTGGCCAGCAGCGCGGCCTTGTTACCGATCAGGCCGCGGGCCTCGACTATGTCCTCGGGGCGCTGGACGAACGACAGCGCCACCCAGTCCACTCCCAGTTCCAGGCCGAAGCTCAGGTCGCGACGGTCCTTGGCGGTCAGCGGGGAAAGCTGCAGCACCGCCTCCGGCACGTTGACGCCCTTGCGGTCGGACAGCTCGCCGCCGACCAGCACCTCGGTGTCGATAGCGTCGTGCGCGCAGGCGACCACCCGCAGGCGCAGGCGGCCGTCGTCGAGCAGCAGGTTCATGCCCGGCTCCAGCGCCTCGATGATCTCCGGATGCGGCAGGTTCACGCGCTTGCCGTCGCCGGGCGTGGGGTCCAGGTCCAGGCGCAGGCGCTGGCCGCGTTCCAGCTGGACCTTGCCCTCTTTGAAGCGGCCGACCCGCAGCTTGGGCCCCTGCAGGTCCATCAGCACGCCCAGCGGCGTGCCCAGCTGGCGCTCGACCTCGCGCACCCAGCCATGGCGCATGGCGTGGTCGGCGTGCTCGCCGTGGCTGAAGTTGAGACGGAACAGGTTGACTCCGGCCTCCACCAGGGCGCGGATGTCGTCCACGCCTCCGATGGCCGGACCGAGGGTGGCGAGAATCTTCACTTTTTTGTCGGCGTACATCATTCGCTGCTCCCGAGGATGAGGATGGCGCGGAAATCGTTGACGTTGGTGCGGGTCGGGCCGGTGACCACCAGCTGCCCGAGGGCGGCGAAGTAGCCGTAGCCGTTGTTGTTGGCCAGCTCGTCGGCGGCCGACAGGCCCAGGCGGGCTGCGCGGGCATGGCTGTCCGGGGTCATCAGGGCGCCGGCGTTGTCTTCCGAGCCGTCGATGCCGTCGGTATCGCCGGCCAGGGCATAGACGCCGGGCAGGCCCTTGAGGCTCTCGGTGAGGCTGAGCAGGAACTCGGCGTTGCGTCCGCCGCGGCCGTTGCCGCGCACGGTGACGGTGGTTTCGCCGCCGGAGAGGATCACGCAGGGCGGCTTGATCGGCTGGCCGTGCAGCACCACCTGGCGGGCGATGCCGGCATGCACCTTGGCCACTTCGCGCGATTCGCCTTCCAGGTCGCCGAGGATCAGCGCCTCGAAGCCGGCCTCGCGGGCCCGCGCGGCGGCGGCGTCGAGCGACTGCTGCGGCCTGGCGATCAGCTGGAAGTGGCTGCGCGACAGGCAGGGGTCGCCCGGCTTGACCGTTTCCGAGCGCGGGTCCTGCAGCCAGGCGCGCACATTGGCCGGAATGTCGATGGAATAGCGGGCGAGGATCGCCAAGGCCTCGGCCGAGGTGGTCGGGTCGCCGACGGTGGGGCCGGAGGCGATCACCGTGGCCTCGTCGCCGGGCACGTCGGAAATCGCATAGGTGTACAGGCTGGCCGGCCAGCAGGCCTTGGCCAGGCGGCCGCCCTTGATCGCCGAGAGGTGTTTGCGCACGCAGTTCATCTCGCCGATGGTGGCGCCGGAGCGCAGCAGCGCCTTGTTGATCGCCTGCTTGTCGGCCAGCGAGATGCCTTCGGCCGGCAGGGTCAGCAGGGAGGAGCCGCCGCCGGACAGCAGGAAGATCACCCGGTCGCTCTCGCTGAGGTTGCTGACCAGCTCCAGCACGCGGCGGGCGACACGCTCGCCGGCATCGTCCGGTACCGGATGAGCGGCCTCGACCACCTCGATTTTCTTGCACTCGGCGCCATGCTCGTAGCGGGTCACCACCAGGCCGCTGACCTCGCCCTGCCACTCACGCTCGATCACCGCGGCCATGGCCGCGGCGGCCTTGCCCGCGCCTATGACGATGACCCGGCCGCTGCGGTCGGTAGGCAGATGGTCGGCCAGCACCTGGTCGGGGTGGGCGGCGGCGATGGCGGTGGCGAACAGGTCGCGCAGCAGGCGTTGCGGGTCGAGGGTCATGTCAGGCTCTGCTTGTCGTTGTGGTCGATTGCACTGCACAGCCGTCGCGCACGGCGGCTGTGCAGTGGAATCGACCAACCTGGCCCTTGGGCCGTGACTCCGCAAGCCAGGAAGGTCGATAGGGGTTGGGGTGAAGCCTCACCCCGTCCCTCGCCCAGGGGGCGAGGGGGTGTTCTTACTCACCGCGAATATTGAAGTTAGCCATATGTTCCAGGCCTTTGATCAGCGCGGAGTGGTCCCAGCCTGCGCCGCCGAGGGCCGCACAGGTGCTGAACACCTGCTGGGCGTTGGCGGTGTTGGGCAGGTTTAGGCCCAGCTCGCGGGCGCCGGACAGGGCCAGGTTGAGGTCCTTCTGGTGCAGGCTGATGCGGAAGCCCGGATCGAAGGTGCCCTTGATCATGCGCTCGCCGTGCACTTCGAGGATCTTCGAGCCGGCGAAGCCACCCATCAGGGCCTCGCGCACCTTGGCCGGATCGGCGCCGTTCTTGGCGGCGAACAGCAGGGCCTCGGCCACCGCCTGGATGTTCAGGGCGACGATGATCTGGTTGGCCACCTTGGCGGTCTGGCCGTCGCCGTTGCCGCCGACGCGGGTGATGTTCTTGCCCATGGCCTGGAACAGCGGCAGAGCGCGCTCGAAGGCATTCGGGCAGCCGCCGACCATGATCGACAGGGTGGCGGCCTTAGCGCCGACTTCGCCGCCGGACACCGGGGCGTCCAGGTAGGCGGCGCCGGTGGCCTTGATCTTCTCGGCGAACTGCTTGGTGGCGGTCGGCGAGATCGAGCTCATGTCGATCACCACCTTGCCGGCGCCGACGCCTGCGGCCACGCCGTCGGCACGGAACAGCACGTCTTCGACCTGCGGGGTGTCCGGCACCATGACGATGATGAACTCGGCTTCCTGGGCCACTTCACGCGGGTTGGCCAGGGCGATGCCGTTGCTGCCGACCAGGTCGGCCGGGGCCTTCTCGAAGTGCTCGGAGAAGAACAGGGTGTGGCCGGCGTTCTGCAGGTTCTGCGCCATGGGTTTGCCCATGATGCCGGTGCCGATGAATCCGATTTTTGCCATGAGTGGAGTCTCCTGGAACGTTTTTATGGGGTTGGCCGGCGGCACTGCGCCGACTGCCCCCTCTCCCGTTCACGGGAGAGGGTTGGGGAGAGGGTGTTGCGCGTATCCCTCTCCCCCGGCCCCTCTCCCACAAGTGGGAGAGGGGAGGTTCAGATCGCGTTATGGGTCTTCAGCCAGCCGAGGCCGGCGGCAGTGGTGGTCTTGGGCTTGTACTCGCAGCCGATCCAGCCCCGGTAGCCGATGCGCTCCAGGTGCTCGAACAGGAAGCGGTAGTTGATCTCACCGGTACCCGGCTCGTTGCGGCCCGGGTTGTCGGCCAGCTGCACGTGGTCGATGGCGGCCAGGTTGTTCTCCAGGCTGCGCGCCAGGTCACCTTCCATGATCTGCATGTGGTAGATGTCGTACTGCAGTTGCAGATTGGTGCTGCCCACGGCCTCGCGAATCTCCAGGGCCTGAGCGGTGGTGTTCAGGTAGAAGCCGGGGATGTCGCGGGTGTTGATCATTTCCATGACCAGGCGGATACCGGCGGCCTGCAGCTTCTCGGCGGCATACTTGAGGTTGTCGACGAAGGTCTGGCGGACGGTGGCGCAGTCATAGCCCTGCGGGCGGATGCCGGCCAGGCAGTTGACCTGCTTGTTGCCCAGCACCTGGGCGTAGGCGATGGCCTTGTCCACGCCGGCGCGGAATTCCTCGACGCGGTCCGGGTGGCAGGCGATACCGCGCTCGCCTTTCGACCAATCGCCCGCAGGAAGGTTGAACAGCACCTGCTCCAGGCGGTTGGTGTCGAGCAGCGCCTTGATCTGCTCGGCCGGGTAATCGTAGGGGAACAGGTATTCCACGCCGCTGAAGCCGGCTTCGGCGGCGGCGGAGAAACGGTCCAGGAAGTCCACTTCGGTGAACAGCATGGACAGGTTGGCGGCAAAACGGGGCATGTCTTGGCTCCTTGGTTAGCGCCCTCTCCCAATGGGAGAGGGTTGGGGTGAGTGTTCTGCGGGCAGTCCCTCACCCCCCGGCCCCTCTCCCGGCGGGAGAGGGGAGTCTCAGTCCAGCAGCGAGATGGCGGTCGGCGCGTCGATGCCGCGCTGGGCCAGTTCCTCGAACTCGTTGACCGCGTTGATCTCGGTGCCCATCGAGATGTTGGTGACGCGCTCGAGGATCACCTCGACCACCACCGGCACGCGGTGCTCGGCCATCAGGCGCTTGGCTTCGGCGAAGGCGTTCTGCAGCTCGTTCGGGTCGAACACGCGGATCGCCTTGCAGCCCAGGCCCTCGACCACGGCGACGTGGTCGACACCGTAACCGTTGATCTCCGGCGCGTTGATGTTCTCGAAGGCCAGCTGCACGCAGTAGTCCATGTCGAAGCCGCGCTGCGCCTGGCGAATCAGGCCCAGGTAGGAGTTGTTCACCAGCACGTGGATGTACGGCAGGTTGAACTGCGCGCCGACGGCCAGTTCCTCGATCATGAACTGGAAGTCGTAGTCACCGGACAGCGCCACCACTTTGCGCGACGGATCGGCCTTGACCACGCCGAGGGCCGCCGGAACGGTCCAGCCCAGCGGGCCGGCCTGGCCGCAGTTGATCCAGTGGCGCGGCTTGTAGACGTGCAGGAACTGCGCGCCGGCGATCTGCGACAGACCGATGGTGCTGACGTAGCAGGTGTCCTTGTCGAACGCCTCGTTCATCTCCTCGTACACGCGCTGCGGCTTGACCGGCACGTTGTCGAAGTGGGTCTTGCGCTGCAGGGTGCGCTTGCGCTCGCGGCAGGATTCGACCCAGGCGCTGCGGTCCTTCAGCTTGCCGGCGGCTTGCCACTCGCGGGCAACGGTGATGAAGGCGTCCAGCGCGGCGCCGGCGTCGGAGACGATGCCCAGATCCGGGTTGAACACGCGACCGATCTGGGTCGGCTCGATGTCCACGTGAATGAACTTGCGACCCTGGGTGTAGACCTCGACCGAGCCGGTGTGGCGGTTGGCCCAGCGGTTGCCGATGCCGAACACCAGGTCGGACTCGAGCAGGGTGGCGTTGCCGTAGCGGTGCGAGGTCTGCAGGCCGCACATGCCGGCCATCAGGCGGTGGTCGTCGGGAATGGTGCCCCAGCCCATCAGGGTCGGGATCACCGGCACGCCGGTCAGCTCGGCGAACTCGACCAGCTTGTCCGAGGCGTCGGCGTTGATGATGCCGCCACCAGCGACGATCAGCGGACGCTCGGCGGCATTGAGCATGGCCAGCGCCTTCTCGGCCTGGGCACGGGTGGCGCTGGGCTTGACCAGCGGCAGCGGCTCGTAGGCGTCGATGTCGAATTCGATCTCGGCCATCTGCACGTCGAACGGCAGATCGATCAGCACCGGGCCGGGGCGGCCGCTGCGCATTTCATAGAAGGCCTTCTGGAAGGCGTAGGGCACCTGGCCCGGCTCCAGTACGGTGGTGGCCCACTTGGTCACCGGCTTGACGATGCTGGTGATGTCCACGGCCTGGAAGTCTTCCTTGTGCAGGCGTGCACGCGGAGCCTGGCCGGTGATGCAGAGGATCGGGATGGAGTCGGCAGAGGCCGAGTACAGGCCGGTGACCATGTCGGTGCCGGCCGGGCCGGAGGTGCCGATGCACACGCCTATGTTGCCGGCGTTGGTGCGGGTGTAGCCCTCGGCCATGTGCGAGGCGCCTTCAACGTGACGGGCCAGGACGTGGTCGATGCCGCCGACTTTCTTCAGCGCCGCGTAGAACGGGTTGATGGCGGCGCCAGGGATGCCGAAGGCAGTGTCGACGCCTTCGCGACGCATCACCAGTACGGCGGCTTCGATTGCTCTCATTCTGGCCATTAATTGTTCCTCTTCACCAATGAAAGTGTATACAAAACATTCGTGACGGATTCTATTCACGGCTTTCGCCGGGGGTCAAGCGCTGCCTGCACAGAGGATGGGTTGTTTTGAAACGGGCGTTTCAAATGATTTCGGAGGGCGCTATGGAAAAAGAAGAGGAGAAACTGTATACAGAATGCAGAGTTCATTGTGTGTAATGGCTGTTCGCGGAATTCACCGCTGCGGCCCTCTGCGAGGAGTTAACATCATGCCCGTACTCAATCTGCAAACCGCGCTGGGCATTTCCAGCCATGCCTTCACCATCGCCCGCGAGCTGCGCTGCGCGCCGCTGACCGTCGCGGTGCTGGATGCCGGCGGCCATCTGATCAGCCTGCAGCGCGAGGACGGCGCCAGCATGCTTCGGCCGCAGATCGCCATCGGCAAGGCCTGGGGTGCCATCGCCCTGGGCAAGGGCTCGCGCCTGATCGCGGCGGATGCGCAGCAGCGCCCGGCCTTCATCGGCGCGGCCAACAACCTGGCCGGCGGCAACCTGGTGCCGGCGCCGGGTGGCGTGCTGATCCGCAATCAGGCGGGCGAGGTGATTGGCGCGGTCGGCATCAGTGGCGATGCCTCGGATGTCGACGAGCGCTGCGCAGTGAGCGCGCTGGAGGCCATGCAGCTGCAGGCCGATCCGGGGGTGTGAAAGGCCGAGTCGCCTGCTAGACCCTCACCCCAGCCCTCTCCCGAAGGGAGAGGGGGGATTGGGGCGGAGTTGATCTCAGCTGAAGCGCTCACCCACACACCGAGTCGACTCCCTCTCCCGCCGGGAGAGGGCTGGGGTGAGGGGCTTATGCGAGCTCAGGCGCCCGCGGGCTGCACTTCGCAGCCCTTGAGCACCAGGCGGATGATGGTCTCCGCCGCCGCCTCGTAGTCGGCCTCGCTCAGGCTGGTCTTGCCGGTGACCACGGATATCTGCCAGTCGAAGTCGGCATAGGTCTGGGTCGCCGCCCAGATGCTGAACAGCAGGTGGCTGGCATCGATGCGCGCCATCAGGCCGCGTTCGATCCAGCGCTCGATGCAGTCGATGATGTAGCGCGCCTGGGCGTTGAGCTGCTCGGTGCGCTCGGCCGAGAGGTGCGGCGCGCCGTGCATGATCTCGCTGGCGAACACCTTGGAGGCGTAGGGCAGGTCGCGGGAGATGGCGATCTTGGTGCGAATGTAGTCGCGCAGCACCTGTTCCGGATGGCCGTTCTCGTCGAAGGGGGCGGAGGCCTGCAGCAGGCGCTCGATCACGCTCTCGAGCACCTCGCGATAGAGGTTTTCCTTGGACTTGAAGTAGTAGTAGACGTTGGGCTTGGGCAGGCCGGCCTTGTCGGCGATGTCGCTGGTCTTGGTGGCGGCGAAGCCCTTGTCGGCGAATTCCTGGCTCGCGGCCTGCAGAATGAGCGCTCTGTTGCGCGCGCGAATGCTGCTCACGTCGTCTCCTTGTTGGGCTCGTGCCGGCACCAGGAGGGCCGGCGGACGAGGGCTGGCATGGTAGCACCGGCCTCGCGAGAGCCTCAAGCAAGCAGCTGGTCGAAAGTGATGTATACAAAATTATTTACTTCTGTTTACATTGTTCCGTCCGTCCATGACGTCGGCGCCCAGGCCGGCGCGTGTTGCGGCAGGCTCAAGCCATGCTCGATCACCAGTTGCTCGATCCCTTCGGGCGTCGCATAACCTATCTGCGGCTGTCGGTCACCGATCGCTGCGACTTTCGCTGCACCTACTGCATGAGCGAAGACATGGTCTTCGCTCCGCGCGCGCAGATCCTCACCCTGGAAGAACTCTACGCCGTGGCCGATGCCTTTATCGGCCTGGGGGTGAAGCGCATCCGCATCACCGGGGGCGAGCCCCTGGTGCGCAAGAATCTGCTCTCCCTGCTGGCTCGCCTGGGCGCGCGTGCCGAGCTGGAGGACCTGGCGATCACCACCAACGGTTCGCAGCTGGCGCAGTTGGCACCGGCCCTGCGCGACGCCGGCGTCGACCGCCTCAATATCAGCCTGGACTCCCTGCGCCGCGAGCGCTTCGCCGCCTTCACCCGCCGCGACAGCCTGGACCAGGTGCTGCAAGGCGTCGAAGCGGCCCGCGCCACCGGCTTCCGCCGCATCAAGCTCAACACCGTGGTGCAGAAGGGGCGCAACGACGACGAGGTCGAGGACCTGGTGGCCTTCGCCGTCGAGCGCGGGCTGGACATCAGCTTCATCGAGGAGATGCCGCTCGGCAGCATCTCCAGCCACGAGCGCAAGGTCACCCTGTGCACCTCGGACGAGGTGCGCGAACGCATCGAGCGCCGCTTCGAGTTGCTGCCCAGCAGCCACCGCAGCGGCGGCCCTTCGCGCTACTGGCAGGTGCTGGGTAGCGCTACCCAGGTCGGCTTCATCTCGCCGCACAGCCGCAACTTCTGCGGCGACTGCAACCGCGTGCGGGTCACCGCCGAGGGCAAGCTGGTGCTGTGCCTCGGCCACGAGGGTGCGCTCGATCTAAGGGCACTGCTGCGCCGCCATCCCGGCGATGGCGAGCGGCTCAGGGCGGCGCTGATCGATGCCCTGCGCCTGAAGCCCGAGCGCCATCATTTCGAGGCGGACCAGCAGGTCCAGGTGGTCCGTTTCATGAGCATGACCGGAGGCTGAGCGCGCCCCCGGGCTCGTCCTGCGCTATGCCCCGTCTCTGCGGAGCCTGCGCCAGGGCCTGGGACACTTCGCCTCCAGTTTCCCGACAACAAAAACAAGACCCGAGCAGGGTGAGGAACACAGATGCCCAAGACATTGCTGGTAAAGAACGCCGAACTGCTGGTGACCATGGATGGCGAGCGTCGCGAGATCAAGCGCGGCGGCCTGTTCGTCGAGGACAACCTGATCAGGCAGGTCGGCCCCACCGACGAGCTGCCGCAGACCGCCGATGTGGTGCTGGACATGACCGGCAGGGTGGTCATTCCCGGCCTGGTAAACACCCACCACCATATGTACCAGAGCCTCACCCGCGTGGTCCCGGCGGCGCAGGACGGCGAGCTGTTCAACTGGCTGACCAATCTCTACCCGATCTGGGCGCGCCTGACTCCGGAGATGATCGAGGTCTCCACCCAGACCGCGATGGCCGAGCTGATCCTCTCCGGCTGCACCACCTCCAGCGATCACCTGTACATCTACCCCAACGGCTGCAAGCTGGACGACAGCATCCACGCCGCCCAGGAAATCGGCATGCGCTTCCACGCCGCGCGCGGCAGCATGAGCGTCGGCCGCAGCCAGGGCGGCCTGCCGCCGGACTCGGTGGTGGAGAAGGAGGCCGACATCCTCAAGGAGTCGCAGCGCCTGATCGAGGACTACCACGATGCCTCGCACGGCTCGATGCTGCGCGTGGTGGTGGCGCCCTGTTCGCCCTTCTCGGTGAGCCGCGACCTGATGCGCGAGGCGGCGGTGCTGGCGCGCCAATACGGCGTGTCGCTGCACACCCACCTGGCGGAGAACGTCAACGACATCGCCTACAGCCGCGAGAAATTCGGCATGACTCCGGCCGAGTACGCCGAGGACCTGGGCTGGGTCGGCCACGACGTGTGGCATGCCCACTGCGTGCAGCTGGACCAGCACGGCATCGAGCTGTTCGCCCGCACCGGCACCGGCGTCGCCCACTGCCCGTGCTCGAACATGCGCCTGGCTTCGGGCATCGCGCCGATCCGCAAGATGCGCGACCACGGCGTGCCGGTCGGTCTGGGCGTCGACGGCTCGGCCTCCAACGACGGCGCCAGCATGATCGGCGAGGTGCGCCAGGCCCTGCTGCTGCAGCGGGTCGGCTTCGGCCCCGATGCCATGACTGCCCGTGAGGCGCTGGAGATCGCCACCCTGGGCGGGGCCAAGGTGCTCAACCGCGATGACATCGGCGCCCTGGCGCCCGGTATGGCCGCGGATTTCGTGGCGTTCGACCTGTCCCACGTGGCCTACGCCGGGGCCCATCACGATCCGCTGGCGGCCCTGGTGTTCTGCACCCCGACCCAGGTCGACACCAGCGTGATCAACGGGCGCGTGGTGGTCAGTGGCGGGCGCATCACCACAGTCGATCTGCCGCGCGTACTGGAGCGGCATAACCGTCTGGCCCGCCGACTGGTCGGCGGCGAATAACGCCTGCGCATAGGCCCTGCCTGCGGGGTTCGCGTGCGTCCAATCGAAACGTGAGTCAGGAGAAGGTCATGAAACTGCGGATCATTGGCTGGCTGAGCGCCGGCCTCCTGTATACCAACTGCGCCCTGGCGCAGACCTATGTGGTCGGCGTCGAAGAGCAGTCCTTTCAACCGCACTACTGGCAGGACGAGAAGGGCGAGTACCGCGGCTTCGCCCGCGAGGTGCTGGACCTGTTCGCCCGCGAGGCCGGTATCGAGCTGCGCTACCAGGCCATGCCGATCAGCCAGTTGACGCGCCATCTGCTCAATGGCGGCGTCGATTTCAAGTACCCCGACAGCCCGCACTGGGGGCAGGACGTCAAGCAGGGGAAGGGCATCGTCTACAGCCAGGCGCTGGTCGACTATGTGGATGGCGTGCTGGTGGAACCGTCGCGCCTGGGCAAGGGGGTGGAGCGCTTGCAGCGGCTGGCCCTGGTCGACGGCTGGACGCCCGGTGGCTATCAGGTGCGCATCGCCGCCGGCCAGACCCAGTTGATACGCAGTGGCGACCTCCGGCAGATGCTGCGCCTGGCCATGCGCGACGAGGCGGACGGCGCCTACTACAACGTGGTGGTGGCGACCTACTACCTGGACAACATCCGCGCTCGGCCCGGTGCGCTGGTGTTCGATCCCGCGTTGCCGCACAGCCGCGGCAGCTTCCATCTCTCCAGCGTGCGCCAGCCGCAGTTGCTGCAGCGCTTCGACCAGTTCCTGAGTGCCCATGCCGGCGCCATAGCGGCCCTCAAGGAGCGCTATGGCGTGGAGGCCAACCTGAATTCCGAATACCTCGGCATGGAGCAATGGAAGGTCGACTTCCTCAAGCGGCAGAAGGAGAAGCACAAGCCCTGACGAGCGAACGGCTGTTTGAATAAATGTATACAGCTATGTATCGAAATATTGTTCTATATGTCCACAGGGTGTATAACGCGAAAAACCTGAGCGAAAGCTCAGGCTTTTGCCGATGACGTAACGCATGGGTGTCCGTGAGCACCCAAGTAAGCCCACGACCGAGAACAACAACAGGCAGGCTTTACCCATGAGTTCATCCATCTCCAGCGGAGCGCGCTCCGATCTCCCCCATGGCTTGGGTATCAAGCCGGGTTCGGCCCCACTGTCGTTCGCCGCCTCGCCCGCATCTGGCGTAAACGCCGCGTCGCCCGGGCGGCGCCTGGCCGGCTGAGCCTCACCCATTTCAATTCACCTGTCTGCAAGCCGCTCGCCGTGGAGGGCGGATCGTGGACGGGCAAACTGCAACCGCAAAAAACTACAAGGAAATCCCCATGCAACTGCGCTATCTGCCTCACTCCCTGGCTATCGCCGCCACCAGCCTGGCCGCCGCCCCGGCGACGGCCGGTGATCTGCTGCACTGGCAGAGCAACAGCCTGACCTACCTCTATGGCCAGAGCTACACGATCAACCCGAACGTCCAGCAGACCCTGACCTTCGAGCACGCCGATGGCTGGAAGTACGGCGACAACTTCTTCTTCCTCGACAAGATCTTCTACAACGGCGAAGAGGATGCCCTGGTCGGCAACAACACCTACTACGGCGAGTTCCAGCCGCGCCTGTCGCTGGGCAAGATCTTCGACCAGAAGATCCAGTTCGGCCCGGTGACCGACGTGCTGCTGGCCATGACCTACGAGTTCGGCGAGGGCGACGTCGAGTCCTACCTGATCGGCCCGGGCTTCGACCTGGCCATCCCCGGCTTCGACTTCTTCCAGCTCAACTTCTACAACCGCACCACCGATGGCAGCCGCCCGGGCGACAACGTCTGGCAGATCACCCCGGCCTGGAGCTACACCATCCCGGTCGGCGACTCCAATGTGGTGATCGACGGCTTCATGGACTGGGTCGTGGACAACGACGAGAACAGCCGCGGCACCTACCACGCCAACCTGCACTTCAACCCGCAGATCAAGTACGACCTGGGCAAGGCCATGGGCTGGGGCGAGAAGCAGCTGTACGTGGGTATCGAGTACGACTACTGGAAGGACAAGTACGGCATCGACGACGACAGCTTCCTGGGTGACCAGATCCTCGGCGGCACCGACCAGAACACCTTCAGTTGGATAGTCAAAGTGGTCTTCTAAGGCCGCTCGCAAAGCGGTATCGAGCGCGGCCCGGTAGCCGGAAGAGCCTCCGGGCTGCGCCGAAACTGTGTACATAAAGTATTTGATTGTGCGCCAGAACGTGTCGCGAGACGCGCCAGAACAACAAACGCGAGCAACTGAATATGACTTCTTCCGCTTCATCTCGTCCCGAGGACGAAAACCTAGGCGTTGGAGCCAACCTGGCTTACGGGCTCCAGCATGTATTGACCATGTATGGCGGCATCGTCGCCGTACCCTTGATCGTCGGCCAGGCCGCCGGTCTCGCCCCCGCCGACATTGGCCTGCTGATCGCCGCCTCGTTGTTTGCCGGCGGCCTCGCCACCCTGCTGCAGACCCTCGGCATCCCGTTCTTCGGCTGTCAGCTGCCGCTGGTGCAGGGCGTGTCCTTCGCCGGTGTGGCGACCATGATCGCCATCATCGGCAGCGATGGCGCCGGCGGCCTGCCCGCGGTGTTCGGCGCGGTGATCGCCGCCTCGCTGATCGGCTTGCTGATCACCCCGATATTCTCGCGCATCACCAAGTTCTTCCCACCCTTGGTGACCGGGATCGTCATCACCACCATCGGCCTGACCCTGATGCCGGTCGCCGCGCGCTGGGCCATGGGCGGCAACAGTGAGTCGCCGGACTTCGGCAGCACGGCCACCATCGGCCTGGCCGCCTTCACCCTGGCCACCGTGTTGCTGCTGAGCAAGCTGGGCAGCGCCAGCATCTCGCGCCTGTCGATCCTGCTGGCCATGATCATCGGCACCCTGGCCGCCACGGCTTTCGGCATGGCCGACTTCTCTCAGGTGCTCGAAGGCCCGCTGGTGGCGCTGCCGCAACCGTTGCACTTCGGTCCGCCGGAGTTCCAGGTCGCCGCCATCCTGTCGATGCTGATCGTGATCATCGTCACCCTGGTGGAGACCTCGGCGGATATTCTCGCCGTCGGTGAGATCATCGACACCAGAGTCGATTCGCGGCGCCTGGGCAACGGCCTGCGCGCGGACATGCTGTCCAGCAGCCTGGCGCCGCTGTTCGGCTCCTTCACCCAGAGCGCCTTCGCGCAGAACGTCGGCCTGGTCGCCGTGACCGGGGTGAAGAGCCGCTACGTGGTGGCCAGCGCCGGCCTGATCCTGGTGACCCTGGGCCTGCTGCCGGTGATGGGTCGGCTGATCGCCGCGGTGCCCACCGCCGTGCTCGGCGGCGCCGGCCTGGTGCTGTTCGGCACCGTCGCGGCCAGCGGCATCCGCACCCTGGCCCAGGTGGACTACCGCAACAACATGAACCTGATCATCGTCGCCACCTCGATCGGCTTCGGCATGATCCCGATTGCCGCGCCGAGCTTCTATCACCACTTCCCGAGCTGGTTCGAGACCATCTTCCACTCCGGCATCAGCTCGGCGGCGATCATGGCGATCCTGCTCAACCTGCTGTTCAACCATCTGCGCGCCGGCAACTCCGACCAGCAGTCGGTGTTCGTCGCCGCCAGCGAGCGCACCCTGCGTTACCAGGACATCGCCGCGCTCAACGATGGCGACTACTTCCGCGACGGCAAGCTGTTCGATTGCGAGGGCAAGGAGGTACCGATCGTGGCGGCGGACGAGGAGGGCGGGCACGTCTCGCGGCCGCGCACGCGGCAGGCCGAGCACGCGCACTGACGCGGCGGCCAGGAAAAGCAAAAGCGGCGCTTCGGCGCCGCTTTTTCGTATGGCCTCAGGCGCGGGCGATCAGGTTGCCGGCGTGCAGGCCGCACTCCTTCTGCGTCGCTTCTTCCCACCACCAGCGGCCCTCGCGCTCGTGCTGGTTGGGTAGCACGGGGCGGGTGCAGGGCTCGCAGCCGATGCTGATGAAGCCGCGCTCGTGCAGGCTGTTGTAGGGCAGCTCGAGCATGCGGATATAGGCCCAGACTTCCTCGCTGCTCATCTGCGCCAGCGGGTTGAACTTGTACAGCGGCTTGCCCTCGCCGGAGAAGGCGCCGTCCAGCTCCAGCACGGCCACCTGGCTGCGCGTGCCCGGGCTCTGGTCGCGGCGCTGGCCGGTGGCCCAGGCCCTGACGGTCGACAGCTTGCGTTTCAGCGGAGCGATCTTGCGGATGCCGCAGCACTCGCCGTGGCCATCCTTGTAGAAGCTGAACAGGCCCTTTTCCCTGACCATGGCTTCCAGCGCGGTGGCATCCGGGCTGAGCACTTCGATGGCGATGCCGTAGTGCTCGCGCACCTGCTCGATGAAGCGATAGGTCTCGGGGTGCAGGCGGCCGGTGTCGAGGGTGAAGACCTTGACCTGCTTGTTGAGCTTCCAGGCCATGTCCAGCAGCACGACGTCTTCGGCGCCGCTGAAGGAAATCCACAGATCGTCACCGAAGTGCTGGAAGGCCAGCTTGAGGATGTCCTGCGGGGACTTGTTGGCATAGGCCGCTGCCAATTCGGCAACGTTGAAGTTCTCACTCATCGGCTGTTTTCCTGGTGGGCGGCGCTCAAGCGCTCTGTGGCGGGGATGGTAACAAGAAAGCCGATATGCGGATAAATAACCAATTAAGAGTCTGACTGCCTGGTTTGGGTATAAGTATCGCGTTGCGCCCATGGGGGCGAGTCGTTAGAGTTCCGGCTCTTCATTATTCAGCCGTTAGGAGTCTGCCGTGGAAATCGCCTGCCTCGACCTCGAAGGTGTACTGGTTCCGGAAATCTGGATCGCCTTCGCCGAAAAAACCGGTATCGACGCGCTCAAGGCCACCACCCGCGACATCCCCGACTACGACGTGCTGATGAAGCAGCGCCTGCGCATCCTCGACGAGCACGGCCTGAAGCTGAGGGACATCCAGGAAGTGATCGCCACCCTCAAGCCGCTGGACGGCGCGGTGGAGTTCGTCGACTGGCTGCGCGAGCGCTTCCAGGTGGTGATCCTCTCCGACACCTTCTACGAGTTCTCCCAGCCGCTGATGCGCCAGTTGGGCTTCCCGACCCTGCTGTGCCACAAGCTGATCACCGACGAAACCGATCGCGTGGTGGACTACCAGCTGCGCCAGAAGGACCCCAAGCGCCAGTCGGTGATCGCCTTCAAGAGCCTGTACTACCGCGTGATCGCCGCCGGCGACTCGTACAACGACACCACCATGCTCAGCGAGGCCCATGCCGGCATCCTGTTCCACGCGCCGGACAACGTGATCCGCGAGTTCCCGCAGTTCCCCGCGGTGCATAGCTACGAGGACCTCAAGCGCGAGTTCCTCAAGGCGTCCAATCGCGAACTGAGCCTGTAAGGCATTGGCGTAATGCACAAGGCCCGCGAATGCGGGCTTTTGGGTTCCTGCGTTGGAGCTCGCTCTTACAGAGCCTCCAGCGTCTGCAGCAGCACTCTCACCTTGGTGATGGACTCCTGGTACTCCGCCTGCCAGTGCGAGTCCGCCACTATGCCGCCGCCGCCCCAGCAGCTGACCGTGCCGTCCTTGACCAGCAGGCTGCGGATGGCGATGGAACTGTCCAGCTCGCCGCGCACGTCAAGGTACAGCAGGGAGCCGCAGTACAGCGCGCGGCGGGTCGGTTCCAGCTCGTCGATGATCTGCATGGCGCGGATCTTCGGCGCGCCGGTGATGGAGCCGCCGGGGAAGCTGCCGGCGATCAGGTCCAGCGCATCGCGGCCCTCGGCCAGCTCGCCGGTCACCGCGCTGACCAGGTGGTGGACGTTGGGGTAACTCTCCAGGGCGAACAGCTCCGGTACCCTGACCGAGCCGATGCGGCAGCTGCGGCCCAGGTCGTTGCGCAGCAGGTCGACGATCATCAGGTTCTCGGCGCGGTCCTTGGCGCTGGCCAGCAGCTCGTCGGCATTGGCCTGGTCCTGCGCCGCATCGCTGCCGCGGGGCCGGGTGCCCTTGATCGGGCGGGTCTCCACGCGGCCCTGGCTGACCTGAAGGAAACGCTCCGGCGACAGGCTGAGGATGGCGTCGCCACCCTCCAGGGCCTGGAAGCCGGCGAAGGGCGTTGGGCAGGCGGCGCGCAGCGCCAGGTAGGCGGCCCAGGCGTCGCCCCGGCAGGGCGCCTGGAAGCGCTGGGCGAAGTTGACCTGGTAGCAGTCGCCGGCCTGGATATAGGCCTGGATGCGCTCGATGGCGCGGCGGTAGTCGTCCTGGCTCTGGTCAGCCTGGAAGGTCTGACGCAATGCGAAGGGTTCGAACTGCCCGGCGCTGCCCGCCTCGAACAGGCGCACCAGGCGCTCGCACTCGTCCGCCTCCAGCGTGGGGTGGAACACCAGCTGGCTGGTCTGGCGCAGGTGGTCGCTGATCAGCGCCCAGCCATACAGGCCGAAGCGCGCATCGGGCAGCTGCAGATCATCCAGTGCCTGCTCGGGCAGTTGCTCGAGGCGGCGGCCGAAGTCGTAGGCCAGGTAGCCGATCAGGCCGCCGGTGAAGGGCAGCTCGTAACCGCCAGGTGCCTCGGCGCGGCCCAGAGCGTTCAGGCCTTGGCGCAGGCGCCGAAAGAAACTCTCCCCGGTTTCGCGCTCTGTCGGCGCGTAGATTGCCTGCGGCCAGGCGCTAAGCAGGTCGAAGCGCCCGCGTTCGGCCTGCGGACGTCCCGCATCCAGCAGCACCGCTCCCGGCGCCTGGCGTACCAGGGCGAAGAAGGCGGCGGGGTCGGCCCGGTAGGGCAGTGGATGGACGCGGCAGAAACTCATGGGGCGGTTCTATGGCTGCGAAACTGCGATTGTACGGCGCAATGAAAAAGCCCGGCAGCGCCGGGCCTTAGCGAGCCTGGGCTCAGACTTCCTTGGGCTTGATATGGCCGAACAGCTGCTGGGCGAAGCGCACGCGATCTTCCACGCTTTCCTTCACGCCTTTCTTTTCCAGCTCGGCGATATGCGCTTCCACCGCATGGGCACGGTGGGTCAGGCCGCAGTCGTTGGCGATCTGGATATTCAGGCCGGGGCGGGCGTTGAGCTCGAGGATCAGTGGGCCCTTGTCCACGTCCAGCACCATGTCCACGCCGATATAGCCGAGGCCGCACAGCTCATGGCAGCCGGCCGCCAGCTTCATGAAGCCGTCCCAGTTGGGCAGCTGCACGCCATCCACCGCATTGGTGGTGTCAGGGTGCTTGGTGATCTTGTTGTTCAGCCAGGTGCCGCGCAGGGTGATACCGGTGGCCAGGTCGACGCCGACGCCGATGGCGCCCTGGTGCAGGTTGGCCTTGCCGTTGGACTGGCGGGTCGGCAGGCGCAGCATGGCCATCACCGGGTAGCCCATCAGCACGATGATGCGGATATCCGGCACGCCCTCGTAGCTGATGCTCTTGAAGATCGGGTCCGGGGTCACCCGGTACTCGATCAGTGCGCGGTCGCGGTGGCCGCCGAGGGAGTAGAGGCCGGTGAGGATGCTGGAGAGCTGATGCTCGATGTCTTCCTGGCTGACGATCTTGCCGGAGACGGTCTTGTAGCGCCCCTCGAACTTGTCGGCGATCACCAGGATGCCGTCGCCGCCGGCGCCTTGCGCCGGCTTGATCACGAAGTCGCTGCGCTCGCCGATGATCTCGGAGAACTTCTCGATCTCCTTCTCGGTGGAGATGATGCCGTACAGCTCGGGCACATCGATGCCAGCGGCGAGGGCGCGCTCCTTGGTGATGATCTTGTCGTCGACGATCGGGTACAGGTGCCGCTTGTTGTACTTCAGCACGTAGTCCGCGTTGCGTCTGTTGATGCCCATGATGCCTTTGGCTTCAAGGGCCTTCCACGTCTTCCACAGGCCGATCATGGGTTCAATCCTTCAGGAAGGCTTTGAAACGGAACAGCTCGGTCAGGCGGTAGCCGCGGTAGCGCCCCATCGCCAGCATGAAGCCCACCAGCACCATCAGCACGGCCGGGAAGGTGAAGATGAAGTAGGTCAGCTCCTCGATGCTCATCAGCATGTGGGCCAGGGCGGCGGCGATGATGGTGCCCACGGCCACCTTGAAGGCGTGATTGCCGCCACGCTCCTCCCAGGTGATGGACAGGCGCTCGATGGTCATGGTCAGGATCACCATCGGGAACAGCGCCACCGACAGGCCGCGCTCCAGGCCGAGCTTGTGGCTGAGCAGGCTGATCACGGCGATCAGCACCACCACGAAGGTCAGCACCACCGACAGGCGCGGCAGCATCTGCAGCTTGAGGTGCTCCAGGTAGGAGCGCAGCGACAGGCCGAGGGCGGTGATGATGGTGAACAGTACGATGCCGAAGCCCAGCTGGGTCTCGCGGAAGGCCAGGGCGATCAGTACCGGGGTGAAGGTGCCGAGGGTCTGCAGGCCGCCGAGGTTGCGCAGGATCAGGATCACCAGCACGCCGATCGGGATCATGATCATGATCTGGTAGGTCTGCTGGGTCTGCAGAGGCAGGCCGTAGAGCGAGTATTCGAGGAAGTCGACGTCGGTGTTCTCGTCGGTCAGCTTGGCCAGGCGGATGGCGTTCATCTCGCTGTTGTTCAGGGTGAAGCTGACCTGGGCCTTCTTGCCGCCTTCGATATTGACCAGCGGTTCGTCGCCGGTCCACCAGATCACGCGGTCGGCCGGCAGGCCCTGTTCGCCGCTGTCTGGGTTGAAGTACAGCCAGTTCTCGCCGTTGAAGCTGCGCAGCCATAGTTCGGGAGATTGCTGGCTATCGGCCGCCAGGCGGATGGTGTGCACCCGCTCCATCGGCACGTGGGCGATGGACAGCAGCAGGTCGATCACCTTGGCTTTGTTGGTGGTGGAGGCATCGCCACCGAGCAGCAGTTTGACGTTGTCGTCGCCGGTATTGTTGACGCGCTTGATGGTCTCGCTGATGAAGGTCTGCACATCCGCCGAATGCTGGCGGATGGGGGCGAGCAGGGCCTCGGCGGCGATCTTCTCGGCGCCTTCGACCGGGATGCTGTCGCGGAAGATCGGGCCCTTGGCTTTGACCGGCTCGCCGCTGTAGCGCTTGGTCAGCACCAGGCGGTAGTAGAGGGTCTGCTTGCCGCTGGCGCGGCGCGCCGACCAGGTCAGCTTGCGGTTGCCGTCGGCGCGGTTGACGCTCACCCCGTAGTTGTTGGAGATGAAGCTCTCGTTGAGGCTGACGTAGTCCTGGTTCAGCGGCGGCACGAACAGCTGAACCTTGACCGGTTCACGCGGGCTGGCCTGGAACTCGACCTTGGCGTCGATGTTCCACAGGTCGTCGGTTTCGTCCTCGGTCACCGGAATGCCGAGGACGAAGATCTGGTAGGCCGTGACCAGAATGCCCACCGTCACCAGCAGGGTGATAAGGACTTTCAGATGCAGGTTGAGAGAGCGCATGTCAGTTACTCGGCAGAGTGTGCGTCGGAAGAGCAGCCGGGCTTGCCGGCGGAGTATTTAAGACTAGGGTCGACCATGGCATCCAGTCGCTTGAGCGCCTCGGAGCCTATCAGCAGCGGGTATTGGAACGCGCTGCGATCGGTCAGGTTCACCTCGATGCTGCGCCGGGTCTGGCCCATGCACAGCTCGAGCTTGATCACCGGGCGGGCCGTGTAGGTCTTGCCCTCTTCGGGATCGTAGTCACCGGAGCGGCGCTTGATCTTGCTGATGCGTGCCAGAGGCCGCTCGATAGCGTGTTCGTGGGCTTCGTCTATGGCCAGGTAGAAGCGCACCCAGGTCTCGCCGTCACGTTTGAAACGCTTGATGTCACGCGCGCTGAGCGAGGCGGTCTTGGCGCCGGTGTCGAGTTTGGCGGCGACCTCCAGGTCGAGCTCGGAGATGCGCACATACTCATTCAGACCATAGACGGTCTTTTCGGCGGCGACACTCAGGCCGGGCAGCAAGCTGAAACCTAGGAGAAGGGCGAAGGGCTTGAGTCGCATAAATCCTTGTTGGTCGCGTCGGGCATGACGAAGACGGTCAGTCGGGTGGAGTCTAGCAGCCACGTCGGCCAACTCATGCGGGCGGCATTCTACCATGGGCTTTTTCTGCCGTGACAGTCGCTTATGAGCGTTTCTGCAGGTGAAGTGAAGGATTTTTTCGCTCTGAGATGCTCGCCTTGATTGTCGACAATGTTTGACTGATGTGCTTTTTTTGGCGTAGCTTTCGCTCATAAATATATTGCCGTGTCGACAATCATGAGCGAGATACTCGAGCCTGTCGCTACCGCTCAGGAAGACTCCGGGACCCTGGCCGAGCATGTCTTTCGCAGCATCCAGGCGGCCATAGTGCGTGGCGAAATACCACCCGGCAGCAAGATTTCCGAGCCGGAACTGGCGCGCACCTATGGCATCAGCCGCGGGCCGCTGCGCGAGGCCATTCACCGTCTGGAAGGGCAGAAGCTGCTGGTGCGGGTGCCCCATGTCGGCGCCCGGGTGGTGTCGCTCAGCCATGCCGAGCTGGTCGAGCTGTACGAGATCCGCGAGTCGCTGGAGGGCATGGCCTGCCGTCTGGCCGCCGAGCGCATGAGCCAGAGCGAGATCGACGAGCTGCGCCGGGTGCTCGACCTGCACGAGCAGGACGCCGCCTTCAAGACCGGACTCGGCTACTACCAGCAGGAAGGCGACTTCGACTTCCACTACCGGATCATCCAGGGCAGCGGCAACCGCACCCTGGCCAAGCTGCTGTGCGACGAGCTGTACCAGTTGGTGCGCATGTACCGCCTGCAGTTCTCGGCGACGCCCAACCGGCCGCATCAGGCCTTCGCCGAGCACCACCGCATTCTCGATGCCATCGCCGAACGTGACGGCGAACTGGCCGAACTGCTGATGCGCCGTCACATCGGTGCATCCAAGCGCAATATCGAGCGCCATTACCAGGACGCGCTCGCCAAATCGTCCAAGCCACGAGGTGACTCATGACCCAGCTTTCCCCCGGACAGCGTTTCCGCCAGGCTCTCGCCGAAGAGCAGCCGCTGCAGGTGATAGGCGCGATCAACGCCAATCACGCGCTGCTCGCCAAGCGTGCCGGCTTCAGGGCCATCTACCTGTCCGGCGGCGGCGTCGCCGCCGGTTCCCTGGGCCTGCCGGACTTAGGGATAAACACCCTGGACGACGTGCTCACCGACGTGCGCCGCATCACCGATGTCTGCGACCTGCCGCTGCTGGTGGACATCGACACCGGCTTCGGCCCCAGTGCCTTCAATATCGAGCGCACCATCAAGAGCCTGATCAAGGCCGGTGCCGCCGCCGCGCATATCGAGGACCAGGTCGGCGCCAAGCGCTGCGGTCACCGCCCGGGCAAGGAGATCGTCTCCTGCGAGGAGATGGTCGATCGGGTCAAGGCGGCCGCCGATGCCAGGACCGACCCGAACTTCTTCCTGATCGCCCGCACCGATGCGATCCAGGCCGAGGGCGTGGACGCCGCCATCGAGCGCTGCCAGCGCTATGTCGAGGCCGGCGCCGACGGCATCTTCGCCGAGGCCGCCTACGACCTGCCGACCTACCGGCGCTTCGTCGAGGCGCTCAAGGTGCCGGTGCTGGCCAATATCACCGAGTTCGGCGCCACTCCGCTGTTCACCCGCGACGAACTGGCCTCGGTCGGCGTGGCCATCCAGCTCTACCCGCTGTCGGCCTTCCGCGCCGCCAACAAGGCGGCGGAAACCGTCTACACCGCGATCCGCCAGCAGGGCCATCAGCAGAGCGTGATCGAGCTGATGCAGACCCGCGCGGAACTCTACGACCGCATCGGCTACCACGCCTTCGAACAGAAGCTCGACGCCCTGTTCGCCGCCGGCAAGAAGTGAAGAACAACAAGACTCGAGGAGACAATCATGAGCAGCGAAACCAGCGCCGCCTTCAAGCCGAAGAAGTCCGTGGCCCTCTCCGGCACCGCCGCCGGCAACACCGCCCTGTGCACCGTGGGCCGCACCGGCAACGACCTGCATTACCGCGGCTACGACATTCTCGACGTCGCCACCACCTGCGAATTCGAGGAGATCGCCCACCTGCTGGTGCATGGCAAGCTGCCGAATGTCGCCGAGCTGGCCGCCTACAAGGCCAAGCTCAAGGCCCTGCGCGGCCTGCCGGCGGGCGTCAAGGCCGCGCTGGAGCAGCTGCCGCCCTCGGCGCACCCGATGGACGTGATGCGCACCGCGGTGTCCGTGCTCGGCTGCCTGGCGCCGGAGAAGGACGACCACAATCACCCGGGTGCCCGCGATATCGCCGACAAGCTGATGGCCTCGCTGGGCTCGGCCCTGCTGTACTGGTATCACTTCAGCCATAACGGCCGGCGCATCGAGGTGGAGACCGACGACGACTCCATCGGCGGGCACTTCCTGCACCTGCTGCACGGCGAGAAACCGCGCGAGTCCTGGGTGCGCGCCATGCACACCTCGCTCAACCTCTATGCCGAGCACGAGTTCAACGCCTCGACCTTCACCGCGCGGGTGATCGCCGGCACCGGCTCCGACATGTTCAGCTGCATCGCCGGCGCCATCGGCGCGCTGCGCGGGCCCAAGCATGGCGGCGCCAACGAGGTGGCCTTCGAGATCCAGAAGCGCTACGACAATCCGGCCGAGGCCGAGGCCGATATCCGCGCCCGCGTCGAGCGCAAGGAAGTGGTGATCGGCTTCGGCCACCCGGTCTACACCGTGTCCGACCCGCGCAACAAGGTGATCAAGGAAGTCGCCCGCCAGCTTTCCGCCGAGCAGGGCAACAGCAAGATGTATGACATCGCCGAGCGCCTGGAGAGCGTGATGTGGGAGATCAAGAAGATGTTCCCCAACCTCGATTGGTTCAGCGCCGTCAGCTACCACATGATGGGTGTGCCCACCGCCATGTTCACTCCGCTGTTCGTCATCGCCCGCACCTCGGGCTGGTCCAGCCACGTCATCGAGCAGCGCATCGACGGCAAGATCATCCGCCCCAGCGCCAACTATGTCGGCCCGGAAGATCTGCAGTTCGTGCCGCTCAAGGACCGCAAATAAAATGAACAAGCATTACCGTGAACGCCTGCCGGGCACCGACCTGGACTACTACAACGCCCCCGCAGCGGTCGACGCCATTCAGGCCGGCGCCTGGGCCAGGCTGCCCTACACCAGCCGCGTGCTGGCCGAGCAGCTGGTGCGCCGCTGCGAGCCGGAGCTCCTCAGCGCCGCGCTGGAGCAGCTGATCTTCCGCAGGCGTGACCTGGACTTCCCCTGGTATCCGGCCCGCGTGGTGTGCCACGACATCCTCGGCCAGACCGCGCTGGTGGATCTCGCCGGCCTGCGCGACGCCATCGCCGAACGCGGCGGTGATCCGTCCAAGGTCAATCCGGTGGTGCCGACCCAGCTGATCGTCGACCACTCGCTGGCCGTGGAGGCCGCCGGCTTCGACCCGGATGCCTTCGCCAAGAACCGCGCTATCGAGGAGCGCCGCAACGAGGACCGCTTCCACTTTATCGAGTGGACCAAGACCGCGTTCAAGAATGTCGATGTGATCCCGGCCGGCAACGGCATCATGCACCAGATCAATCTGGAGAAGATGAGCCCGGTGATCCAGAACCGTGGCGGCCTGGCGTTTCCCGACACCTGCGTCGGCACCGACTCGCACACCCCGCACGTCGATGCGCTGGGGGTGATCGCCATCGGCGTCGGCGGCCTGGAGGCCGAGACCGTGATGCTCGGCCACCCGTCGATGATGCGCCTGCCCGACATCGTCGGGGTCAGGCTGACCGGCAAGCGCCAGCCGGGCATAACCGCCACCGATATCGTCCTGGCCCTGACCGAGTTCCTGCGCCAGGAGCGGGTGGTCGGCGCCTGGGTCGAGTTCTTCGGCGAAGGCGCGGACAGCCTGAGCATCGGCGATCGCGCGACCATCTCCAATATGTGCCCGGAATACGGCGCGACGGCGGCGATGTTCTATATAGACGAGCAGACCATCGACTACCTCAAGCTCACCGGCCGCGAGCCGGAGCAGGTGGCGCTGGTCGAGCGCTACGCCAAGACCCTGGGGCTGTGGGGCGATGCGCTTGCGACCGCCGAGTACGAGCGGGTGCTGCAGTTCGATCTGTCCAGCGTGGTGCGCAACCTGGCAGGTCCCTCCAACCCGCACAAGCGCCTGCCGACCTCGGCGCTGGTCGAGCGCGGCATCGCCGGCGAAGCCAGTCTGGCCGCGGCCAGGGCTGAGGAGGCCCAGGGCCTGCTGCCGGACGGCGCGGTGATCATCGCCGCCATCACCAGCTGCACCAACACCTCCAACCCGCGCAACGTGGTCGCCGCCGGCCTGTTGGCGCAGAAGGCCAATGCCCTGGGTCTGGTGCGCAAGCCCTGGGTCAAGAGCTCCTTCGCCCCGGGCTCGAAGGTGGCCCGGCTGTACCTGGAGGAGGCCGGCCTGCTGGCGGAGCTGGAGAAGCTCGGCTTCGGCATAGTCGCCTACGCCTGCACCACCTGCAACGGCATGTCCGGCGCGCTGGACCCGGCGATCCAGCAGGAGATCATCGAGCGCGACCTGTACGCCACGGCGGTGCTGTCCGGCAACCGCAACTTCGACGGGCGCATCCACCCCTACGCCAAGCAGGCCTTCCTCGCCTCGCCGCCGCTGGTGGTGGCCTATGCCATCGCCGGCACCGTGCGCTTCGATATCGAGCGGGATGTGCTGGGCACCGATAACAACGGCAACCCGGTGACCCTGAAGGACCTGTGGCCGAGCGACGAGGAGATCGACGCAATCGTCGCCGCCAGCGTCAAGCCCGAGCAGTTCAAGCAGGTCTACATCCCCATGTTCGACCTCGGCAGCGTGCGGGAGGCCGAGAGCCCGCTGTACGACTGGCGGCCGATGTCCACCTACATCCGCCGCCCGCCGTACTGGGAAGGCGCGCTGGCCGGCGAGCGCACGCTCAAGGGCATGCGTCCGCTGGCGATCCTGCCGGACAACATCACCACCGATCACCTGTCGCCGTCCAACGCCATCCTGGCCGACTCGGCGGCCGGCGAATACCTGGCGAAGATGGGCCTGCCGGAGGAGGACTTCAACTCCTACGCCACCCATCGCGGCGACCACCTCACCGCGCAGCGCGCCACCTTCGCCAACCCCAAGCTGTTCAACGAGATGGTGCGGGACGAGGCGGGCAAGGTGAGACAGGGCTCGCTGGCGCGGGTCGAGCCGGAAGGCCAGGTGATGCGCATGTGGGAGGCGATCGAGACCTACATGAACCGCAAGCAGAACCTGATCATCATCGCCGGCGCCGACTACGGCCAGGGCAGCTCGCGGGACTGGGCGGCCAAGGGCGTGCGCCTGGCCGGCGTCGAGGTCATCGTCGCCGAAGGCTTCGAGCGCATCCACCGCACCAACCTGGTGGGCATGGGCGTGCTGCCGGTCGAGTTCAAGCCGGGCACCACGCGCCTGACCCTGGGCCTGGATGGCACCGAGACCTTTGATGTCGAGGGCGAAGTCTCGCCGCGCTGCGATCTGACCCTGGTGGTCAACCGACGCAACGGCGAGGTGCTGCGGGTGCCGGTGACCTGTCGCCTGGACACTGCCGCCGATGTCAGCGTGTACCAGGCCGGCGGTGTGCTGCAGCGCTTCGCCAAGGACTTTCTGGAATCCACTGCCGGCTAAGGTCGGCGCTCACTCCCTCTCCCTTCGGGAGAGGGCAGGGGCGGCCGGCGTACCGGTGAGGGAGGCGGTCTCCCTCATCCGCCCTGCGGGCACCTTCTCCCAGGGGGAGAAGGGTGGCTCCAGGACTACTTCTATCAAGCCAGGACGAAATCATGGCTCATCAACCCCAGATCAAGATTCCCGCCACCTATATGCGTGGCGGCACCAGCAAGGGCGTGTTCTTCCGCCTGCAGGACCTGCCCGAGCGCTGCCAGGTGCCAGGCGAGGCCCGTGACCGTCTGTTCATGCGGGTGATCGGCAGCCCCGACCCCTATGCGGCACATATCGACGGCATGGGCGGCGCCACTTCCAGTACCAGCAAGTGCGTGATCTTGTCGAAGAGCTCCCGGCCGGATCACGACGTCGACTACCTCTACGGTCAGGTCGCCATCGACAAGGCCTTCGTCGACTGGAGCGGCAACTGCGGCAACCTTTCGACAGCGGCAGGCGCCTTCGCCATCCATGCCGGCCTGGTCGACCCGGCGCGCATTCCCGAGAACGGCACCTGTGAGGTACGCATCTGGCAGGCCAATATCCACAAGACCATCATCGCCCACGTGCCGGTGAGCAATGGCCAGGTTCAGGAGACCGGCGACTTCGAGCTGGATGGGGTGACCTTCCCGGCGGCGGAGATCGTGCTGGAGTTCCTCGATCCGTCCGATGACGGCGAAGGCTCGATGTTTCCCACCGGCAACCTGGTCGATGACCTGGAAGTACCGGGTGTCGGTACCTTCAAGGCGACCCTGATCAGCGCCGGCATCCCCACCGTGTTCGTCAATGCCGAGGACATCGGTTGCCAGGGCACCGAACTGCGCGAGGACATCAATGGCGATTCGGCGCAGCTGGCGCGCTTCGAGGCCATCCGCGTGGCCGGGGCGCTGCGCATGGGCCTGATCGAGAGGGCGGAGGAGGCGGCCACCCGCCAGCACACGCCGAAGATCGCCTTCGTCGCCAGCCCCAAGACCTACCAGGCCTCCAGCGGCAAGCAGGTGGGCGCCGACGAGGTCGATCTGCTGGTGCGCGCGCTGTCCATGGGCAAGCTGCACCACGCCATGATGGGTACCTGCGCGGTGGCCATCGGCACGGCGGCGGCGATCCCCGGCACCCTGGTCAACCTGGCGGCCGGCGGCGGCGAGCGCGAGGCGGTGCGTTTCGGCCACCCCTCCGGCACCCTGCGGGTCGGCGCCCAGGCGCGTCTGGTCGATGGCCGGTGGACGGTGACCAGGGCTATCATGTCGCGCTCCGCGCGGATTCTGATGGAGGGCTGGGTGCGGGTTCCGGGCGACAGCTTCTAGGCGGGCTCGCTGCCGGGCGTCGAGGCCAGGCGCTAGGCTGATTGAAACGGGGGCGGGTTGCGAGCCGCCCGGCAATCGGTCAGGAGGCGTCGCCATGTCCGCCGGCTTCGAACTCAAGCAACGGCCCGACTACGACCGGGTCCTTCAGGATATTGCCGACTATGTGCTGCACGGTCGCATCGACTCGGAGGAGGCCTTCGACACGGCGCGCCTGTGCCTGATGGACAGCCTCGGTTGCCTGTTGCAGGCCCTGGCCTTTCCCGAGTGCACCAAGCTCCTGGGGCCGCCGGTCGAGGGCACCTGGGTGCCTGAGGGGGCGCGGGTACCGGGCACCCGCCTGCGCCTGGAGCCGGCCAAGGCGGCGTGGGACATCGGTTGCCTGGTACGCTGGCTGGACTACAACGACACCTGGCTGGCGGCCGAGTGGGGCCATCCCTCGGACAATCTCGGCGCCATCCTGGCCGTGGCCGATCACCTGGCCCAGCGCCGGGCCCGGCGCGGCGAGCCCGCGCTGACGATGCGCGTGGTGCTCGAAGCGATGATCATGGCCCACGAGATTCAGGGGGTGATGGCCCTGGACAATGCCTTCAATCGCGTCGGCCTGGACCATGTGATCCTGGTCAAGCTGGCGTCCGCCGCGCTCAGCGCCAAGCTGCTGGGCGCCGATCGCGAACAGTTGCTGTCGGCGCTGTCCCATGTGTTCGTCGACGGCCATCCGCTGCGCACCTATCGCCAGGCGCCCAATACCGGCAGTCGCAAGTCCTGGGCGGCGGGCGATGCCGCCAGTCGCGGGGTGCAGCTGGCCGATATCGCCCTGCGCGGCGAGATGGGGGTGCCCGGGGTGCTGGAGGCGCCGCAGTGGGGCTTCTATGACGTGCTGTTCAGCCACACCTGCGACAATCTGAAGACCAAGCCGGCGGGGCGGCGCCGCTTCAGCCTGCCCCAGGCCTTCGGCAGCTACGTGATGGAGCAGGTGCTGTTCAAGATCAGCTTTCCCGCCGAGTTTCACGGCCAGACCGCCTGCGAGGCGGCGCTCATCCTGCATCCGCAGGTACGCGAACGTTTGCCGGAGATCGAGCGCATCCGCATCGCGACCCAGCAATCGGCGCTGCGCATCATCGACAAGCGTGGCGAGCTGGCCAATCCCGCCGACCGCGACCACTGCCTGCAGTACATGACCGCCGTGTGCCTGGCCTTCGGCTGCCTGCGCGCCGAGCACTACGAGGATGCCTTCCACGCCGCCCATCCGCTCCTCGACGAGCTGCGCTCGAAGATGGAGCTGGTCGAGGAGCCGCGCTACAGCCGCGACTACCTGGACTCCGCCAAGCGCTCGATCGCCAACGCCGTGCAGGTGTTCTTCCGCGACGGCAGCTGCACCGAGCCGGTGGCGGTGGAGTATCCGCTCGGCCACCGGCGCCGGCGCGCCGAGGCCAGGCCGCTGCTCGAGGCGAAGTTCGAGGCCGCCCTGGCCAGCCGCTTCGCCCCGCGCCGGCGCGCCGAGATTCTCGCCCTGTGTCGCGACCCCGCGCGTCTGGAGGCGATGCCGGTGGAGCGCTTCATGGAGCTCTGGGTGATCTGAGCGGCGAAAGGCAGGTACTGGCGGAGATCAGCCTCTACGAGCAATCGATGCACAGCGTCGAAACCCAGCTGGCCACCCTGCATGCAGAAGACGACACGATCCGCCGGCTGGACGCAGTCAGCGGCATCGGCCTGCTGACGGCCAGCGCCCTGAAAACTGCAGTGGGTAGACCGGAGCGTTTTGGTAGTGGTCGCCAACTGAGCGCCTGGCTGGGCATGACTCCGAACGAACACAGCAGCGGCGATAAACGTCGGCTGGGGCGGATCAGCGGGCGCGGCAACACCTACGTGCGCACCTTACTGATTCATGGTGCGCGTTCGTCGCTGCTGGCGGCGCAACGTTGTAGTCGAAACCACCCGGAACGGCTGACCCGGCTGCAGCAGTGGGCCGTGGCGACGGCCGAACGCATAGGCCCCAACAAGGCGGTAGTGGCCCTGGCCAACAAACTGGTGCGGATCTGCTGGGCGGTGTGGTGTGAGGAGCGGCGCTTCAGTGGCGACTGGCAGAGTCAGGCGCCCGCCGGAGGCGGGCGAGGTTAACAGGGAAAGGGGAGGAGTAACAGTTCGAGTGGTTGTGGTGGGAAGCGACACTGTCGGAAAGGGCGAGTCCTGCAGCGGAACAAGGCCGATAACAATACTGATCCTCGTGATCGTTTGAGCGCTTGGCCCCCGCTGTGCGAACTACAGAATGGCCCGGGCCTGGTGCCCACAGAAAGGCCGGATATACGAATGCAACCGCACCGACGGCAGTGGAACAGAAAAGCTTTGCCTGCTACTTGCGGGGAGAGTCCATATACGCATTGTTAGGCATTTCTCCGGTCTTGAGTTTTGTGCCAATGCTCTATGCTCTTTAGTACTTTTTCAAAGCACTCCTTGCATGTGTTGGTTTGTTGGCTCTGATATGAAGGAGATTTTCCGCAATAAGAGCAGTTTTGCATCCTTGCTTCACTGTTTGTATGGAGTTTATCTAGTGCTGTTCTAATGCAGTTTTCGCAAGCATAGCCGTTTAGGCCGTGCACTGTTGGCCCGCCACAGCTACCAAGCCGTAGTGTGCATGGTCGCTTGCACGACTCTTCAAAGGTTACTTGCTGTCTTTCCATGACTGCCTAACGTTTGGTTAAGGGGCGGCCAAAAGCGCAGCTTTTGGACGTCCAAGTGAGCAGAGCGAACGACTTGAACCAGTTGTTAGGCTGCGGACTTCGATTCGGACGCAGGAAATGAATATCACACAGTGGCCGACCCGCAGCGAACTTTCAAGCCATGTATTTATTTTGGCTGGGGCCTCGACTAAGCGGACATCCAGGCGCTTGCGGCGATAACCCGCAGCCTTGATGCGCGGCGAGCAGCGAAGAAGCTGGAGCGGGGCGCCGAAGCAGTTTTTGAGCACATTTGGCTTTGGTGTTGCACGTAGTATTGGGTTGTGACTTTTCAAGACTTCCAAGCCCGCACATTCCTTTGTTGCTTTTGCCGCCTAACGTTTGGTTAAGGGGCGGCCAAAAGCGCAGCTTTTGGACGTCCAAGTGAGCGAAGCGAACGACTTGAACCAGTTGTTAGGCTGCGGACTTCGAGTCGGACGCAGGAAATGAATATCGCA
>NZ_JBDQQT010000013.1:0-140017 GCF_039888625.1 Pseudomonas sp. CAU 1711
TGCGGGTCTGCTTGCGCTTACCGGCGTACTCGGCATCGGCGAAGGTCATCTGCTTCATCGGGAAACTCGGGCAACGGGATCGGCGTATTTCACCAGATTCGGGAAGTCTTCTTCAGAATTTCCTTAGCGGGGCGGGCAGGCCGGGCGCCGCCCGGTGAGCTATCTATACTCAGACCCGTCGCATGTCCGATCGAGAGGAAATCCCGCTTGAAAGTACTGATCGTCGATGATTCCGCCATGTCCAGAAAGATGGTGATGAAGGCACTGCCGCCCGGGCTCGAGGCGGAGGTCAGCCAGGCCGCCAATGGCGAGGAGGCGCTGTCCGCCTATCATGCGGGCAATGCCGAGGTGATCTTCCTGGATTTGACCATGCCGGTGATGGATGGCTTCCGTACCCTGGAGCTTCTCAAGCGCGAGGACGCCAACGCGGTGGTCATCGTCATCAGCGCGGACATCCAGCCGCAGGCACAGCAGCGGGTGCGCGAGCTGGGGGCCGCGGGGTTCGTCAAGAAGCCGGTCACGCCGGAGGCCCTCCAGGTGGCGCTCTACGACGTCGGGTTGATCTGATGAGTCGCCTGGCGAACCTCAGCGAGGACAGGCGCGATGCCCTGCAGGAAGTGATGAACGTCGCCATGGGACAGAGCGCCGATCGCCTGGCGCGCCTGACCGAGACCTTCGTCACCCTCTCGGTACCGCGTATCCACCCGGTGGAGGATGCCCACAACCTGCTCGATCAGCTGGGCATCGCGGGCCGGCCGGCCATCGTCACCCGCCAGTCGTTCCTCGGCAAGCTGCGCGGCGAGGTGGTGGTCTGTTTCGGCGAGAACGGCGCCGGCCAACTGGCCGGGCTGATGGGCTATGAAGGCGAGGCCAACAGCCAGGACGAATTGCTGCTGGACGTCACCAACATCCTCACCGGTGCCTGCATCAATGGCCTGGCCCAGCAGATCGATCTCAAGGTCAGCTATGGCGCCCCGTCGATCCTGTTCCGAGGCCGTACCCTGCAGGAGGTACTGGATAGCCAGGTATTGCAGGGGCACCAGGCACTGGTATTGGAAATCCATTTCGAAGTGGCTACCCACAGCTTCATCTGCGATCTGCTGGTGTGCATTGCCGAGGACACGGTGGCCACGGTGATCGAGGCGATCGACCAACTGCTGAACGATATCTGAGGCGGCCTATGGATCCCCGGACACTCCCCTTGGACGCGGAGTTGGAATCCGTCCTGCAGCAGATCAATCTCGGCGTGGTGCTGCTCGACCACGAATGCCGGGTGGTGTACTGGAACGATTTCATGGCCATCAACAGTGGTCGCAGCGTGACCGAGGTGGTTGGCCAATCGCTGTTCGATCTGTTTCCGGAGCTGCCGCGTCTCTGGGTGAAGAAGAAGATCGACAGCGTCCTCACCTTGCAGAACCTGGCATTCACCTCCTGGCAGCAGCGGCCGCAGCTGTTCAATTTCTCCGATAGCCGCCCCATTACCGGACAGGGGGAGGCGATGTATCAGAACTGTACGTTCTTCCCCGTGATGGAAGCGTCTGCGACGATCAAGTACGTCTGCCTGACCGTGGCCGATGCCACGGAAACGGCCGCCCAGCACCTGGAACTGACGCGCTTGAACGAGTTGCTGCAGGCCGAAAAGGAGCAGCAGGCCCGCCTGATCCGCAAGCTGGAGGAAGCCCAGGCGCAGCTCCTGCAGTCGGAGAAGATGGCTGCCATCGGTCAGCTCGCGGCGGGGGTGGCCCACGAGATCAACAACCCCGTCGGTTACGTGAACTCCAACATCGGCAGCCTGGAGTCCTACGTGAAGGAGCTGTTCGACCTGATCGAGGCCTACAACCGCGACCTCCCCCTGCTACAGGACGCCGCGTTCCGCGCGCGGATCGAGCAGGCCAACCGCGAACAGGACTACGAATTCCTGCGCGGCGACGTGTTCAATCTGATCCGCGAGTCCCGCGAGGGGCTGGCGCGGGTCAAGCGCATCGTCCAGGACCTGCGCGACTTCTCCCACGTGGATTCGACGGACTGGCAGATGGTCGATCTGCACAGAGGGCTGGACAGCACGCTGAACGTGGTCTGGAACGAGGTGAAGTTCAAGGCCGAGGTGATCAAGCAGTACGGCCAACTGCCCGACGTGGAATGCATCGGCTCGCAACTCAATCAGGTGTTCATGAACCTGATCGTCAATGCCGCGCATGCCATCGAGAGCAGCGGGACTATCTGGCTGGAAACCGGTACTCGCGACGAATGGGTGTTCGTCCGGGTGCGCGACAATGGCTGCGGCATCGCGTCGGAAAACCTCAAGCGCCTGTTCGAGCCCTTCTTCACCACCAAGCCGGTGGGCTCGGGCACCGGCTTGGGGCTGTCGGTGTCCTACAACATCGTCAGCAAGCACCACGGGCGGATCGAGGTGGAGAGCGAACCGGGCCAGGGCACGGCCTTCACCGTCTGGCTGCCGGTTCGCCAACCGAGCGAGGGCCAGGAGGCGCCGTAGAGGGCTTGCACGGCGGCCCCCGCATCTGTCCCGTGCGCCGGCCGATGCCGCCCATCGCCTGGGGAATGGGCTTCCCGCGAACGCGAGCCGATGTGCGGCCCTCGACGCGGCTCAGCCTGCGGCACTCATGTCTGCGGGCTTGCACCGGCCATCCTGTTATCATCCCTGGCAGTTCGTTTTCTGGAATTGCCCCATGCCCCGCGAAATCCGCATCGCCACCCGCAAGAGTGCCCTGGCCCTGTGGCAGGCCGAGTACGTCAAGGCCCGCCTGGAACAGGCCCATCCGGGGCTGAACGTCAGCCTGGTGCCCATGGTCAGCAAGGGCGACAAGCTGCTCGACGCGCCGCTGGCGAAGATCGGCGGCAAGGGCCTGTTCGTCAAGGAGCTGGAGACCGCCCTGCTGGAGGGCGAGGCCGACATCGCCGTGCACTCGATGAAGGACGTGCCGATGGACTTCCCCGAGGGGCTCGGCCTGTTCTGCATCTGCGAGCGCGAGGACCCGCGCGACGCCTTCGTCTCCAACGCCTACGCCAGCCTCGACGCGCTGCCGGCCGGCAGCGTGGTCGGCACCTCCAGCCTGCGCCGCCAGGCCCAGCTGCTGGCGCGCCGGCCGGACCTGAAGATCCAGTTCCTGCGCGGCAACGTGAACACCCGCCTGGCCAAGCTGGATGCCGGCGAGTACGACGCCATCATCCTCGCCGCCGCCGGGCTGATCCGCCTCGGCTTCGCGCCGCGCATCCGCAGCTCGATCAGCGTCGACGACAGCCTGCCGGCCGGCGGCCAGGGCGCCGTGGGTATCGAGTGCCGCACGGCCGACAGCGAGATCCATGCCCTGCTGGCGCCGCTGCATCATGCCGAAACGGCCGTGCGCGTCAGCGCCGAGCGCGCGCTGAACAAGCGCCTCAACGGCGGCTGTCAGGTGCCGATCGCCTGCTACGCCCTGCTCGAAGGCGAGCAGATCTGGCTGCGCGGCCTGGTCGGCCAGCCCGACGGCGGCCTGCTGCTGCGCGCCGAAGGCCGCGGCCGCGACGCCGAGGCGCTCGGCGTGCAGGTGGCCGAGCAGCTGCTGGCTCAGGGCGCCGATGCCATCCTCAAGGCGGTGTACGGCGAGGCCGATCCGGCGTGAGCGGCTGGCGCCTGCTGCTGACCCGCCCGGCCGCCGAGTGCGAGGCCCTGGCCGCGACCCTGGCCGAGGCCGGGGTGTTCAGCCGCAGCCTGCCGCTGCTGGAGATCGAGGCGCTGGCCGAGACGCCCGAGCAGCGCAGCACCGTCCTCGATCTGGAGCGCTACTGCGCGCTGATCGTGGTCAGCAAGCCGGCCGCGCGCCTGGGCTGTGCGCTGCTCGGGCGCTACTGGCCGCAGCCGCCGGCGGGCCAGCGCTGGTTCGGCGTCGGCGCCGCCACCGCAGAGATTCTCGACCGTTATCTGGAGCCCCATGGGCTGAGCGCCGTCTGCCCGGCACAGGGCGAGGACAGCGAGGCGCTGCTGGCGCTGCCGCAGCTGGCGCAGGCGCTGCAGGTGCCGAACCCGCGGGTGCTGCTGCTGCGGGGCGAGGGCGGCCGCGAGCTGATCGCCGAGAGCCTGCGTGAGCGCGGCGTGGCGGTCGACTATCTGCAGCTCTATCGTCGCGTGCTGCCGCACTACCCGGCCGGCACGCTGGCGCGCCTGATCGAGGGCGAGCGGCTCAATGCCCTGCTGGTCAGCAGCGCCCAGGGCCTGGACAACCTGCGCCAACTGGCCGGCGCCGCCTGGGGCGAGCTGGCTCGACTACCCTTGCTGGTGCCCAGCCCACGCGTGGCGGAACTGGCCCGCGCGGCCGGTGCCCGGCATATCATCGATTGTCGCGGCGCCAGCGCCGCGGCCGTAGTGGCGGCCCTGCGCGCTCACCCGGCGCCGGCGGCCTCTGACGCATAAGGAAGGACTCGTGAGCGAAACCACCGAGCAGAACAGCACCCCGCAACTCGCCGCCGACTCGCCGGCAAAGGTCGCCGTAGCCAAGTCCAAGGGCCGCGGCCCGGCCTGGCTGGCCCTGCTGGTCGGCCTGGCCGGCCTCGGCGCCGGCGGCTGGAGCGCCTGGCAGCTGCATCAGCAGCAGGGGCAGGCGGCGAACCAGCTGGCGCAGCTGCAACAGGCCGGCGAGGCGGCCCAGGCTCGCCTCGAGGCCGGCGAGGCGCATGTCGCCAAGCGCCTGGCCGGCCTGCCCACGGCGGCTGAGCTGGCCACCCAGCGCGACCTGCTGGTGAGCCTGCAGGGCGAGCAGCAGCGCCTGGCCCAGAGCCTCTCCGGCGTGCTCGGCAAGAGCCGCGAGGACTGGCGCCTGGCCGAGGCCGAGCACCTGCTGCGCCTGGCCATGCTGCGCCTCTCCGCGCTGCAGGACGTGGACAGCGCCATCGCCCTGGTGCAGGGCGCCGACGACATACTGCGGGCGCAGAACGATCCGCAGGCCTTCGCCGCCCGCGGCGAGCTGATCAGGGTGCTGGAGGCCCTGCGCAGCCTGCCGCAGGTCGACCGCAGCGGCCTGTTCCTGCAGCTGGCGGCGCTGCGCGAACAGGTCGCCGGCCTGCAGATGCTGGCCCCCGAATACCTGCTGCCGGACGAAGTGCCCGCGGCGGTCAGCGTCAGCGACAGCAGCCGCTGGGCGGAGCTCTGGCAGCAGCTGTCGCGCTACGTGCGCATCGACCTGCACGCCGATCAGGACGTGCGCCCGCAGCTGGCCGGACAGAGCCTGGCGCAGGTGCGCCTGACCCTGGCCCTGGCCCTGGAGCAGGCCCAATGGGGCGCGCTCAACGGCGAGCAGGAGGTCTATCGCCGGGCCCTGGCCGCGGCCGGCGAAGTGCTGGGCGACTACTTCGACCGTGACAACCGCGCCGTGCAGGCCATGCGCAAGCGCATCGGCGAGCTGGCCGAGCAGCGGGTGGTGGCCGGCATGCCCAAGCTGGACGATGCGCTGGGCACGCTGCAGGCCTATCTCAAGCGCCGTGAGGTGGCCGAGCTGCTGCCCGAGGGCGAGGCAGTCGAGGAGGGCGGGCAATGATGCGCGCCGCCTTGCTGCTGGTATTGGTGGTGGCCCTGGCCAGCGGGCTGGGGCTGGCCATCGCCGAGCACAGTGGCTATGTGCTGATCGCCTGGAAGGGGCTGCGCTACGAGTCCAGTCTGTGGGTTTTCCTGCTGCTGTTGGCGCTGCTCTGGGCATCCATCATCGGCCTGCGCTGGTTGCTGCGCGTGCTGCTGGCGTCCGCCGGTGTGGTCAATCCCTGGTCGCGGCGCAACCTCGGCAGGCGTCGCCAGCTGGCCGCCGACAAGGGCCTGCTGGACCTGATCGAGGGGCGCTGGGAGCGCGCCGTGCGACATCTTGCCCTGGCCGCCGAAGGCGAGAGCCAGCCGCTGCTCTACTATCTCGGCGCGGCCCGCGCGGCGCAGCGCCTGGGGCGCCTGGAGGACGGCGAGGCGTTGCTGGAGAAGGCCCTGCAGCGCCAGCCGCAGGCCGAACTGGCGATCGCCCTGACCCATGCCGAGCTGCAGCAGGCCAGCGGCGATCTGGATGGCGCGCTGAGCACCCTGCAGGCCATGCGCGAGCGCCACCCGCGCCACCATCAGGTGCTGCACGATCTGCAGCGGCTGCTGCAGTCGCGCGGCGACTGGGCGGCCCTGCTCGACCTGCTGCCCGAACTGCGCAAGGCCAAGGTGCTGCAGGGCGAAGCCCTGGCCGAGCTGGAGCGCAAGGTCTGGCTGGAGCGCCTGCGCGCCGCCGGCGAGCAGGGCCTGGGGCAGGGCGAGGCGGCCCTGCAACCGCTGAGCAATGCCTGGCAGCAGCTCGCCGCGGCCCAGCGGCAGGACCCCGAGCTGCTCGCCGTGTATGCCGCCCAGTTGCGCGCGCTGGGCGCCCAGGAGGAGGCCGAGGCGGTGCTGCGCAAGGCCCTCAAGCAGGGTTACGACAGCCGTCTGGTACGGCTCTACGGCCTGGTCCGTGGTAGCGATCCGGCGCGTCAGCTGCAGGCCGCCGAGGCGCTGCTGCAGCAGCACCCGCAGGATCCGCTGCTGCTGCTCACCCTGGGGCGCCTGTGCCTGCAGGGCGGGCTGTGGGGCAAGGCGCGGGAGTACTTCGAGATCAGCCTGGAGTTTTCCCGCAGCGCCGAGACCTGCGCCGAGCTGGCGCGTTTGCTGGCCAGCCAGGGCGAGGCCGAGCGCAGCAATCGCCTGCTTCAGGAACTGCTGGTGCTGCAGGGCCAGCACCTGCCCGAGCTGCCGCAACCGTCGGCCTGACGCGCGGCGCTCCGTCGACGACGGGGCGCCCGCCTGCGCCTTGAAAGGCGCGCCGGCTTTCCTCTACCGTAGGCGCCTTTCCCGCCCCGCATCGGAGTCCCCATGGCGCTGGCCAACCCGCGTACCCTGTTCCTCCTGGCCTTCCTCGGCTGCCTGGCCCTGATGGGCGGCGCCCTCTACCTGGAACATGTGGTCGGCCTCGATCCCTGCCCGCTGTGCATCGTCCAGCGCGTGTTCGTCATCCTCTTCGGCCTGGTCTGCCTGGTCGCCGCCCTGCACGGCCCGCAGCGCGGCGGGCGGCGTGGCTATGCCGCGCTGGCGCTACTGATGGCCGCCGGCGGCGCCGGCACCGCGGCGCGCCAGGTCTGGTTGCAGGGCGTGCCGGCGGACCAGCTGGAAGCCTGCCTGCCGAGCCTGGAGTTCATGATGCAGGCGCTGCCGCTGCAGGAAATCGTCAGCCTGGTGTTCCACGGCACCGCCGACTGTGCCGAAGTGACCTGGACCCTGTTCGGCCTCAGCCTGCCCGAGTGGAGCCTGCTGGCTTTCGCCGGCATGATTGTGTTCTCCCTCTACCAGTTGTTGCGTCGCGGCTGAGTCTTCCCGACCGGCATGACTTGATGCCGGCGACGAGTGGGCATACTCTGGCCACGTGGTCTCGCCACAAAACCGACGGGACTGACCCCGGGAATGTTCGAGCCGACAATAAAATGTCTCGGGGCTGGCGTATTCAGCATTCACCAGTAGGAAGCGAGGACATCATGCTCGAGAGCTGCCAGAACGCCCAGGAGCGTTGGGGAGGGGTGCACCAGATGATCGATCGCTGGCTGCAGGAGCGTCACGAACTGATCGGCGCCTATGCCGCGCTGAGTGACAGGCCCCAGGCGCCCGCGGCCAATGCCGCCGACGTGCAGCGTTTCTGCGAGATCCTGGTGGACTATGTCTCGGCCGGTCACTTCGAGATCTACGAACAGCTCACTGTCGAGGCCAAGGCCTTCGGCGACCAGCGTGGGCTGGAACTGGCCAAGCAGATCTACCCGCGCATCGAGGCCATCACCGAAGTGGCGCTGGCCTTCAACGATCACTGTGACAACGGCGATTGCCGCGACGCCGCCTCGCTCAGCGCCGAGCTGAAACGCCTCGGGCAGCTGCTGCACGAGCGCTTCGAGCTGGAAGACTGCCTGATCGAAGTGCTGCACAACGCCCACCAGCAGCAGGCCGCAGCACCGCTCTGAGAGGCCGCCGCGGCGGGCTCCCCGCCCGGCGTCGTGCGGGCTTCGAGACGCGCCGCCGGGCGCGTCAGTCGGCCACTTCCAGCAACTCCACTTCGAATACCAGAGGCGCGTTCGGCGGTATCAGGTCGCCGGCGCCTTCCTCGCCGTAGGCCTGTGCGGCCGGAATCACCACCCGCCAGTGCGCCCCCGCCGGCATCTGCAGCAGTGCGGTCTGCCAGCCGGGAATCAGCGCGCCGAGGCGAAACCACTGTGGCCCCTCGCTCCGATCGAACAGGCTGCCGTCGGCCAGTTCACCACGGTAGCTGACCCTGATCCGGCTGCCCGCCGACGGTTTGCGCCCACCGCCCTGGCGCAGTTCGCGCACCAGCACCCCGTCGGCCAGTTCGCGCACGCCGTGAGCGGCCTTTTCCCGCGCCAGGAAACGCCCCTCGGCGAGCGCGTCCCTGCGCCGCGCAGCCTGGCGCTCGTGTTGCTCCAGCAGTGCATCGATGCGCGCCGGCGGCAGGCGCAGCGGCTCGTTCAGATAGGCCTGGCGCAGCCCGTCGAGCAGGGCCGCCAGCGGCAGCTCGGGCATCTCCTGGCGCAGCCTTTCGCCGAGGCGGGTGCCCAGGCTGTAGGCCAGGTCTTCATCGTGCGGGGCGGCGAGTGTCAGGCTCGGCAGCAGACACAGCAACAGCGGCAGGTGACGCGACAGCATGCGGGGTTCTCCACGAAGTGTTGCGCGATTATGCCCGTTGCCGGCGCAGCGGCTAGCGACCGTCGAGTCGGGCGTCTAGTATGGGGATCACCAACGTCCGTTAGGAGGCACGCCATGCCGACCAACAATAAGAAGTCCGTTAACACGCCTCTTCATCTGCTTCAGCATCTTTCCCACAGCCTGCTCGAACACTTGGAGAAGGCTTGCTCGCAAGCGCTGGCCGATGCCGAACAACTGCTGACCAAGCTGGAGAAGCAGCGCACCAAAGCCCAGGAAAAACTCCACGACACCCGCGCCAAACTGCAGGAGGCGGCCAAGGCCGGCAAGGCCAAGGCGCAGGAGAAGGCCAAGGCCGCGGCGGCCGAACTGGAGGATCTGCTCGATGGGCTCAAGTCGCGCCAGACCGAGACCCGCTCCTATATCGCCCAGCTCAAGCGCGATGCCCAGGAGAGCCTGAAGCTGGCCCAGGGCGTCGGCAAGGTGCGTGAGGCCGCGGCCAAGGCCCTCGACAGTCGTGCCGCCAAGCTCGCCGCGAAGCCGGCGGCCAAGCCGGCCGCGAAGAAAGCCGCCACCAAGCCCGCTGCCAAGGCTGCCGCGAAACCTGCTGGCAAGTCTGCGGCCAAGCCTGCCGCAGCCAAGGCGCCGGCCAAGGCCGCTGCCGCCAAGCCCGCGGCCAAACCGGCGAGCAAGGCCGCCGCGAAACCTGCTGCCAAGTCGAGCAAGGCTGCTGCCAAACCGGCGGCGAAGAAAGCCGCCAGCACCGCCAAGCCGGCTGCGAAGCCTGCCGCGAAACCCGCCGCCAAGGCCGCGAGCAAAACGGCGAGCAAGCCTGCTGCCAAGTCTGCGGCCAAACCTGCCGCAGCCAAGGCGCCGGCCAAGCCGGCGAGCAAGGCCGCCGCGAAGCCTGCCGCCAAACCGGCGGCCAAGCCTGCTGGCAAAGCCAAGCCGGCAGCCAAGCCCGCGGCGAAGAAACCGGCCGCCGCGAAGACGGCCGCCGCCAAACCTGCAGCGCCAGCCAGCGTGAGCGCACCGGCGCCGACAGCGGCCACGCCGGCCGCCGGCAACGGCAGCACTCCGCCGGGCGCCTAAGCGCCTGCGGCCGCGGCGCGCAGCAGTTCGCGCGCGTCGCGGTCGACCAGCAGCGGCTCCAGCCAGGCCGCGGCCACGTCCGAGGCCTGCCATTGCTGGGCGTCGCTTTCCAGCCGCTTGAGCAGTTCGCGCTCGGCTTCCAACTCCATCGCCTTGACCTGTTCGCGTAGTCGCGCCTGTTGCGGGTCGAGCCGTGCCGCCTCCTTCAGGCCCCGGCGCAATTCGCGCAGCGGCTGCACCACCTGGCGTTGCCAGGGCTCGGCGACGGCCTTGAGTCGAGCGAGACGCGCCTCGCTGCAGGGCACGCCACGGCGCTCCAGCCACAGGGCACAGAGCAGCAGGCAGACATCGGCGCCGCCGTCCTGCAGGTGCAGGCAGCACTGTTCCACGCCGGGGCGGGCGTAGCAGGCGCAGGCGAAACTCCACAGATCGGTCGGCATGCGGCTCTCCGGGCGGAAGCTGGTAGACTCCGCCGCCATTATGATCCGACTCCAGAACCTCACTCTACAGCGCGGTCCGCAGCGCCTCCTCGAAGGCGCCGAACTGACCCTGCACGCCGGCCAGAAGGTCGGCCTGATCGGTGCCAACGGCGCCGGCAAATCCAGCCTGTTCGCCCTGCTGCGCGGCGAGCTCGGCCCCGATGCCGGCGACTGCCAGCTGCCGGCCGACTGGCGCATCGCCCACATGCGCCAGGAGGTCGACAACCTCGAACGCCTGGCCGTCGACTACGTGCTCGATGGCGACGTGCAGCTGCGCGCCATTCAGGCCGAACTGGCCAGGGCCGAGGCGGCCCACGACGGCGCCGCCATCGCCCGCCTGCATACCGAGCTGGACAACGCCCAGGGCTACACGGCCGACGCCCGCGCGCGCAAGCTGCTGGCCGGTCTCGGCTTCACCGCCGAACAGATGGACAGGCGCGTCGGCGACTTCTCCGGTGGCTGGCGCATGCGCCTCAACCTGGCCCAGGCGCTGATGTGCCCGTCCGAACTGCTGCTGCTCGACGAGCCGACCAACCACCTCGACCTCGACGCCATCCTCTGGCTGGAAGAGTGGCTCAAGGGCTACCCCGGCACCCTGCTGCTGATCTCCCACGACCGCGACTTCCTCGATGCCGTGGTCGATCACGTCGCGCATCTGGAGCAGCGCAAGCTGACCCTCTATCGCGGCGGCTACTCGGCCTTCGAGCGCACCCGTGCCGAGCGCCTGGCGCAGCAGCAGCAGGCCTATGAGAAGCAGCAGGCGCAGCGCGCGCACATGGAAGACTTCATCCGTCGCTTCAAGGCCAAGGCCACCAAGGCACGCCAGGCGCAGAGCCGGATCAAGGCCCTGGAACGCCTGGAGGAGCTGGCCCCGGCGCATGTCGACTCGCCCTTCGACTTCGTCTTCCGCGAGGCCGACAAGGTTTCCAGTCCGCTGCTCAACCTGTCCGAGGCGCGCCTCGGTTACGGCGACAGGGTGGTGCTCGAAAAGCTCAAGCTGAGCCTGGCGCCCGGCGCGCGCATCGGTCTGCTCGGCCCCAACGGCGCCGGTAAGTCGACCCTGATCAAGACCCTGGCCGGCGACCTCGAAGTACTCGGCGGTACTCTGGCGCGCGGCGAGAATCTGGCCATCGGCTACTTCGCCCAGCACCAGCTCGATTCGCTCGACGCCAAGGCCAGCCCGCTGCTGCACCTGCAGCGCATCGCCCCGGGCGAGCGCGAGCAGAGCCTGCGCGACTTCCTCGGCGGCTTCGATTTTCGCGGCGCGCGCTGCGACGAGGCGGTGCTCAACTTCTCCGGTGGCGAGAAGGCGCGTCTGGCCCTGGCCCTGATCGCCTGGCAGAAGCCCAACCTGCTGCTGCTCGACGAACCGACCAACCACCTCGACCTGGAGATGCGCCTGGCCCTGACCCTGGCCCTGCAGGATTTCGCCGGCGCCGTGCTGGTGGTCTCCCACGACCGCCACCTGCTGAAGAGCACCACCGACGAGTTCCTGCTGGTCGCCGACGGCCGCGTGCAGCCTTTCGAGGGCGATCTCGACGACTACGCGCGCTGGCTCATCGACTACCGTGCCCGCCAGCAACCGCAGGCCACGCTCGCGCCGGCGGCGGACAGGAGCGACAAGCGCGCCCAGCGCCAGGCCGCCGCGGCCCTGCGTCAGCAGCTGGCGCCGCACAAGAAACTGGCGGACAAGCTGGAGAAGGAATTGGGCCAGGTGCAGGACAGGCTCGCCGGCGTCGAGCAGCAGCTCGGCGACAGCGGCCTGTACGAGGCCGCGCGCAAGGACGAGCTGCGCGAGCTGCTGGCCGAGCAGGCCCGCCTGAAGAGCCGCGAGGCCGAGCTGGAGGAGAACTGGCTGGCCGCCCTGGAGCAGCTGGAGGCCCTGGAGGCGCAGCTGGCCCAGGCCGACTGAGCCGGTAATGCTGGGTTTCGCTGCGCTCTACCCAGCCTACTCAGAGCCGGCTGTAGGCTGGGTAGAGCGCAGCGAAACCCAGCGCCGGCGCGATCCTACACAGACTCCAGAATCTTGCCGGCCCTGGCGCCGGTTCGATCCGGCGGGTAGCCTGAACCTTTTCGTACAACGCATTCCCGAGGTAAACCCATGGCCCTGGAAACCTGGCTCGCCTTCTTCGTCGCCTGTTGGGTGATCAGTCTGTCGCCCGGTGCCGGCGCCGTGGCTTCGATGAGCGCCGGCCTGCAATACGGCTTCTGGCGCGGCTACTGGAATGCCCTCGGCCTGCAACTGGCGCTGCTGCTGCAGATCGCCGTGGTCGCCGCCGGCCTCGGCGCGGTGCTGGCCACCTCCGAGCTGGCGTTCAACCTGATCAAGTGGTTCGGCGTGGCCTATCTGGTCTACCTGGGCTGGAAGCAGTGGGTCGCCACGCCCGGCGAGATCGCCGCCGGCGACGGCGAGCGCCCCCTGGGGCGGCCGCTGACCCTGGTGCTGCGCGGCTTCCTGGTCAACGCCAGCAACCCCAAGGCGATCATCTTCATCCTCGCCGTGCTGCCGCAGTTCCTCGATCCCAGGGGACCGCTGCTGGTGCAGTACCTGCTGATGGCGGCGACCATGGTGGCGGTCGACCTGATCGTCATGGCCGGCTACACCGGCCTGGCCGCGCGGGTGCTGCGCGCCCTGCGCCAGCCGCATCAGCAGCGTCTGCTCAACCGCACTTTCGGCGGCCTGTTCATCGCCGCCGCGGCCCTGCTGGCCACGGTGCGCCGCACCGCCTGAAGGAGTTTGCGATGCGCGTATGGATAGATGCCGACGCTTGCCCCAGGCTGGCCCGCGACCAGGTGGTGAAGTTCGCCCTCAAGCGCGGCTTCGAGGTGGTGCTGGTGGCCGGGCAGGCCGTGGCCCGGCCCAACTTCGCCTGCGTCAAGCTGGTGGTGGTGCCGAGCGGCCCGGATGCGGCCGACGATCATCTGGTCGAGCAGGCCGTGCCCGGCGAACTGGTGATCTGCAGCGACGTGCCGCTGGCCGACCGGCTGATCAAGAAGGGCGTGGCGGCGCTCGACCCGCGCGGCCGCGAGTTCGACGAGCGCAATATGGGCGAGCGCCTGGCGGTGCGTAACCTGTTCACCGATCTGCGCGAGCAGGGGCAGATGGGTGGCGGCCAGGCGGCCTATTCGGACAAGGACCGCCAGGCCTTCGCCAACTCGCTGGATCGTATCCTGACCCGCCTGATGAGATAGCTAGGCCCCCTCTCCCATTGGGAGAGGGGCCGAGGCGGGCCGCGTTCGGATGAGGGATTATCGGGTCGTATCGAGTCGCCTATGACACCCTCACCCCAGCCCTCTCCCGGCGGGAGAGGGAGTCAGAGAGACCTGGACGGGGTTTGCGCTTATCAGCCGCACAGATAGGTGCCGGTGCCCACCGCCACCAGTACGCCTTCCTCGTTGTGCAGCTCGCTACGCACCACCGCCACCTTGTTGCCGGCGCGCAGTGGCACCGCGGTGGCGCTGAACCGCTGGCCGCGACCGGGGCGCAGGTAGTCGATGCGCAGGTCGATGGTGCCCAGCTTGGACAGCCTCTGCATGCGCTCGCTCGGGCTCAGGTGCTGGTGTTTGTCGAAGGCGCCGATCAGCGCCATGGCGCCGCCGGCCACGTCCAGCAGCGCGGAGATCACCCCGCCGTGAAGGATGCCCTGGACGAAGTTGCCGATCAGCTCGGGCTTCATCGGCAGGCTCATCACCACCCGCTCGCCGCTCAGCTCGTCGATGCGGATGCCCAGTACCTGATTGAAAGGGATGCGCTGGAAGAAGGCCTGTACCCCCTGGCGCTGCTCCTCGGAAAGCTCAAACACGGCTGGGTTCATGCTGCGCTCCTGCGCGTGGAAATAGGCGCCCACGCTGCCGCAGCCGCGCGCGGCTGAACAGAGGCGCGGCGGGGAAGCCGCGCGGATTGGCCGGAACGCCCGCTCAGTGCGGCTGGGCCAGCTCCAGCACGCGGTCGACCAGCTTGTTGATGCCGGCGGCGGCCTGGGCGATGGACTCGGCCAGCATGTAGGCCGGGGTGCTCACCAGTTTGCGCGCGCTGTCCTCGACTATGTCCTCCACCGCGCACTCGACATGCTGGCCGCCCATGGCGCTGAGACCCTCGACGGCCGGATCGTCCGCCGCGCCCAGGGTGCAGGACACGCCTTCGCCGTAGATCTTCGCCGCCAGGGCCGGGGCGATGCAGATCAGCCCGACCGGCTTGCCGGCGCGGGCGAAGGCCTGGGCGGCGGCCAGCACGTCGGGCTGCACGCTGCAGTTGGCGCCGTCCACGGCGAAGCTGGAGAGGTTCTTGGCCACGCCGAAGCCGCCCGGCAGGATCAGCGCGTCGTACTGCTCGACTTTCAGCTCGCGCACGTCCTGCACGTCGCCGCGGGCGATGCGCGCCGCCTCGGTCAGCACGTTGCGGCTCTCCGCCATCTCCGCGCCGGTGAGGTGGTCGATCACATGCATCTGCGCGATGTTGGGGGCGAAGCACTGCACCTGGGCGCCGCGCTGGTCGAGGCGCAGCAGGGTGATCACGCTCTCGTGGATTTCCGCGCCGTCGTAGACGCCACAGCCGGACAGGATGACCGCGACTCGTTTGTGCATGCTGTTCTCCAGGGATGATTGGAACTCGGTGCAGTGTACCTTCCACCCGGGTGTCGCCAAATGCCCCCCGAGGTGGCATTCGCCGTCGCGAGGGCGGGGCGGGGCAGGCTTAGGATCAGCTTAGGTCAACCCGTCCCTAGTCGAGCCATGAACCTGATCCTGCTTGCCGTGCCCTTGTTCTTCCTGCTGATCGCCATCGAGCTTGTCGCCGACCGCGTGCGCGGGCTGTCCAACTACCGCCTGGCCGACGCGCTGAACAGCCTCAGCGCCGGCGTGCTGTCGCAGGTCAGCGGCCTGCTGAGCAAGGCCATCGGCGTGCTCGGCTATGCCTTCGCCTATGAGCACCTGCACCTCTGGGCGCTGCCGGACGAGCCCTGGGTCTGGCTGCTGGCCTTCGTGCTCTACGACTTCTGCTACTACTGGAACCACCGCATCGGCCACGAGCGCAACATCTTCTGGGCCGCCCACGTGGTGCACCACCAGAGCGAGGACTACAACCTGTCCACCGCCCTGCGCCAGACCAGCACGGGTTTTCTGCTGAGCTGGATCTTCTACCTGCCGCTGGCCGTGGCCGGCGTGCCGCCGCTGCTGTTCGTCGCGGTTGGCGCGCTCAACCTGCTCTACCAGTTCTGGGTGCACACCCGCCACGTGCCCAAGCTGGGCTGGTTCGAGTGGTTCTTCGTCAGTCCCTCCAACCACCGCGTGCACCATGCGCAGAATCCGCTGTACATGGATCGCAACTATGGCGGCGTGTTCATCCTCTGGGATCGTCTGTTCGGCACCTTCCAGGAGGAGCTGGACGAGGAGCCGGCGGTGTTCGGCGTGAGCGTGCCGCTGCGCAGCTGGAACCCGCTGTGGGCCAACCTGCAGTTCTATGTGCAGCTGTGGCGCGATGCGCGCCGCGCCGGCTGCTGGTGGGATAGGCTGCGCATCTGGTTCATGCCCACCGGCTGGCGCCCGGCCGATGTGGCGGCGCGCTGGCCCATCGCCAAGCCGGAGCTGGCCGACTTCCGCAAGTTCGAGGTGCCGCTGGCGCGCGGGCAGCAGGTCTATGCCGCGCTGCAGTTCGGCACCTATGTGCTGGCCGGGAGCTGGCTGCTGGCGGTCGCCGCGCGGCACGGCCTGGACGTGCTGGCCGGGGCCTGGCTGTGGGTGGCCTTCGGCCTGTACTGCATCGGCGCCTGGCTGGAGAACCGGCCCTTCGCCAGGGCGCTGGAGGCGCTGCGCCTGGCGCTGAATCTGCCGGCGCTGCTGTGGGCCCAGCAGGCCGGCCTGGTCATCGCGGGCGGCCTGCCCTGGCTGCTGCTGGCGAGCTGGAGCCTGGTCAGCCTGGCTTGGCTGTGCTGGCCGCGGCAGGAGCAGGCCCAGGCGGCCTGAGCGGCAACTGCGGCTGGCCGTCGCAGTCTGGGTGTGACAGTCATTATTTGGTCATAATGGTCGGATATACCTGTCACACTCGCCCGCCGTGCGGGTTCTGGAGTCGCTCGTGAGCTTTACCCCCGCCCATCGCCTGTTCCCCGCCACCCGCCTGCGTCGCAATCGTCGCGATGACTTCTCCCGCCGCCTGGTGCGCGAGCACCGCCTGAGCGTCGACGACCTGATCCTGCCGGTGTTCGTGCTGGACGGCGACAATCGCCGCGAGGCCGTGCCCTCGATGCCGGGCGTCGAGCGCCTGTCCATCGACCTGCTGCTGCAGGAGGCCGAGCGCTGGGTGGCGCTGGGCATCCCGGCGCTGGCGCTGTTCCCGGTGACCCCGCTGGAGAAGAAGTCGCTCGATGGGGCGGAAGCCTGGAACCCGCAGGGCATCGCCCAGCGCGCGATCCGCGCCCTGCGCGCCAAGTTCCCCGAGCTGGGGGTGATCAGCGACGTGGCCCTGGACCCCTTCACCACCCACGGCCAGGACGGCATCCTCGACGAGCAGGGCTACGTGCTCAACGACGTCACCATCGACGCCCTGGTCAAGCAGGCGCTGTCGCACGCCGAGGCGGGCGCCCAGGTGGTGGCGCCCTCGGACATGATGGACGGGCGCATCCAGGCCATCCGCGAGGCGCTGGAGCTGGCCGAGCAGCCCAACGTGCGCATCATGGCCTATTCGGCCAAGTACGCCAGCGCCTACTACGGCCCGTTCCGCGACGCGGTCGGCTCGGCCGCCAACCTCGGCAAGGGCAGCAAGAACACCTACCAGATGGACCCGGCCAACGGCGACGAGGCGTTGCACGAGGTGGCGGCGGATCTCGCGGAAGGCGCCGATATGGTCATGGTCAAGCCGGGCATGCCCTACCTGGACATAGTCCAGCGGGTGAAGAGCGAGTTCCGTGTGCCGACCTTCGCCTACCAGGTCAGCGGCGAATACGCCATGCACATGGCCGCCATCCAGAACGGCTGGCTGAGCGAGGCGGTGATACTGGAATCGCTGACCGCCTTCAAACGTGCCGGCGCCGATGGCATCCTCACCTATTTCGCCGCGCGCGCGGCAGAACTCCTGAACGCGGGGCGCTGAAGCCGCCCCAGGGAAGCAAGGCATGAACACCGAGGGACTCAGCAACAAACAGATCGCCGACGCCAAGCTCGAGGCCGAGCCGCCGCTGCCGGCCGAGCCCGTGGCCGAGGCCGCGCCGGCCGCCGAGCCGCCGGCGCCCGCGCCCATACCCGGGCTGGACGACAGCAGCCTGTACATCCATCGCGAGCTGTCCCAGCTGCAGTTCAATATCCGCGTGCTGGAGCAGGCGCTGGACGAGTCCTATCCGCTGCTGGAGCGCCTCAAGTTCCTGCTGATCTTCTCCAGCAACCTCGACGAGTTCTTCGAGATCCGCGTCGCCGGCCTGAAGAAGCAGATCAACTTCGCCCGTGAACAGGCCGGCGCCGACGGCCTGCTGCCCAGCCAGGTGCTGGCGCGCATCTCCGAGATCGCCCACGAGCAGGTGCACCGCCAGTACGCGCTGCTCAACGACGTGCTGCTGCCGGCGCTGGCCAAGCACCAGATCAACTTCATCCGCCGCCGCCACTGGACCACCAAGCTGAAGACCTGGGTGCGCCGCTACTTCCGCGACGAGATCGCGCCGATCATCACCCCCATCGGCCTCGACCCGACGCATCCCTTCCCCTTGTTAGTGAACAAGAGCCTCAACTTCATCGTCGAGTTGGAGGGCGTCGATGCCTTCGGCCGCGATTCCGGTCTGGCCATCATCCCGGCGCCGCGCCTGTTGCCGCGCATCATCCGCGTGCCCGAGGACGTGGGCGGGGCGGGGGACAACTACGTGTTCCTCTCCTCGATGATCCACGCCCACGCCGACGACCTGTTCCACGGCATGAGCGTCAAGGGCTGCTACCAGTTCCGCCTGACCCGCAACGCCGACCTGTCGGTGGATGCCGAGGACGTCGAAGACCTGGCCCGCGCCCTGCGCGGCGAGCTGTTCAGTCGCCGTTACGGCGACGCCGTGCGCCTGGAGGTGGCCGACACCTGTCCCAAGCACCTGGCGGACTTCCTGCTCAAGCAGTTCAACCTCAGCGAGAGCGAGCTGTACCGGGTCAACGGCCCGGTCAACCTCACGCGGCTGTTCAGCATCACCGGGCTGGAGAGCCACCCGGAGCTGCAGCACGCCTCCTTCACTCCGGTGATCCCCAAGCTGCTGCAGAACGCCGAGAACATCTTCAGCGTGGTCGGCAAGCAGGACGTGCTGTTGATGCACCCCTTCGAGTCCTTCACCCCGGTGATCGATCTGCTGCGCCAGGCCGCCAAGGACCCCAGCGTGCTGGCGATCAAGCAGACCCTGTACCGCTCCGGCGCCAACTCGGAGATAGTCGATGCCCTGGTGGAGGCGGCGCGCAACGGCAAGGAGGTCACCGCGGTGATCGAGCTGCGCGCGCGTTTCGACGAGGAGTCCAACCTGCAGCTGGCCAGCCGCCTGCAGCAGGCCGGCGCGGTGGTGATCTACGGCGTGGTCGGCTTCAAGACCCACGCCAAGATGATGCTGATCCTGCGCCGTGAGAACGGCGAGCTGCGCCGCTACGCCCACCTCGGCACCGGCAACTACCATGCCGGCAATGCCCGCCTGTACACCGACTACAGCCTGCTGACCGCCGACGAGGCGCTCGGCGAGGACGTGTCCAAGCTGTTCAACCAGCTGATCGGCATGGGCAAGACCCTGCGCATGAAGAAGCTGCTGCATGCGCCCTTCACCCTGAAGAAGGCCCTGCTCGACATGATCGCCCGCGAGGCCCAGTTCGCCAGCGAGGGCAAGCCTGCGCACATCATGGCCAAGGTCAACTCGCTGACCGATCCCAAGGTCATCCGCGCGCTGTACAAGGCCAGCCAGATGGGCGTGCGCATCGATCTGGTGGTGCGCGGCATGTGCTGCCTGCGTCCGGGCGTGCCGGGGGTGTCGCACAATATCCAGGTGCGTTCCATCGTCGGCCGTTTCCTCGAGCACAGCCGTATCTACTACTTCGGCAACGGCGGCGAGGAGCAGCTGTTCCTCTCCAGCGCCGACTGGATGGAGCGCAACCTCGACAAGCGGGTGGAGACCTGCTTCCCGATGGAGGGCAAGAAGCTGATCGGGCGGGTCAAGAAGGAGCTGGAGAGCTACCTCGCCGACAACACCCAGGCCTGGGTGCTGCAGGCGGACGGGCGCTATCTGCGCACCAGCCCATCCGGCAATGCCAACCCGCGCAACGCGCAGCTGGCGCTGCTGGACAAGCTGACCACGCCGCAGGTGCGCTGAAACGAAAAGCCCCGCGACGCGGGGCTTGAGGAGCGGTTGGCGACGGCCGTCTCAGATGGGACGGCTGCCGTACTTGCTGTCCGGCTTCTTGGGCGGGTCGGCCACCACGTTGGGCTCGATCTCCTGGACCTTGCCGCCACGCGAGAGGAACTCCTCCATGGCCTTGGCCAGGGCATCGCGCTCCTTCTGCTTGGCCTCGACGCTGGGCAGCTCCTCGACCTCCTCGGCCTTGGGCTTCTTGCTCGGCTTGCCGCCGGATTCGCCGGCGTCGCTGCCGCCGTCATCGTCGCCGTCGTCGCCGCTATCGGCCGCTTCCAGCTCCTCGCCGTCGTCCTCGTCGGTGCCTTCCAGATCGTCCTGTTCCAGTTCTTCGTCGCTCATGTTCTACCTCATGACTTGCGCAAAGCAGGTTACTTATAGACCAGCGGCACGCATTGCAAAAATGCCGCCGGGAAAAATTCTTCGCTCTCAGTGCGGCTCGCCGTACAGCGTCGCCAGCACCCGGCGCGGACCACCTCGATCGCGGTGCTCGCCGAGGTAGATGCCCTGCCAGGTGCCCAGGGCCAGGCGCCCCTCGCCGATCGGCAGGCTCAGCTGGCAGCCCAGCAGGCTGGCCTTGAAATGCGCCGGCAGGTCGTCCGGCCCCTCGTAGTCGTGCTCATAGCCGCTCTCGCCCTGGGGCACCAGACGGTTGAAGAAGCGCTCGAAGTCACGCCGCACCGCGCCGTCGGCATTCTCGTTGACGGTCAGCGAGGCCGAGGTGTGCTGCAGCCAGAGGTGCAGCACGCCAACCCTGTAGCCGACCAGCTCCGGCAGCGCCGCCACCAGCTCGTCGGTCACCAGGTGGAAACCTCGCGCCCGCGCATTCAGGGTAATCAGCCGTTGTTGCCACATCGCAGCAGCCCACCGCATCCGTTGGGCGCGCATTCTAGCGCGGCCGCGGAAAAAACAAAGGGCGCCCGCAGGCGCCCTTCAAAGTAGCTGTAACTTTATTTCTTGTTGGTGAATTCCGGGTAGGCTTCCATGCCGCATTCGGCGATGTCCACGCCCTCGTATTCTTCTTCCTCGCTGACCCGCAGGCCGATCGCCAGCTTGATGATGCTCCACACCACCAGGCTGCTGATGAAGACGAAGGCGAAGATCGAGCCGATGCCGAGCAGCTGGGCGCCCAGCGAGGCGTCGCCGTTGGTCAGGCACACTGCCAGCAGGCCCCAGATGCCGACCACGCCGTGCACCGAGATGGCGCCGACCGGGTCGTCGAGCTTCAGCTTGTCCAGGCCGACGATGGCGAACACCACCAGCACGCCGCCGACGGCACCGATCAGGGTGGCCTGCAGCGCGGTCGGGGTCAGCGGCTCGGCGGTGATCGCCACCAGGCCGGCCAGGGCGCCGTTGAGGGCCATGGTCAGGTCGGCCTTGCCGAACAGGATGCGCGCCACCACCAGGGCGACGATCAGGCCGCCGGCGGCGGCCATGTTGGTGTTGACGAACACGTTGGCCACCGCGTTGGCGTCCTCGATGGTGCTCATCTTCAGCTGCGAGCCGCCGTTGAAACCGAACCAGCCCATCCACAGGATGAAGGTGCCGAGGGTGGCCAGCGGCAGGTTGGCGCCCGGAATGGCGTTGATCTGGCCGTTGGCGCCGTACTTGCCCTTGCGCGCGCCGAGCAGCAGGACACCGGCCAGGGCGGCGGCGGCACCGGCCATGTGCACCACGCCGGAGCCGGCGAAGTCGAGGAAGCCGGCCGTGTTGAGGAAGCCCGAGCCCCACTTCCAGAAGCCCTGGATCGGGTAGATGAAACCGGTCATCACCACCGCGAAGGTGAGGAAGGCCCACAGCTTCATGCGCTCGGCCACGGCGCCGGAGACGATCGACATGCAGGTGGCGGCGAACACCACCTGGAAGAAGAAGTCGGAACGGGCCGAGTAGTAGGGCGCATCGTCACCGCCGGCGGTGACCGCCTCGACGGCGTTCTCGTCGCCCAGCAGGAAGCCCAGGCTCGGCAGGATGCCGCCTTCCGGGCTGGAGTACATGATGTGGTAGCCGATCAGCATGTACATCACGCTGGCCACCGCATAGAGCGCGATGTTCTTGGTGAGGATCTCGGTGGTGTTCTTGGCGCGCACCAGGCCGGATTCGAGCATGGCGAAGCCTGCCGCCATCCACATCACCAGCGCACCGCACATCAGGAAATAGAAGGTGTCGAAGCCGTACTGCAGCGCAGTCAATGCTGTGTTGTCCATGGTTTACCTCTGCTGTGTACCCAGGAGTACGGGGCGCGCAGGGCGCCCCGCAGCGGCCTTACAGGTTGTAGCCGCGCTCGTTGTGCTCGGCGAGGTCGAGGCCGACGGTCTCGGTCTCCTCGCTGACGCGCAGGCCCATGACCAGGTCCAGGACCTTGAGGATCACGAAGGTGACGACGGCGGTGTACAGCACGGTGATGGCAACACCCTCGATCTGTACCAGCACCTGGGCGCTGATGTCCTCGACGCTGCCGAAGCCGCCCAGGGCGGGTGCGGCGAACACGCCGGTGAGGATGGCGCCGACGATGCCGCCGATGCCGTGCACGCCGAAGGCGTCCAGCGAGTCGTCGTAGCCCAGCTTGCGCTTGAGGCTGGTGGCGCAGAAGAAGCAGATCACGCCGGCGGCCAGGCCGATCACCAGGGCGCCCATCGGGCCGGCGGTGCCGGCGGCCGGGGTGATGGCGACCAGACCGGCGACCACGCCGGAGGCGATGCCCAGGGCGCTCGGCTTACCATGGGTGATCCACTCGGCGAACATCCAGCCCAGGGCGGCGGCGGCGGTGGCGATCTGGGTCACCAGCATGGCCATGCCGGCGGTGCCGTTGGCGGCGATGGCGGAACCTGCGTTGAAGCCGAACCAGCCGACCCACAGCATGGCCGCGCCGACCAGGGTGTAGCCGAGGTTGTGCGGCGCCATGGCGGTGGTCGGGAAGCCCTTGCGCTTGCCCAGCACCAGACAGGCCACCAGGCCGGCGATACCGGCGTTGATGTGCACCACGGTGCCACCGGCGAAGTCGAGCACGCCGGCATCCCAGAGGAAGGCGCCGTCGCCGGACCAGACCATGTGGCAGATCGGCGCGTAGACCAGGGTGAACCACACGCCCATGAAGATCAGCATGGCGGAGAACTTCATGCGCTCGGCGAAGGCGCCGACGATCAGCGCCGGAGTGATGATGGCGAAGGTCATCTGGAAGACGATGAACACGCTCTCCGGGAAGGCGCCGACCAGGCTATCGACGGTCAGGCCGCTGAGGAAGGCCTTGTTCAGGCCGCCGACGAAGGAGTTGAAGTTGGTGACCCCCTGCTCCATGCCGGTGGTGTCGAAGGCCAGGCTGTAGCCGTAGATCACCCAGAGGATGCTGATCAGGCCGGTGATGGCGAAGCACTGCATCATCACCGACAGCACGTTCTTGGAACGCACCATGCCGCTGTAGAACAGGGCCAGGCCGGGGATGGTCATGAACAGCACCAGCGCGGTGGCAGTGAGCATCCAGGCGGTGTCGCCGCTGTTCAGCGTCGCTTCCTCGGCGAATGCCAGGCCCGGCATAAGCAGAGACAAAAGGGCTCCTAGCCCTGCGAATTTTCGCAGAGTCATGTTTATTCTCCTGGGGCGTGTGGGTTCTGAGGCTTAAACTGCGTCGGTGCCGGTTTCGCCGGTACGGATGCGGATGGCCTGTTCCAGGTTGACCACGAAGATCTTGCCGTCACCGATCTTGCCGGTGTTGGCAGCCTTGGTGATGGCTTCGATCACGCGATCCAGTTGATCGTCGGCGATGGCCACGTCGATCTTCACCTTGGGCAGGAAGTCGACGACGTACTCGGCGCCGCGGTACAGCTCGGTGTGACCCTTCTGCCGGCCGAAGCCTTTGACTTCGGTGACGGTGATGCCCTGCACGCCGATCTCGGACAGCGATTCGCGCACATCGTCCAGCTTGAACGGCTTGATGATGGCAGTGACTAGCTTCATGAAACTCTCTCCCGTATTGGTGGACTCGCCCCAGGAAAACGAACCCGGCTCAAGTCTAAGCGCAGTGCCTGGCTTTTGAAACGCGCCGGCCACCGGGCCTGGCGTCTACCAACCGCATTCACCGAGACACTCCCCCGCCTCGGCTGCGCACCGGTACTGCATCGGTGCACGCGTCATAGGCTGTTAAGCAGAATCCTTGCCAGCTATGCCAAAAAGCCACTTTTTCAGAGGCTTAGCCGGCCGGGTCGGAGTGCGAGAGCGGTCGACCAGGCGGTCACTGCACAACAATGGTGCGCGACGGCCTGCGGCAGTGAGCGAAATTTGTGCATCGCCGTGGGCGCCACGGGCGGCGCGGCCTGCGTGCTACACTGAGCGCCGTTTGCCACTGGAAAGCCCCCATGCTGCCGCCCAAAGCTCTGCTCGACACCCTCGCCGGCCACGCCGCCCGCCTGTTCAGCGGCGATACCCCGTTGCCGCGCAGTGAGTTCGAGGCCCAGTTCAAGGCCCTGCTGCAGAGCGCCTTCACCAAGCTGGACCTGGTCAGCCGCGAGGAGTTCGACAGCCAGATGGCCGTGCTGGCCCGTACCCGCGCCCGCCTGGAGGCCCTCGAAGCCAAGTTGGCGGCGCTGGAGGCGCAACAGAAACCACCCGCCGAATAAGCCCTCGGCGGGCATGCGATCAAGGAGCGATCCATGTCCCTGGCCATAGTCCACAGCCGTGCCCAGGTCGGCGTCGAGGCACCGGCGGTCACAGTCGAGGCGCACCTGGCCAACGGCCTGCCGGCGCTGACCCTGGTCGGCCTGCCGGAGGCCGCGGTCAAGGAGAGCAAGGACCGCGTGCGCAGCGCCATCCAGAACGCCGGCTTCGATTTCCCGCCCAGGCGCATCACCCTCAACCTGGCACCCGCCGATCTGCCCAAGGACGGCGGGCGCTTCGACCTGGCCATCGCCCTCGGTGTGCTGGCCGCCAGCGGCCAGGTCCCGGCCGAGGGCCTGAAGCGGCTGGAGTGCCTGGGCGAGCTGGCCCTATCCGGCGAGTTGCGCCCGGTGCAAGGCGTGCTGCCGGCGGCCCTGGCCGCGCGCGCCGCCGGGCGCACCCTTCTGGTGCCGCGCGCCAATGCCGAGGAGGCCAGCCTGGCCTCGGGCCTGACGGTGCTGGCCGCCGAACACCTGCTGCAGGTCGCCGCCCACCTCAACGGCCAGGCCGTGCTGGCGCCCTACCAGGCCAGCGGCCTGCTGCTGCAGGCCGCGAGCTACCCCGATCTGGCCGAGGTGCAGGGCCAGCTAGCGGCCAAGCGCGCCCTGCTGATCGCCGCCAGCGGCGGCCACAACCTGCTGTTCTCGGGCCCGCCCGGCACCGGCAAGACCCTGCTGGCCAGCCGCCTGCCCGGCCTGCTGCCGCCACTGTCCGAGGACGAGGCGCTGGAAGTGGCGGCCATCCACTCGGTGGCCAGCCAGGCGCCACTGGCCGCCTGGCCGCAGCGCCCCTTCCGCCAGCCCCATCACAGTGCATCCGGCCCGGCGCTGGTCGGCGGCGGCAGTCGCCCGCAGCCGGGCGAGATCAGCCTGGCGCATATGGGCGTGCTGTTTCTCGACGAGCTGCCGGAGTTCGACCGCAAGGTCTTGGAGGTGCTGCGCGAGCCGCTGGAGTCGGGCCAGATAGTGATTGCCCGCGCGCGCGACAAGGTGCGCTTCCCGGCGCGCTTCCAGCTGGTGGCGGCGATGAATCCCTGCCCCTGCGGTTACCTGGGCGACCCCGGTGGGCGCTGCCGCTGCACCCCGGAACAGGTGCAGCGCTACCGCGCCAAGCTGTCCGGGCCGCTGCTCGACCGCATCGACCTGCACCTGACGGTGGCGCGGGAAAGCACCAGCCTGCTGGCCGCCCCCCAGGGCGGCGAGAGCAGCGCCCAGGCGGCCACCCAGGTGGCCCGCGCCCGTCAGCGTCAGCTCCAGCGCCAGGGCTGCGCCAACGCCCTGCTCGACCTGCCGGGCCTGCGCCGTCACTGCCGGCTGGGCGAGGCCGACCGGCTCTGGCTGGAACAGGCCTGCGAACGCCTCAAGCTGTCGCTGCGCGCCGCCCACCGCTTGCTCAAGGTGGCACGCACCCTGGCCGACCTGGAAGAACGCGACGACATCCAGCGCGCGCATCTGGCCGAGGCCCTGCAGTATCGGCCGAGCGGCGAAAGCTGAAGCGGTCAATCCGGCAAAATTATCGAATGCAGTGATTCAAGAGAGTGAAACTATCACCCTGTGCTAGAATGGCTAGCCTTCCGCCCTTGGCGGCCCATCCGATCATAAGGAGAGCTAGCTCAATGGAGGCACAGACGTCTTCAATCAATCGGCCGGTATTCTTCGGCTCCGCCTTTCTCATCCTCGCCCTGGTGCTCTACAGCGTGCTGCTGCCCGAGCATGCGCAGAGCCAGTTCGCCCAGCTGCAGAGCTGGATAGTCGACAAGGCCAGCTGGTTCTACGTCCTCACCGTCGCGCTGATCCTGATCTGCTGCGTGTTCCTCGCCGTCAGCCGCTACGGCGACCTCAAGCTAGGCCCCGACCACAGCCAGCCCGAATACCGCAACGCCACCTGGTTCGCCATGCTGTTCTCCGCCGGCATGGGCATCGGCCTGATGTTCTTCGGCGTGGCCGAGCCGCTGATGCACTTCACCGCGCCGCCGGTGGGCGAGGCCGGCACCGTGCAGGCCGCACGCGAGGCGATGAAGCTGACCTTCTTCCACTGGGGCCTGCACGCCTGGGCGATCTACGCCATAGTCGCGCTGATCCTGGCGTTCTTCTGCTTCCGCCATAACCTGCCGCTGACCCTGCGCTCGGCGCTCTACCCGCTGATCGGCGAGCGCATCCACGGCCCCATCGGCCACGCGGTGGATACCTTCGCCATCATCGGCACGGTGTTCGGCGTGGCCACCTCGCTGGGCTACGGCGTGCTGCAGATCAACAGCGGCCTGCACCATCTGTTCGGCCTGCCGGTCGGCACCGGCGTGCAGATCGGCCTGATCGCCGCCATCTGCTTTCTCGCCACCCTGTCGGTGGCCAGCGGCCTGAACAAGGGCATCCGCATCCTCTCGGAGATCAACCTGTGCCTGGCCGTGCTGCTCCTGCTGTTCGTCCTGGCGCTGGGCCCGACCGTGTTCCTGCTCAAGACCTTCGTGCAGAACAGCGGCGCCTACCTGTCCGAGATCGTCAGCAAGACCTTCAATCTCTACGCCTATCAGCCGACCGACTGGATCGGCGGCTGGACCCTGTTGTACTGGGGCTGGTGGCTGTCCTGGTCGCCCTTCGTCGGCCTGTTCATCGCGCGCATCTCGCGCGGTCGCACCATCCGCGAGTTCATCTCGGGCGTGCTGTTCGTGCCGGCCGGCTTCACCCTGCTGTGGATGACGGTGTTCGGCGACAGCGCCATTCATCTGGTGCTGACCGAGGGCCTGCAGAGCCTGGCCGACACGGTCAACGCCGACAGCTCGCTGGCGCTGTTCGCCTTCCTCGAGCAGTTCCCGCTGAGCAGCCTGCTGTCACTGATCGCGGTGGCCATGGTGGTGGTGTTCTTCGTCACCTCGGCCGACTCCGGCGCCCTGGTGGTGGACATGCTGGCCTCCGGCGGCAAGGCCAACACGCCGCTGTGGCAGCGCCTGTTCTGGTCGGTGCTGATCGGCGTGGTGGCCATCGCCCTGCTCCTGGCCGACGGCCTCAAGGCGCTGCAGACCGCCACCATCGCCAGCGCCTTGCCCTTCTCCATCGTCCTGCTGGTAGCCATCTGGGGCCTGCTGCGCGCCCTGAAGCTGGACGCCACCAAACGCAGCGTGCGCTACCAGGCCCTGCCGCAGACCTCCAGCCACCTGCGTCCGCACGGCGGCTGGCAGCGGCGCCTGCACACCCTGGTGAGCTTCCCCGACCTGAGCGAGGCCCGCCGCTTCATCGAGGAGACGGCGCGCGGCGCCATCGAGTCGGTGGCCGAGGAGCTGCGCAAGCGTGGCCTGGATGCACGCAGCGAGCGCAGCGGCGAAGACCGGGTGCGCCTGGTGGTGGCCCACGGCGCCGAGACCGACTTCCTCTACGAAGTGCGCCCGCGCGCCTTCAACCGGCCCAACTTCGTGCTCCTGGAAGAGGCCGACGCCGATGAGGAGCAGCACTATTACCGCGCCGAAGTGCACCTGCTGGAGGGCGGCCAGGACTACGACCTGATGGGCTGGAGCCTGGACGACGTGATCGGCGACATCCTCGACCAGTACGAGAAGCACATGCACTACCTGCATCTGGTGCGCTGAAACGGCCAGGACGTACCCGGTGCGCTCGCCTCACGGCCAGTAGCCCGCGCGGCCCACGCCGCGCGGGTCGCTGGCGGCTTCCACCTGGCCGTTGTCCTTGCGCCATAGCAGCACCTGCTGGTTGCCGTAGCGGCGCTCCACCTCCTTGAGCTTGTAACCGCGCATCTCCAGGCTTTGCCGTTGGCTGGCGCTGAAGGCATCCGGTTCGTGCTCGACCAGATCGGGCAGGTATTGCTGGTGATAGCGCGCGGTGGCCGGCCACTGGGCCACCGGCTTGCCGTCCAGGTAGTCGAGCACGGCCAGCAGCACCATGCTGGGGATGCGGCTGCCGCCCGGCGTGCCGAAGCTGGCCAGTTCCCGTTCGCTCTCGATAAAGGTCGGGCTCATCGACGACAGCGGCCGCTTGCCCGGGGCTATGGCGTTGGCGCGGCTGCCGGCCAGGCCGTAGACGTTGCTGCCCTGCGGGTCGGCGGCGAAGTCGTCCATCTCGTTGTTGAGCAGCACGCCGCTGCCGGCCGGAGTGAAGGCGGCGCCGAACGGCAGGTTGATCGACAAAGTGGCGGCCACCGCGTTGCCTTCGTCATCCAGCACGGTGAAGTGGGTGGTGTGGTCGCCCTCGCGCCAGCGCGGCGCCGGCGCCAGGCTGCTGCTGGGCGTGGCGGCGCTGAGCTGAATGGTCTTGGCCTGTTGCCGCAGATAGTCGGCGGCGAGCAACTGGGGCAGCGGGATATCCACCTGGTCCGGGTCGCCCAGCAGGCCGCGATCGCGATAGGCGCGGCGCAGTGCTTCGATCACGTAGTGGCTGCGCTGCACGGCGCCGGCCTCCTGCCAGGGCAGCTGCTGCAGCATGCCCAGGCTCTGCGCCAGGATCACCCCGCCGGCCGAGGGCGGCGGCGCGCTAATGAGTTCGCGGCCGTCCTGCAGCGGGTAGCGCAGCGGCAGGCGCTCGACCACCCGGTAGTCGCGCAGGTCGCGGGCGCTCCAGATGCCACCGGCCGCCTTCACCCCCTCCAGCAGCAGGCGTGCCGTCTCGCCCTCGTAGAAGCCGGCATGGCCGTCGCGGGCCAGGCGCTCCAGGGTGCGCGCCAGCAGGGGTTGGCGCAGCAGGCCATGCAGCGGCGGGATGCGCCCCTGATCGAGGAAGATGCGCGCGGTCTCCGGGTCCGCCTGCATGGCGTTGAGGCGCCAATCGGCGCGCTCGCGGTAGACCCGGTCGATGCCGACGCCGTCGCGGGCCAGGCGGATGGCCGGGGTCAGCGAAGCGCTCAGCGGCAGCTTGCCGTAGCGCTGCGCCAGGTGCGCCAGGGCGGCCGGCAGGCCGGGAATGGCGGCGGCCAGAGCGCCGTTCAGCGACAGCTCGCGCTGCACCGTGCCGTTGCGTCGGTAGAGGTCGGGGCCGGCGGCCAGCGGCGCGCGCTCGCGGGCGTCGATAAAGCGGTAGCCGGGTTTGTCGCCGGCCTGGCGCAGGAGGAAGAAGCCGCCGCCGCCCAGGCCCGAGCCATAGGGCTCGGCCACGGCCAGGGCGGCGGCCATGGCCACCGCGGCGTCGAAGGCGTTGCCGCCCTGGGCCAGGGTCTCCAGACCGGCGACCGTGGCCGCCGGATGGGCGCTGGCGACGGCGGCCTGTTGCGGTCTGGGAGCGGCGGCCTGGGCGGCGAGCGCGCAGCTCAGCAGCAGGCAGTAGAGGAATGGCTTGGCGGACATGGGCGGCGATCCGTGCTGAACAGGCCTGACAGCCTAGCGAAGATCGCCGTTGCGTGGGGAGCGAATCAGGCCTTGCCGGTGATGATCAGGTACTTCTGCATCAGCTCGTCCTTGCTCTCGACATGGTTCTCGTCGAGCGGGATACAGTCCACCGGGCAGACCTGCTGGCACTGCGGCTCGTCGTAGTGGCCGACGCACTCGGTGCACAGGTTGGGGTCGATCACATAGATCTCCTCACCCTGGGAAATGGCGCCGTTCGGGCACTCGGGCTCGCAGACGTCGCAGTTGATGCAGTCGTCGGTGATTATCAGGGACATCGGGGCAACTCCTGCCACACCCTTTGGGCGTGGCACTTTCAGGCATTCGATAGGCGGATTGTGCCGGATTGCCGGGGTTCGCGCGAGCGCGGACGATTCAGCGCTTGAAGCGCTCGGCCAGGGCAGCGGCCACCGCCGGGTGGACGAACTTGCTGATATCGCCGCCGAGAGCGGCGATCTCGCGCACCAGGGTCGAGGAGATGAAGGAATACTTCTCCGACGGGGTGAGGAACATGCTCTCCACGTCCGGCGCCAGCTGGCGGTTCATGTTGGCCAGCTGGAACTCGTACTCGAAGTCGGACACCGCGCGCAGGCCGCGCAGCAGCACGTTGGCGTTCTGTTCCTTGACGAAGTGCGCCAGCAGGCTGGAGAAGCCGACCACCTCGACATTGGGCAGGTGCTTGGTGACTTCACGGGCCAGCTCGACCCGCTGCTCCAGGGGGAACAGCGGATTTTTCTTGGGGCTCGCGGCCACGGCGATGATCACGGTGTCGAACAGGCGCGAGGCGCGTTCGATCAGGTCGCCATGGCCCTTGGTGATGGGGTCGAAGGTGCCTGGGTACAACACTCGATTCATCGCGGAGTCCTGCTCGGGAGCGGTTGGAGTGCGCGGATGGTAGCGCAGCGCTTCCTTCGGGGAAAAGTCTTAGGCGCTGCGCAGGTGCAGCGGCAGGGCCAACAGCAGGCAGGCCAGAGCTACCCAGTCGGCCACCACCACACGGTGCAAGGCCTCGTTGTAGAGGGGCGCGCTCCAGGCCAGCAGGAGGAAGGCGATGACGCTGACCAGGCCGCCGAGCAGCGCCGGACCGCGCAGGCCTGGGACGAAGGCGGCGGCCACCAGCAGGGCGCCGAGCAGGCCGAACAGCACGGCGCGGTGGCGCATGAGGATCTGCAGGTTGGGTTCGTCCAGGGGCAGGCCATATAGAGCATTGAGCCGCTCGCCGCCGAGCACGCCGACCAGCGGCAGCAGATGGATGACGCCGACGACCAGAAGCAGGGCGGCGAGCAGCTTGCTCAGGCCCTGAGCCGCTCGGCCAACAGGGTCGCGAGCTTGGCGGTAAGGGCGTAGATCGACAGCTGCGGGTTGGCGCCGATGCTGGTGGGGAACAGCGAGCCGTCGTGGATCGACAGGTTCTCCAGCTGGTGGTGGCGGCCCAGGCTGTCGGCCACCGCCTGCCTGGCGTCCTCGCCCATGGCGCAGCCGCCCATCACGTGGGCGCTGCCCAGGCGGGTCTGGTACGGGCGCAGGTCGAGGCGGTCGATCAGCGCGCGGGCCTCGCTCAGGCTGCTCACGTAGTCGGCCTGGGCATGCAGCGGCAGCACGCTCCTGGCACCGGCGGCGAACTGGATCTCTGCCATGCTGTGGAAGGCGCGGCGGATGCCGTCCCAGCTGTAATCGGTCATGCGGTAGTCGAGCACCGGCGTGCCGTCGCCGCGCAGCTCCACGCTGCCCTCGGCGCTGTCCGGGTGGAAGCCGTCGCGCATCAGCGCCAGCATCATGTTGGTGTGCGGCAGCTGCTCCATGCGCAGGGCGTTGTCGACGCCGAAGCGGCCGAGCAGGGTGGCGGCCAGCGCCGGATGCAGCGGCGGCACCTCCAGCTTGTAGGACATGCGCCCGGTGGCGCCGTCGTCCCACTGGAAGTGGTCGGAATACACCGACTGCGGCGCGCCATAGAAGGGGTTGATGACCTTGTCGAACTGCGCCGCTGAGAAGTTCACCACATGCAGGAAGGTGCGCTTGCCGACGCGCTGGTGCGGGTCGGGCGCCTTCGAGCGCAGCAGCAGCGCCGGGCTGTTGATGCCGCCGCCGGCCAGCACGTAGTGGCGCGCCTTGACCATGATGCGGCGGCCGTTGGGCGCCACCGCGCGCTCGTCCATGCCCAGGCACTCCAGGCCGCTGACATGCGTGCCGTCGTGCAGCAGGCGTTCGGCGCGGGCCAGGTAGAGCAGGGCGCCGCCCTGGTCGAGGGTGGCGGGAATGGTGGTGACCAGCATCGACTGCTTGGCGTTGGTCGGGCAGCCCATGCCGCAGTAGCCGAGGTTCCAGCAGCCGCGCACGTTGCGCGGGATGATGTGCCAGGCGTAGCCGAGCCGTTCGCAGCCGTCCTTGATCACCTGATTGTTGGGGTTCGGCGGGATGGCCCAGGGCGCCACGCCCAGACGCTGCTCCATGCGCTCGAACCAGGGCGCCATGGCCTCGACGCCATGGCCTTGCACGCCATGCGCGTCGGCCCAGTGCCGCAGGGTCGGCTCCGGCGTGCGGAAGCTGGAGGTCCAGTTGACCAGGGTGGTGCCGCCCACGGCGCGGCCCTGCATGATGGTGATGGCGCCGTCCTTGCTCATGCGGCCGATGCCTTCCTGATACAGCTGCGGGTAGGCGTCGGCCTCCTGCATCTTGAAATCGCTGCTGGTCTTCAGCGGGCCTTCCTCGATCAGCAGCACCCGCAAGCCGGCGGCGCTGAGGATTTCCGCGCTGGTGCCGCCACCGGCGCCGCTGCCGATGATGGCCACGTCGGCCTCCAGCAGCAGGTCCTGCTCCAGGCGCGAGCCGTCATAGGTGGTCCAGCCACGGGCCAGGCCTTCGCGGAAGCTATCGGGTACGGGCATTTCTCGGTTTCTCTTCTTGTAATTCTGTGCGGGGTCGATGCGTTTCAGATCGTCGGCGGGCCGGGGTAGCCGCAATGGGCCCAGGCCTGCGGGCGGGCATACCAGGACATCAGCACCAGTTGCAGTAGCGAGGCGTGGCCCATGCGCAGCAGGTCCAGCGAGCTGTGTTCCCAGCGCGCGAGGAAGCTGCGAATGTCCTCCGCCGAGGCGTTGTCCCAGGCGCCCCAGATGCCGGTCAGCGGGCCGCGGGTGACGGCCATGCTCAGCACGTCGAGCAACTGCTGGGTGAGCTTGAGCCACTCCGGCGCGAGATGGTGCAGGTTGTGGTCGATGCCCTGCAGGGTGGCGTCCACCGTCGCCGGCATGGCCTCTGCGGGCACCGCGCCGTGCAGCACCACCGGGATGATGGCGCGCAGGCTGGGCAGGTCGCTGGCGCGCAGCACCTGGAAGCCGCCGGCCGGGGTGGCGGCGGAGCAGCCGCTGAGGCTGGCGGTGAGCCCGGCGGTGGCGAGGAAGGCGCCGCCCAGCAGGCCGACCTTGAGCAGGCCGCGGCGCGAGAGCTGCGGCGCGGCGTTGGCGATATCGCTCATCTGCACTCCTCAGCGGATAAACAGCTTGTGGATCAGCTTCTGCATCGCAGTGCCGTAGGGCGGGTAGATGAAGCGCGCGGAGTTGAAGCGCTGCTTGATCAGCACGCCCTTGGCCTTGCTGAAGGTGAGAAAGCCTTCATGACCATGATAGTGGCCCATGCCGGAAGGGCCGACGCCGCCGAACGGCATGTCGTCCTGGGCGACGTGCAGCAGGGTATCGTTGATGCAGGCGCCGCCGGAGTGGGTCTCGACCAGCACGCGCTGCTGCTCGCGCTTGTCGTAGCCGAAGTAGTACAGCGCTAGCGGGCGCGGGCGCTCGTTGATATAGGCGAAGGCCTGGTCGAGGCTGCGGTAGGGCAGCACCGGCAGCAGCGGACCGAAGATCTCCTCCTGCATCAGCTTCATCTCGTCGTTCACGTTCAGCACCAGGCTGTGAGCCATGCGCCGGCCCTGGTCGGCGGGAAGCAGCGGGACGATTCGCGCGCCCTTGGCCTCGGCGTCGGCGATATAGCCCTTGAGACGGCTCAGCTGGCGCTCGTTGATGATCGCGGTGTAGTCCGGGTTGCCCTCCAGCTTGGGATAGAAGCGCTGCACCACGCTGCGGTAGCTGTCGACGAATTCCTCGACCCGGTCCTCGGGCACCAGCACGTAGTCCGGCGCCACGCAGGTCTGCCCGGCGTTCATGGTCTTGCCGAAGGCGATGCGCTCGGCGGCGTCTTGCAGCGGCACGTCGGCGGCGATGATAGCCGGCGACTTGCCGCCCAGCTCCAGGGTGACCGGCACCAGATTCTCCGCGGCGGCGCGCATCACGTGGCGGCCGATGCTGGTGGCGCCGGTGAACAGCAAATGGTCGAAGGGCAGCTTGGAGAAGGCCATGCCGACCTCGGCCTCGCCCAGCACCACGGCGACCAGGTCCTCGGGGAAGACGCGCGCCAGCAGTTCCTTGACCAGCTGCGAGGTGGCCGGGGTGGACTCGCTCATCTTGATCATCACCCGGTTGCCGGCGGCCAGCGCGCCGATCAGCGGGCCGAAGGCCAGGTACAGCGGGTAGTTCCACGGCACTATCACGCCGACCACGCCGAGCGGCTGGTAGATCACCCGCGCCCGGCCGGGCTGGAAGGCCAGGCCGACACTGCGCCGCGAGGGTTTCATCCACTTGCCCAGGCGCCGGCTGGCGTAGTCGATGCCGTGCAGGCTGGGCATGATCTCGGCCAGCAGGGTCTCGTCCGCCGAGCGGTTGCTGAAGTCGCGCGACAGGGCTTCGACCAGCGCCTGTTTTTCACCGAGGATCAGCTCGCGCAGGCTCTTCAGCCAGGCGCGGCGCTGCTCGGCGGCGGGCATCGGGTTGGCGCGGAAGGCGGCGCGCTGGGCGGCCAGCAGCGGCTCGAGGGCGTCGATCTGCTGTTGGTTCTGCTGGAGGTAGGCAACGTCGGCGACCATGGCGGGCGTCCTCGTGGGCGGAAGTGTGCCTGTGTTTTTAGAGTAATTGCTCTAAAGTGTCAATCGACCGGCCTGTCGCCAGATCGGCCGCGACCCTGTAACTTGCGTGCAAGTGCCCCAGCGAGGCGAACCATGGCCCCGAAGAACAAGACCCGCGAGCGCATCGTCGAAGCCAGCCTGGAGCTGTTCAACGCCCAGGGCGAGCGCAACGTGACCACCAACCATATCGCCGCCCACCTGGGCATGTCGCCGGGCAACCTGTACTACCACTTCCGCAACAAGCAGGCGATCATCGCCGAGCTGTTCGCCCAGTACGAGGACCGGGTCGACGCCTTCCTGCGCCTGCCCGAGGGGCGCGTGCTGACGGTGGCCGACAAGACCTTCTACCTGCAGGCGCTGCTCGCGGCCATGTGGCACTACCGCTTCCTGCACCGCGACCTGGAGCACCTGCTGGAGAGCGACGAGGCACTGGCCGAGCGCTACCGGGCCTTCGCCCGCCGCTGCCTGCAGGCTGCCGCCGGCATCTACCGCGGCTTCGTCGCCGCCGACATCCTGGTCATGGACGAGCAGCAGATTGAGGCGCTGACCCTCAACAGCTGGATCATCCTCACCTCCTGGGTGCGTTTCCTCTGCACCGTGCAGAGCAACCCCGGCGACCTCAGCGAGGAACAGTTGCGTCGTGGCATCTACCAAATCCTGGCACTGGAAAGCGGATACCTGACCCGCGACGCCGTGCCGGCCGTGCAGGCCCTGCAGCACAAGCTGCACGTACCGCTGGAGCGCATCCTTCAGTAGCCCCCTGCTTCAGGCGGTGCAGCAGCCGGTGATGCTGTTCCTCCAGGCGTTGCCTGACCCGCGGGTCCTGTACCTGCCGGATCAACTCCGCCAGGGCCTCCAGGCCGGCTACCCGGACCGCCCTGCCGTGCTCGAGCGCGTGTTCAACTCGCGCTACTGGGGCCGCTCGGTGGCCTTTCAGGCGGTATCGCGCTGGTTGCGCGGGCAGTCGATCCCCTCTCAGGAATAGTTTCAGGTGTTCGCCGAAAGGCTGGGCGTCGAACCGCAGGCGCTGCGCTTCGGCAACGACGCGGTCAATCAGAGGGGAAGCGGGCGCGCTTGGAAGACCCCCGCGCACTACCAGGATCGTGCGACCATCGAGGCCTTCCTGGCTCTGCCGGTGGCGCAGCGCAAGAAGCATTCTGGCGTTCGCCAGGGCCGGCGATGAAGCGCTGATTGAGGCGTGTGGGCCTCGGGAACGGGGCTGTCCCCTAAGAAATCCTTGTGGAAGTAGCTCTGTTCTCGCCCTTTCATCGCCTCACAATCAGTGGCCGATAAGCCCAGGCGCCGCCCATTGCCTAGTCGGTGTGCCCGCCTGAAATCTAGGGGATCAGCCAGGATCTCGCTGTTTGGGAATGTAGGGGTATGCTGCTACTGATTGCGCGATGATCAGTGGGAGTGGATCAAGGAATTACTCCTGGGTAAATCCAGCGACGAGGCTATCCAGTACCAGGGGATGAGGCGGTCATTCCCTCCCCAAAACATCGTCTGGAACCTCGTCAGCTGGATCGATATCTCTACAGGACAGCAATTTGATCGAGCGTTATTTCCAGAAGCAGAAGCAATTCCGTCGGATCGCGGCCCGATATGAGCGGCTGGCTAAGAGTAACCAGTTGATACCCAGTCTCGTATCAGCCGACCTATGGCTTGTCTGCTTTCTGCAGCAGGCCGTCCTGCAGCCACTGCTTGAGCCAGCCGGCGGCCAGCGCCGGGGCCCGCTCGCCGGCCTGCGCGGCCAGCCGCTCGCACAACTCGGCGAAGGTGGCGCCGGCCAGCATGGCCTGCAGCGCCGCCGCCTCGTCGGCGGCCAGGGCGCGGTAGCGGCAGACCAGTTCCTGACGCCATACCAGGCACAGTTCTTCCTGCGCCAGCGCCCGGCTGTCGGGCAGTTCCGTGCCGGCCTTGGCCGCGCGCCACAGGGCCAGGCTGTTGTGCCGGCAGGCCAGGCGCTGCAGGCTGGGGTGCGCCGCCACGCGCAGCCGCGGCCAGGCGTCGGCGGGTAGCGCGGCCATGTCCGCCAGGCTCAGCGGCGCGGCGTCGGCGGCGTCGAAGGCCAGGGTGAAGGCCCATTCCAGGCGGGCCAGCTCGGCCAGCGGTGCGGCCTGCTCGGCCACCAGGTAGGCCTCGAGGAAGCTCGCCAGGTCGCGTCCCAGCCAGCGCAGGCTGAAATGGCTGGGCGGGTGGGCGTTGAGATAGGCGCGCAGCAGGTCGTCGAACTGGTCATCGCCGAGCCAGGCGTGCAGGGTCGGGTAGTCGCCGCGCAGGGTCTCCAGCAGGCGGGCGCGGTAGGCGTTGTGGTAGATGCGCAGGCCGCCCGCGCCGCTCAGCGTGGGGCCGTCGCGCAGTTGTGGCAGCAGCGCCTGCATGGCCTCGGCGTCCTCGCCCAGCAGGTAGCTTTCCAGTTGCAGCTGCCAGTCGTTCAGGCGCATTGGCGGGCCTCCAGTGCGCGGGCGGCGAGCTGGCGGGCGTGCTTTAGCTCGTCTAGCAGCTCGTCCAGCGGCGGCATGTGGTCGTCGCGTTCGAGCAGGGTGGAGACCGGGCCCAGGCGCTCCAGGGTGCGCTGGTAGAGCTGCCACACCGGGTCGGCCACAGGGTGGTCGTGGGTGTCGATCACGTAGTCGCCGTAGTCGCTGTGCCCGGCCAGGTGCAGCTGGCGGATGCGCTCCGGCGGCAGCGCGCAGATGAATTCCCAGGGGTCGAAGCCGTGGTTGCGCGAGCTGACGTAGACGTTGTTGACGTCGAGCAGCAGCTGGCAGCCGCTCTCGCCGCTGAGCGCGGCGAGAAAATCCCACTCGCTCAGGGTCGAGCTGCTCGGCAGCACGTAGCTGGACAGGTTTTCCAGCACCAGCGGGCGTTCGAGGATGTCCTGCACCTGGCGCACGCGGTCGGTGAGGTAGGTCAGGCTCTCCTCGTTGTACGGCAGTGGCAGCAGGTCGTGCAGCTGGTGGGCGCTGCCGCGGGTCCAGCACAGGTGGTCGGAGACCCAGGCCGGTCGTACCCGGTCGATCAGTCGTTTTAGGCGTTGCAGGTAGTCGCGATCCAGCGCGTGCGGGCCGCCGATCGACAGCGACACGCCGTGCATCACCAGCGGGTAGTGCTCGGCGATGGCGTCCAGGTAATAGAGGGCCTTGCCGCCGTCGACCAGGTAGTTCTCGGAGATGATCTCGAACCAGTCCACCGCCGGGCGCCGGTCGAGAATCTCCTGGTAGTAGTCACTGCGCAGACCAAGGCCGTGACCGAGATAGCTTGGCATAGTCGCTCCCGATGAAAGGGCGGGCCGAACCGGCCCGCCGGGCGTTCACTCACTCCTTGGCGGTGCCGCCTGCCGTGTTGCACTCGGCGAGGGTCATCAGCTTGAAGCCGTGGCCCTTGCAGGAGCCCTGGCCCTTGCAGGCGTTCTCGGCGGTCTTGCAGTCGTTCTGGCCCTTGCACGAGGTGACCCCGTAGCAATGGATCATGGCTTCCTCGGCGACCACCTGGGTCGGCAGGCTGGCGAACAGGCCGGCGGCGGCGAGGGCCAGGGCGGCACCGGTCAGGGTGGGGGCAGTCTTCTGAGTCATGTCGGTTTCCTCTTGATCGATGGGCCGGCCAGATGCCGGACAACTTACTAGAGTAGCCTCGTGCCTTCAGGTTACAGCTGATGGGAAAAATCTTTGCTCCCCCGCCTTTGCCGGCGCTGGTCACCTGCGCAACGCTGGCCGGCGCCTGGCGGTTATCGAGCGTGCGAAGGTGTGGCCCCTGAAACGAAAACACCCTGCGAAGGGGGCTTCGCAGGGTGTTTGGGGGCGCCTGGAGGAATCCGGGCGGCGCCTCAGATGTTGGCGTCGAGGAAGGCGGCCAGTTGCGACTTGGACAGGGCGCCGACCTTGGTGGCCTCGACGTTGCCGTTCTTGAACAGCATCAGGGTCGGGATGCCGCGCACGCCGAACTTCGGCGGGGTTTCCGGGTTCTCGTCGATGTTCAGCTTGCAGACTTTCAGCTTGCCGGCATAGGTCTGGGCGATCTCGTCCAGCACCGGGGCGATCATCTTGCACGGGCCGCACCACTCGGCCCAGTAGTCGACCAGGACCGGGCCCTCGGCCTTGATCACGTCGTCTTCGAAGCTGGCGTCGCTGACGTTGCTGATGAAATCGCTCATGTACGGTCTCCGTGAATCGGAAGCTGAAAAGTGGCGCCATGATAGCCCGCCTAGGCCCATGCCGAAAGCCGCTCTCCATTGAGCTTGACTATCAATGGATTTGATACGGCCGATGAAAGACTACGGCATCCCGGCCCGGACGGTTAACATGCAGCAGAATTTGCAGCGTCCGTCAGGATGCCCGTGTTTCGCCAAGGGACTTCAGCCATGCCCAACACCGCCAAGCAGTTTCCCCTGATCGCCGCCATCGACCTCGGTTCGAACAGCTTCCACATGGTGCTGGCCAAGGCCGACCACGGCGAGATCCGCATCCTCGAGCGGCTCGGCGAGAAAGTTCAGCTGGCTGCCGGCCTGGACGACGAGCGCATGCTCAGCGAGGAAGCCATGCAGCGCGGCCTGGACTGCCTGCGTCGCTTCGGCCAGCTGATCCAGGGCCTGCCCAAGGGCGCGGTGCGCATAGTCGGTACCAACGCCCTGCGCGAGGCGCGCAACCGCGCCGAGTTCATTCGCCGCGCCAACGAGCTGCTCGGCCACCAGGTGGAGGTGATCTCCGGCCGCGAGGAGGCGCGCCTGATCTATCTGGGCGTGTCGCACAGCATCGCCGACACTCCCGGCAAGCGCCTGGTGGTGGACATCGGCGGCGGCAGCACCGAGTTCATCGTCGGCCAGCGCTTCGAGCCGCTGCTGCGCGAGAGCCTGCAGATGGGTTGCGTCAGCTACACCCAGCGCTATTTCAAGGACGGCAAGATCACCCCGGCGCGCTACGCCCAGGCCTATACGGCCGCGCGCCTGGAGCTGATGAACATCGAACAGGGCCTGCAGCGCCTGGGCTGGCAGGAGGCGGTGGGCGCCTCCGGAACCATCCGCGCGGTGGGCCTGGCGATCAAGGCCGGCGACCTGGGCAAGGGCGAGATCAATCCCGAGGGCCTGGCCTGGCTCAAGCGCAAGATGCTCAAGCTGGGCGAGGTGGACAAGCTGGACATCGACGGCATCAAACCGGACCGCCGACAAATCTTCCCCGCCGGCCTGGCCATCAGCGAGGCCATCTTCGACGCCCTCGACCTGCAGCGCATGGATCATTCCGAGGGCGCCCTGCGCGAGGGCGTGCTGTACGACCTGCTCGGCCGCCATCACCACGAGGACGTGCGCGAACGCACCCTGGGCGCGCTGATGGAGCGCTACCACGTCGACCTGCTGCAGGCCGCGCGGGTCGAGGCCAAGGCCCTGCAGGCCCTGGAGCTGGTGGCCGAACTCTGGCAGCTGAATCAGGACTGGCACCGCGACCTCCTGCAATGGGGCGCGCGGGTGCACGAGATCGGCCTGGACATCGCCCACTACCAGTACCACAAGCACGGTGCCTACCTGATCGAGCACTCCGACCTGGCCGGCTTCTCCCGCCGCGACCAGCTGATGCTGGCCCTGCTGGTGCGTGGCCACCGGCGCAACATCCCCAAGGATCGCTTCGCCGAGTTCGGCGAGGATGGCGTGCAGCTGCTGCGCCTGTGCGTGCTGCTGCGCTTCGCCATCCTCTTCCACCATATCCGCGGTACCCAGGAAATGCCCAAGGTACAGATGCAGGCCGGCCCGCAGAGCCTGGACCTGACCTTCCCCACGGGTTGGCTGGAGGCCAACCCGCTGACCCAGGCCGACTTCGAGCAGGAAGCCACCTGGCTGAACCGCATCGGCTTCAGCCTGAGCGTGCGCTGAGCGAAAAAAGCCCGGCACTGGGCCGGGCGCAAGCTTGCTGGAGCGGTGTCGTCTCAGCTGATGCCGATCCAGTTGGGCAGGGCCAGGGAGATCCAGGGCACGTAGGTGACCAGGATCAGGAAGCTCAGCAGCAGCATCAGCCAGGGCAGCGCCGCGCGGATGGTGGCGGTCAGCGGCATGCCGGTCACCGCCGAGGTGACGAACAGGTTGAGCCCCACCGGTGGGGTGACCAGGCCGATCTCCAGGTTGACCACCATGATGATGCCTAGGTGGATCGGGTCGATGCCCAGCTCCATGGCGATGGGGAAGAGGATCGGCGCCAGGATCAGGATGATCGCCGAGGGCTCCATGAAGGCGCCGGCGATCAGCAGCACGATGTTGACCATCAAGAGGAAGGTGACAGGCGTCAGGCCCGCCTCCAGCGCCCAGGCGGTGATCTGCTGCGGCAGCTGTTCGGTGGTCAGCACATGGGCGAACAGCATGGCGTTGGCGATGATGAACATCAGCATGATGGAGAGCTTGGCCGACTCCAGCAGCACCCTGGGCAGCTCGCCCACGCGCATATCCTTGTACACGAACAGGGCGATGAAGCCGGAGTAGACCGCCGCCACGGCCGCCGCCTCGGTCGGGGTGAACATGCCGCTGTAGATGCCACCGAGGATGATCACCATCAGCAGCAGGCCCCAGATCGCCTTGCGTGCTGCACCGATCCATTCACGGAAGCTCGCGCGTGGCAGGGCCGGCAGGTTCTTCTTCACCGCGACTATGTAGATCGCCACCATCAGCGCCACGCCGAGCAGTACGCCCGGCACTACGCCGGCCATAAACAGCTTGCCCACCGAGGTCTCGGTGGCCGCGGCGTACACCACCATGACGATGGACGGCGGAATCAGGATGCCCAGGGTACCGGCGTTGCACACGATGCCGGCGCCGAAGGCCTGCGGGTAGCCGGAGCGCACCATGCCGGCGATGGCGATGGAGCCGACCGCCGCCACCGTGGCCGGCGACGAGCCGGACAGCGCGGCGAACAGCATGCAGGCCAGCACCGCGGCGATCGCCAGGCCGCCACGGATATGGCCGACGCAGGCATTGGCGAAGTCGATCAGGCGCCGCGCCACGCCGCCGGTGGTCATGAAGGCGCCGGCCAGGAGGAAGAACGGAATCGCCAGCAATGTGTAGTGCTCGCTGGTCTCGAACAGCTTGATCGCCAGCGAGCGCACCGAGTCGGGGCTGAACAGCATGATGGTCAGCGAGCCGGCCAGGCCTAGGGAGATGGCGATGGGCACGCCGATGAACATCAGCAGGAACAGCAGCAGGAAGAGGAACAGGACGGTCATGGCTTGTGCTCCTCGTGCTCGGTCAGCTTGACGGCCTCGGCCGCCTCGTCGGCCAGGCCCAGGCCGGTCTGCTGGCCGCGCAGGATGCGCAGCAGGATCTCGGCGAAACGGATGAATACCAGGGCGAAACCGAGCGGCACGATCAGGCCGATGTGCCACTGCATGATGCCGAAGTGGCCCAGGTCCTCGGCGCCGATGGCGGCCCTGAACAGGGTCTGGATCCACTCGAAGCTGGCCACGCTGAGCAGCCCGGCGTAGCCCAGGCAGCACAGGCAGGCGATCACCCCGATGACGCGCTGGATGTGTTTGGGCGCCAGCTTGACCAGGGCGTCCACGCCGATATGTCCGGCGGTGCGCACGCCGTAGGACAGGCCGAAGAAGATCAGCCAGGCGAACAGCGCCTTGGTCAGGGCGTTGCTCCAGGTCATGGCCTGGGCGCCGGCGAGAATAGTGTCGCCGATGGCGAACAGGCTGTCGCTGGCGCCCTCGAAACGGTCGGCCAGCTCGTAGAACAGGGTGTAGAGGTTGTTGAGGATGACGTAGACGAAGGTCACCAGCGTCATGGCCCCCAGCAGGAAGGCGATGAAGCCCTCCTCGAAGTGGTCCCAGGCGCGCCGCAAGGCATTCATAGCGTGTTCTCCAGCGTGATGGAAAAGACCCCGCGACTGGCGATCTGCGGGGTCTCTGGTTGCGGGCGTGCGCCCGCAACGCGGGTGGCTCGGGCCACTCTTACTGGTTGGCGGCCTCGGCGGCCTTGATCAGGTCGGCGCCGATCTCGCCCTCGAACTTCTGCCACACCGGCTTCATCGCCTCGCGCCAGGCGTCGCGCTGCTCCGGGGTCAGGCTGAGGATCTCGGTGGTCTTGGCGTCGAGGATGCGCTGCTTGTCGCCCTGGTTCAGCGCGTCGGCCTGCTTGTTCACCTCGGCGGTGACCTCGACCACGATCTTGCCCAGCTCGCTGCGCACGTCTTCCGGCAGGCCGTTCCAGAACTCGGTGTTGGTGATCAGCATGTAGTCGAGCAGGCCGTGGTTGGACTCGGTGATGTACTTCTGCACCTCGTGCATCTTCTGGCTGTAGATGTTCGAGTAGGGGTTCTCGGCGCCGTTGACCACGCCAGTCTGCAGGCCCTGGTAGACCTCGGCGAAGCTCATCTTGCGCGGGTTGGCGCGCACCGCCTTGAACTGCTCCTCGAGTACAGCGGAAGCCTGCACACGGAACTTCAGGCCACGGGCGTCCTTGGGTTCGAGCAGCGCCTTGTTCGCCGACAGCTGCTTCAGGCCGTTGTGCCAGTAGGCCAGGCCGGTGATGCCCTTGGATTCCATGGAGGTCAGCAGCTGCTGGCCCTGCGGGCTCTGCTGGAAGCGGTCGACCGCGGCCATGTCATCGAACAGGAAGGGCAGGTCGAACACCTGCAGCTGCTTGGTGTACTGCTCGAACTTGGCCAGCGACGGGGCGATGATCTGCACGTCGCCGAGCAGCAGCGCCTCCATCTCCTTGCCGTCGCCGAACAGCGAGGAGTTCGGGTAGACCTCGACCTTGACCTTGCCGGCCAGGCGCTCCTCGGCGAGCCGCTTGAACATCAGGGCGCCCTGGCCTTTCGGCGTGCTGTCGGCGACCACGTGGGAGAACTTGATGATAATCGGATCGGCGGCCTGGGCCAGGCTGGAAATGCCGAAGGACAGGGCGCAGGCGAGCGCCATGGCAGTCTGCTTGAACATGCGGAGTGATCCTTTGTTGTGATTGTAAGGACGAAGCGCGCCGCGTTCGGCTCCCCTGTCACTCTAGTCGGAGCTGAACGTTACGCAGTCGGGAAAGGGTGTTTGCAACCCGGATGCCAGCCTTCGCCCAGGCTGGAAGGCCCGTGTGGCGGGCCTGCGAGGAAATGCGCTGGCGGTTTTTCGCCAAATCGCTGAGTTTGCCTGGCGGAATACCGCCAGCGCTTACTGCTGCTTCGGCCGCCAGGCGCAGTAGCCCGGACGCGGGCCGATGCGCGGATGGTTGCGGCAGGTGTCCGGGCGCTTGTCGTAGACGGTGCACAGGCGGGTCTTGCGATCCAGGTACATGCAGTCGTCGTTGCTCATGCGCGTCAGGGTGAAGATGCCGGACTTCTGGTTGAAGCGCTCGATCAGGCCTTCCTTCTGCAGACGCTTGGCGATGTTCTTCGGCGGTTCGCCACGCTCGAACTCGTCGACCACGCCGAGGCGGATCAGGTCGGCGATGCGCACCTCCACCGGCATGGTGCAACAGGTCGACATGCAACTGGTGCACATGTCCTTGTTGTACTTGGTCCAGGTCTCGACGCGGTCGATTTCGGCGGCGGCGATCAGTTGCGGTCTCATGGCGTGCTCGGTGGCGCGGGGCGGGCGCGCGATGATAACGGCCACGCCGGCTTTGTGAAGCCTTTCCCGCTCGGCGGCCGTGTAGGTTTCGGCTTACATGGCGCACCTGTGATCTCCGCTACCGCCCGGCAGGGGGCAAGATTAAATTGCCACTCAAGGACTTAGCGCAGGAAGCGCATCAGAACAGCACGGATATCAAGGATGCTTCGCCAGGACGGCGCAGCGATCACGGACGTCGGAACCAGTCTGCAGAACCCCGCAATCGCGGGGTTTTTCTTTTTCTGCGTTCGGCGCGATAGCAACCGCGCGCCGCCCCTCCATCGCCTAGCCTCCGCTCATAAAGTTGGAGAGCGCGGTGAGCGGGACAACCCGGCCTGGGCCGGGTTGCCCTGGCGTCAGCTCATGGGTAATACGGGGAATTCATTTCTCGGCTGGCCGCCTCGGTGGGGCCCGCATCGAACACCCGGGTGTAGAACGCGGCATGCAGTTTCGCCGCCTCGCTCGGGAAGTAGTCCAGCGCGAATTTGCGCGCGTTCTCGACGCTGTCGAAGGCATACAGGCCGCCTGGCGTGCCGGTGTGCAAGCCGGACAGCCAGGTCTTCGACAGCAGGCCCGGCTGCTGCTTGAGGATGGGGTCGAGCTCGCGCCAGGGCGCCATCCGGTCGAATGGCACGGCATGCAGTTGCACCTCCGTGTAGACGAAGGCGCCGGGTTTCATGCTGGGCTTGCCGGCATGGTGCACGGAGTTCATGTCGCGGCTGGCGTTCTCGCTGGCCGCCGCGGCGAAGATGCGGGTGGTCTGGGCCGCGCCAAAGGCTCGGGCCTCGGCGGGAAAGTAGTCGATGACGAATTTCTCGGCGTTGGCGAGCGAGTCGAAGGTGTAGAAACCGCCGGCCGAATGGTTGCCCACCCCCGCCAGCCAGGTCTTGTTGATGAAGCCGGGCTGTTTCCTGATGGCCTCGTTGATACGCGCCCATGGCACCTCGGCGAAGGGCACGGAGAGCTGCAGTTCGGTATACACATAGGCTTGCTGATTCATGCTTGCTTCCTTGGCGTCTGGTCGTTCTTCGGCGGCGAGATTGAGGATGCCTGCGGTCGCCAGGATGGCGGCCTTGGCCGTGAGTTTCAGTGCGGTGACCGCATGGCGGGCTGCAGCCGTTCTGCGCATTTTTCGTATCCCTTCGTGGTAGAGTGGCGATCGCTGAAATAACGATCGTTATCTACAATCAAATAACGATCTATATTTGTCAATCGGTAAATAACGACTCCTATTTAGAGGGTGCGATGCGACACAAGGGCGTGAACAAGGACGAGACCCGGCGCAAGGTGATCGAGGCGGTGAGCCGCGGCTTTCGCAGGCACGGCTATGCGGGTGTCGGCGTGGACAGGCTGGCCAAGGACGCGGGGGTCACCTCGGGGGCGTTCTACGCCAATTTCGGTTCGAAGAGCGGGGCCTTCGAGGTGGCGCTGGCGCTGGGGCTCGATGAAGTCATCGAGGGCGTGCCGCGCTTTCAACGCGAGCATGGCGCGGGCTGGGTGCAGGCGTTCACTGGCTACTACCTGGGCAAGGCGCATCGCGAGGACCGCGAGTGTGGTTGCGCCATGGCGGCTCTGACGCCGGAGGTAGCACGCGCCGATGCCGAGCTCCGGCAGGCTTTCGAGGACAAGATGACGCTGATCGCCGAGCTGATCGCCCGTGGCCTGGACTGCGCGAGCGCCGAGCAGGGGCATGCGCGGGCCTGGGCCCTGCTCGGTGTGCTCATCGGCGGGTTGAACATGGCGCGCGCGCTGCGCAGCGATGCGGCCGTCGACGGCGTGGTGCGCGCGATCGAAGCGGCGGCGCTGCAGGCCGCGGGCCCTGGGCGGGCAGTGGCCGACTCGGATTAGCTGGTGTGGAGCTGCCGAGCGCCGGCGGTTCGGGTAAGCGCTCCGCTGGCGCATGTTGGCAAGCGCAAGCCGGAGACTGCGGCAGTCCCGCTAAGGGGAGCTTTGCATCGAGAATGTTTCGAGCTCGGCTGAGCCCCGCCGTCACAGCGAATGCGCCAGCTGCCGGCGGCGTCGTGCCTGGCAGCGCTGCTGCAGCTCGGCCAGGCTGTCCAGGCCCTGGCGCCGGGCCCTGCTGAACAGGATCAGGCTCAGCTCGGCGGTGGCCAGGGCATCGGCGCTGGCGTGGTGACGTTCGCTGGCCTGCAGGTGGAAGTGCCGCAGCCAGTCGTCCAGGCCGCGCAGCGGCGGCGCCTCGGGGCAGAGCAGGGGCGCCAGCTCGGCGACGTCGAGGAAGGGTGGCAGCAGGCGGTAGCCCAGCCGTTCGCGCAGCGCGCGCTGCAGCATGTGGCGGTCGAAGGCGGCGTGGAAGGCCAGCAGCGGGCTGTCGCCGACGAACTCCATGAACGCCAGCAGCGCCTCGGCCGGCTCGCGCCCGGCGGCGACGGCGCTGGGCGCGATGCCGTGGATCAGGGTGCTGGCGCCGGCGCGGTGACCGGCCTGGTGCAGGGTGCACTCGAACTGCTGGGCCAGGTCGATGGCGCCGTCCTCGATGGCCACCGCGCCGATGGCCAGCAGCTGGTCGCGCTGCAGGTTCAGGCCGCTGGTCTCCAGGTCGAGCACCACCAGGCGCTGGCAGGCGATCGGCCGCTCGCTCAGCGGCCTGGGTGCACGCAGTCCGGCGCAGCGCCGATCGCAGGGCGGTGCCTGGCGCAGCCAGGCGAGCATGCGCTTCATAGCTGATACCTCAGGCTCAGGCTGGCCTGCAGGCGCTGGGCCTGGCGGAAGGACTCGCGCAGGATGCGCCGGTCCAGCTGGTTGAGGCTGTCCGGATCGAGGCGGTTGGAGAAGGCCAGACCCTGGCCCGCCTGCTGCTGGTGCAGCTGCAGGCGGGTCTGCTGGATGAAGTGGTAGGCCTCCTCGAAGGCCGCGCCGTCCTGGGCATCGATCACGCCCAGGCGTACCAGCTCGGCGAAGCGGCGCAGGGTGTTGGTCTCGTCGATGCCGTGGGCCAGGGCCAGCAGGCGCGCGCCGTCGACGAAGGGGGTGAGGCCCTCGACCTTGAGGTCGAGGGTGTGCTTCTCGGTGCCTTTGCGTGCCACCACGAAGTCGCGCAGGCGCCCCAGCGGCGGGCGGTGCTGCAGGGCGTTGGCCGCCAACATGCGCTGGAAGATGCTGTTGCCGACGATGTCGGCGAACAGCTGGCGGCGCAGCTGCGCGCAGCCATCCTCGCTACCCCAGACTACGCGCAGGTCGAAGTAGATGCTCGAACCCAGCAGGTGCTCTGGGGTGGCTTCGCGCACGAAGCCGGCGAAGCGGCGTGCCCATTCGCGCCGCGACAGGCACAGCTCGGGGTTGCCGGCCATGATCTCGCCGCGGCACAGGGTGAAGCCGCACTCGGCCAGGCGCTGGTTGATCCGTCGTGCGCGCGGTAGCAGCAACTGGCGGATGCGCTCGGCCTCCTCGGCGCTGTCGGCCTCGAACAGGATGCCGTTGTCCTGGTCGGTGTGCAGGGTCTGCTCGCGGCGCCCCTCGCTACCGAAGCACAGCCAGGCGAAGGGCACGCCCGGGTCGCCCAGTTCCTCCAGGGTCAACTCGATCACCCGGCACACGCAGTGGTCGTTGAGCAGGGTGATCAGCTGGGTGATCTGCGTGGAGCTGGCGCCGTGGGCCAGCATGCGCTCGACCAGCAGGCGGATGTCGCTGCGCAGCGCCACCAAGGTCTCGATGCGCCCGGCATGGCGGATGGTGCGCGCCAGATGCACCAGGTCGACGCGCTGCAGGGAGAACAGGTCGCGCTCGGAGACCACTCCGACCAGGCGGTCCTGCTCCACCAGGCAGACATGGGCGATGTGCCGCTCGGTCATCGCCAGGGCGGCGTCGAAGGCCGTGGCCTGCGGCGGCAGATGGAAAGGGTGCTGGGTCATCAGCGCGCCGATCGGCTGCTCCAGCGATTCGCCGGCGGCCACCACCCGGCGCAGGTCGCGCAGGGTGAAGATGCCTTCGGCGCGCCACTGCTCGTCGACGACGACGATGCTGCCGACGTGCTGCTCGTGCATGCGCCTCACGGCCTCGCGCAGCGGCGTCGCCGCGGCGCAGGCGACCGGCTGCTGCAGGGCCAGCTCGCGCAGCGGCGTGTCCAGCGAATACTGCGCGCCGAGGTTCTCGGCGGCGCGCAGCTGCACCTGCTGGTTGACCTGGTCGAGCAGGCTGGACACGCCGCGCAGGGCGAAGTCGCGGAACGGTGTGCACTGACCGAACAGGCGCACGAAGGCGTCCTTGCCCAGCAGCAGGCAGAAGGTGTCCTCGCCGGCCAGGTGCTCGGTGCGGGTGGCGCGCTCGCCGAGCAGGGCGGCCAGCGGGAAGCACTCGCCGCCGGCGATCTCGAAGGTGGTCTCGCTGCCGCGCCGCGCCGAGTGTGGACGTTCGCCCACCACCAGGCCCTGCTTGACGATGTAGAAGTGCTGCACCGGACCATCGGCGGGGCTGAGGATGCTCTCGCCGGTGGCGTAGAAGCGCAGCTGGCAGTGCTCGACCAGATAGGCCAGCTGGGCGTTGTCCATCTGGTTGAACGGCGGGTACTTGCGCAGGAACTCCATGGTGCCGTGGATATTCTGCAGTACGGCCGTCTTGCCGGTGTCGGTGTGGGGCATGGGCGTTCCGCGGTGCGCGATCCTTGCCCCATGGTAGCCGGCCGACGCCATCGCGCCATTGGACCTAGGTCGCAGCGCGCAGGCGCTCCTGCCAGGCGAGGAAGGCCGGCGCGCGGTAGCCGCGGCGCCATACCAGCAGGGTGTCCACCTCGGCGAGCGGCAGCTGGCGCAGCGCCGGGGGCTGGCGCTGCAGTTCCAGCAGGACGCGCGGCACCACGCCGACGCAGGCGCCGGCGGCGACGCAGGCGAGGATGGCGTGATAGGAGCCGACCTCCTGCACGCGCAACGGCGCACCGCTCTGGCGCAGCCAGGCCTCGCCGAGCTGCCGGTAGCTGCAGCCGAGGGCGAAGCCGGCGAGGGTACGGGGTTGCACGTCCGCCGGGCTCGTCACCGGCGGGTGGTCGGTTGGCAACAGCAGCAACAGTTCCTCGCGGAACAGCGCCTCGCCCTGCAGCCCCTCATCCAGCGCCTCGCTGGTCCAGCGCCCGTCCTCCAGGCGCCCCGGGCTGGCGATCAGCGCGCAGTCCAGGCGGCGTTCGAGCACGCCGGCGAGCAGCGCCTGGCTGGTGCCGGTGTGCACCTGCAGGTCCACCTGCGGGTGGCTGCGGTGGAAGCCGGCCAGCGGTGCCGGCAGGCGCGTGGCCGCGCTGCTCTCCATGCTGCCCAGGCGCAGGGCGCCGGCCGGTTGCTGCGGATGCAGCGCCTGGCGCGCCTCGTCGGCCAGGGCCAGCAGCTGCTCGGCGTAGGCGAGGAAGGCGCGGCCCTGTTCGGTGAGCAGCATGCGCTTGCCTGCGCGCAGGAACAGACAGGCGTCGAGCTCCTGCTCCAGTTGCTGGATGCGCGTGGTGACGTTGGACTGCGCCCGCTGCAGGTTCTGCGCGGCGCGGGTCACGCTCTGTTCCAGGGCGACGGCGCGGAAGATGGCGAGGCTGGTGAGATCCATGGGCTTCTATAAATCTCTATTTGAGAATAAAGTGATTTTAATAATCATGAATTAAGATTTATCGGTCAATTCCGCGGAGGTTTCCATGACGTCGCTGTGCGCCCTGCTCGGCATTCGCCATCCGATCATCCAGGCGCCCATGGTCGGCGTTTCCACGCCGGCGCTGGCCGCCGCGGTGTCCGCCGCCGGCGGCCTGGGTTCGCTGGGGCTGGGCGCTAGCACCCCGGCCCAGGCCCACGAGCTGGTCGAGCAGACGCGCGCGCTGGGGAGCGGGCCGCTCAACCTCAACCTGTTCTGTCACCGTCCGGCCGCTGCCGATGCGGCCCGCGAGGAACGCTGGTTGGCGCGGCTACGACCCTGGTTCGCGGAGTTCGGCGGCGAGCCGCCGGCGCAGCTGCGCGAGATCTATCGCAGCTTCCTGGACGACGCGCCCATGTTCGAGCTGCTGCTGGAGCTGCGCCCGGCGGTGGTCAGCTTCCATTTCGGCCTGCCGCCGCAGGCCTGGATCGAGGCGCTGAAGGCCGCCGGCATCCGCCAGTTGGCCTGCGTCACCACGCCGGGCGAGGCGCGCCTGGCCGAGGCGGCCGGGGTCGACGCGCTGGTTGCCCAGGGCATCGAGGCCGGCGGCCATCGCGGCGTGTTCGAGCCGGAGAGCGGCGATGTCGGCCTCGGCACCCTGGCCTTGGTGCGCCTGCTGGCGCAGCAGTCGCGCCTGCCGATCATCGCCGCCGGCGGCATCATGGACGGTGCCGGTATTCGTGCCGCCCTGGCCCTGGGCGCGGCCGGGGTGCAGCTGGGCACCGCCTTCGTGCTGTGCCCGGAGTCGGCCGCCAACGCCGCCTACCGCGCCGCGCTGCGCAGTGATCGGGCCGCGCGCACCGAGATCACCGCGAATATCTCCGGGCGCCCGGCACGCGGCCTGCCCAACCGCCTGTACGGCGATCTCGGCGTGGCCGCACCGGACTACCCGATCTGCTACGACGCGGCCAAGGCCCTGCATGCGCTGGCCAGCGCCCGCGGTTGCCACGACTTCGCCGCGCACTGGGCCGGGCAGGGCGCGCCGCTGGCCCGCGAGCTGCCGGCGGCCGAGTTGCTGGCGACGCTGGTGGCGGAAATGGGCTGGGCATGAAAAACCCGGGCTCGCCCGGGTTTTTCGTTTCTGCTGCCGGCCTCAGTCGCCGCGGGTGACGTTGAGCCCCTTGAGCAGGTTGAGTGCCTGGCTCAGCTGGTAGTCCTCGTCCTGTGGGCGCGGCGCATTTTTCTGCTTGCCGTTGCTCGGCTTGTCCGCGCCGCCGTTGCCGTTGCCCAGGTGGCCGGCCAGGTCGGCCTCCTTGACCAGCTCGCCGTCCGCCTCGCGGGTGACCTTGGCGCGGGCCACCTCGATGTCCGGCTCGATGCCCTGGGCCTGGATCGAGCGGCCGTTGGGGGTGAAGTAGAGCGCGGTGGTCAGCTTCAGGGCGCGGTCGTTGTTCAGCGGCAGCACGGTCTGCACCGAGCCCTTGCCGAAGCTGTCGGTGCCCATCAGCACGGCGCGCTTGTGGTCCTGCAGGGCGCCGGCGACGATCTCCGAGGCCGAGGCGCTGCCGCCGTTGATCAGCACCACCAGCGGCACGCCCTCGCTGGCGTCGGCCGGGTCGGCGTTGAAACGCAGCTCGGAGTTGGCGATGCGGCCCTCGGTGTAGACGATCAGACCCTTCTTGAGGAAGTGGTCGGAGACCTCCACTGCCGCCTGCAGCACGCCGCCGGGGTTGTTGCGCAGGTCCAGCACCAGCCCCTTGAGCTTCTTGCCGTTGTCCTTGCGCAGCTTGTTCAGCGCCTTGCCGACGTCCTCGCCGGTGTTGATCTGGAACTGGGTGATGCGGATCAGGCCGTAGCCGTCGTCGAGCAGCTGGCTCTTCACGCTCCTGACCTTGATCACCGCGCGGGTCAGCTCGACGTCGAAGGGGCGGCCGCCCTCGCGCACCAGGGTCAGGGTGATCTTGCTGCCGGCCTTGCCGCGCATCTTGTCCACTGCCTCCATCAGCGACAGGCCCTTGGTCGGCTGGCCGTCGATCTTGACGATCAGATCGCCCGGCTGAATGCCGGCCTTGGAGGCGGGGGTATCGTCGATCGGCGACACCACCTTGACGAAGCCGTCCTCGGTGCCGACCTCGATGCCGAGGCCGCCGAACTCGCCGCTGGTGCTCTCCTGCAGCTCGGCGAAGGCCTCCGGCTCCAGATAGGCGGAGTGCGGGTCGAGGTTGCTGAGCATGCCCTTGATGGCGTTCTCCAGCAGGGTCTTGTCGTCCACCGGCTCCACATAGGCGGCCTTGATGCGGTCCATCACCTCGGCGAAGGTGCGCAGCTCGTCCAGCGGCAGCGGCGCCTTGCCGCTGGCCGTGGCGGCAGGCGCCTCGGCGGCTTCGGCGGCCAGCAGGGCGGGACTGCCGAGGAGCAGGCCGAGGGCCAGGGCGATGGGGGTGAGGCGACGGAAATGCTGCATGTGAACTCCCAGAGGTGAGGTGGCGCCGACAGCCGTGGCTGTCATCCCTGCGCGCGGCACCATTGTGCGGGGTCGCTCGGGCGGCCCTGCTGGCGAATGGCGAAGTACAGCGCCGGCATGTCCTGGCCGCCGCTGGTGCCGACGGTGGCGATGGCCTCGCCGGCCTCGACCAGATCGCCGGCATCCTTGAGCAGGCTCTGATTGTGGCCGTACAGGCTGAGATAGCCGTTGCCATGGTCGAGGATGACCAGAAGGCCGGCGCCGCGCAACCAGTCGGCGAACACCACGCGGCCGCCGTGCACCGCATGTACCTGGCTGCCGGCGGCGGCGCCGATCAGCACGCCGTCCCACTTGGTGCGGGCGTCGCCGCCACGCGGCGAACCGTAGCGGGCCACCAGGCGGCCGTCGACCGGCCAGGGCAGCTTGCCCTTGGCCTTGGCGAAGGGGCCGCCGAAGCCGGCGCCGGCGCTGGACACGCTCGGCCCCAGCGGCAGCGGGCGGCTGGCCGGGTTGCGCGCCAGTTCGGCCTGCTGCGCGGCCAGACGGCGCGCCTCTTCGGCCTCGCGCGCCTGGCGGGCGAGGGTCTCCTCGATGGTCTTGAGCAGGCGCGTGAGCTGTTCCTGCTCCTGCTGGCGTGCCTTGAGCTTGCGGTCGCCAGCGCCGTACTGCCGGTTGAGCTTGGCCAGGGCCTGCTGGCGTTCCTTGCGCGCGGCGGCGAGCTGCTCCCTGCGCTTGTCCAGGGCGGTCTTCTGTGCCTTCAGCTGGGCCTGCCGCTCGTTGATCTCGCTTTCCACATTGGCCAGCTGGCGCAGGGTCTCGTTGAAGGCCTCGAGCTGTTCGACCCGGGCCCTGCCCAGATAGTCGTAGTAGCTCAGGGTGCGCGAGAAGCGCTCGGGCTGCTGCTGGTTGAGCAGCAGGCGCAGGGGCTCCTGCTGGCCGCTCTGGTAGGCGGCGCGGGCCTGGATGGCGATCAGGCGCTGCTGTTCAAGGCGCGATTGCTGGAGTTTTTTTTTCTCGCTGTCGAGGCGCTCGAGCTCTTCTTCGCTCTTCTTCAGCTCGCCTTCCAGGCCGTTGACCTGCTTCTGCAACTGGCCCATCTCGGTCTCGCTGCGCTGCAGCTCCTTCTGCACCCCGGATTTCTCCTGCTGCAGCTTTTCCAGCAGTTTCTTCAGCTCGGCCACGTCGGCACGGGCGGCTTCCAGCTGCTTCTGGGTTTCGGCCTTGTCGTCGGCCAAGGCCGGGGCGATCAGGCAGGGCAGGAGGGCGGCGAGGACGAGGGCGCGGAACATGGGCGATGCGGCACCGGGTGCGGGGGACAGCCTAGTATGCCTAAAAAGCGGCGACAAGCTACAAGCGGCAAGCCACAAGGAGAAAAGCTCGATGTGGTTTGTAGCGCGGGGCCACACTGATCGAGCTTGCGGCTTGCGGCTTGCGGCTTGCGGCTTGCGGCTTGCGGCTTGCGGCTTGCGGCTTGCAGCTATTGCAGTTCGACTATGGTCTTGCCGGTCATCTCTGCCGGCACCGGCAGGCCCATCAGGGTCAGCAGGGTCGGCGCCACGTCGGCCAGCACGCCGCCGGCGCGGATGCGCGCCGGGCGTTTACCGACATAGATGAAGGGCACCGGCTCGCAGGTGTGGGCGGTGTGCGCCTGGCCGGTGCACTCGTCCTCCATCTGCTCGACATTGCCGTGGTCGGCGGTGATCAGCGCTTCGCCGCCGACCTTGTCCAGCGCCGCGACGATGCGGCCCATGCAGCCGTCGAGGGTCTCCACGGCCTTGACCGCGGCTTCGAACACGCCGGTATGGCCGACCATGTCGCCATTGGCGTAGTTGACCACTATCACGTCATAGCGCTGCTGTTCGATGGCCTCGACGATCTTGTCGGTGACTTCCGGCGCGCTCATCTCCGGCTTGAGGTCGTAGGTGGCGACGTCGGGCGAGGGGATCAGGATGCGCTCTTCGCCGGCGAAGGGCTCCTCGCGGCCGCCGGAGAAGAAGAAGGTGACGTGGGCGTACTTCTCGGTCTCGGCGATGCGCAGCTGGGTCTTGCCGTGCTTGGCCAGGTATTCGCCGAGCACGTTGGTCAGCGCCTCCGGTTTGAACGCGCTGGGCGCCGGGATGCTGGCGGCGTACTGGGTCAGCATGACGAAGCCGGCCAGCTGCGGCACGCGCTGGCGCTCGAACTCCTTGAACTCGGCCTCGACAAAGGCTCGCGTGAGTTCCCGTGCGCGATCGGCGCGGAAGTTCATGAACACCACGGCGTCGCCGTCCTCGACCTTGACCGGTTGGCCTATGGTGGTGGCCTTGACGAACTCGTCGCTCTCGCCGCGTGCGTAGGCGGCGCTCAGCCCTTCAACGGCGCTGGCGGCATTGAACTCGCCCTGACCCTCGACGATCAGGTGGTAGGCCTGCTCGACGCGGTCCCAGCGGTTGTCGCGGTCCATGGCGAAGTAGCGCCCGGTGAGGCTGGCGATGCGGCCCTTGCCGAGCCTGGCGAAAGTGGTGTCGAGCAGCTCGATGGACGGCTGCGCGCTCTTCGGCGGAGTGTCGCGGCCGTCGAGGAATGCGTGCAGGTAGATCTTCTCGGCGCCGCGGCGGGCGGCCAGTTCGGCCATGGCCACCAGATGGTCCTGATGGCTGTGCACGCCGCCGTCGGAGAGCAGGCCGAGGATATGCACGGCCTTGCCGGCGCCAACCGCCTTGTCCACCGCCCGGGTGATCTCGACATTGTCGAAGAACTCGCCGTCGCGGATCGCCTTGGTCACCCGGGTGAAGTCCTGGTACACCACACGGCCGGCGCCGAGGTTCATGTGGCCCACTTCCGAGTTGCCCATCTGCCCGTCCGGCAGGCCCACGTCCATGCCGCTGCCTGAGATCAGGCCGTGCGGATAGGTGGCGCGCAGCTGGTCGTAGACCGGGGTGCTGGCCGCGTGGATGGCGTTGTACTCGGGGCTGTCGCTGTGGCCGAAGCCGTCGAGGATGATCAGGACCAGGGGTTTGGGCGTGGCGCTCATGTAAAGCCGGCTCGCTATGGGTGATCAAAAAGGTCGCGCATTTTACCGGCGATAGGCCTTGGCGTCACCGCCGGGCGGGGCTTGGCCGACCTGTGGGGCTGTGTATACTGGCCGCCATTTTAAGGCTTTGGAACCTCGCGATGCTGGCCCAACTGATTGAATTCGCCACTAATCACTATGCCTTGAGCGGCACTTTTGCCGTGCTGCTGGTGCTGCTGATCGTCACCGAGCTGCGCAAGGGCGGCCAGAGCCTGACGAGCGCTCAGCTGACCGCGCTGGTCAACAGCGACCAGGGCCTGGTGCTGGATGTGCGCAATCACAAGGACTTCTCCGCCGGCCACATCGTCGACGCGCTGAACATCCCCTTCGACAAGCTGGCCAGCCGCCTGGCCGAACTGGAGAAGCACAAGGCCAAGACCATCATAGTGGTCGACGCCATGGGCCAGCATGCCGGCAGCGTCGCCCGCGACCTGAAGAAGGCCGGCTACACCGCCGCCAAGCTGGCCGGCGGCATCGCCAGCTGGCGCGGCGACAACCTGCCCGTGGTCAAGTGACATGCCCGAGGTGCTCGTCTACTCCAGCGCCTGGTGCCCCTACTGCATCCGCGCCAAGCAGCTGCTCAGCGCCAAGGGCGTGGCCTTTCGCGAGATCAGCGTGGACGGCCAGCCGCAAGTCCGTGCCGAGATGACCCGCAAGGCCGGGCGCACCTCGGTGCCGCAGATCTGGATAGGCGCCACTCATGTCGGCGGCTGCGACGATCTCTATGCCCTGGAGCGCGCCGGCCGGCTCGACGCGCTGCTGAGCGCCTGAACCCTCTCAGAAACCCCTGGATAAGAAGAACCGCCATGACCGAACAAGCGAACAACGGCGCCGCCCAGAGCAACGAAGGGCCGCAATTCTCCCTGCAGCGCATCTATGTGAAGGACCTGTCCTTCGAGGCGCCGAAGAGCCCGGAGATCTTCCGTCAGGAGTGGGCGCCGAGCGTGGGCCTGGACCTCAACACCAGGCAGAAGCAGCTGGAAGGCGACTTCCACGAGGTGGTGCTGACCCTGTCCGTGACCGTGAAGACCGGCGAGGAGATCGCCTTCATCGCCGAAGTGCAGCAGGCCGGCATCTTCCTGATCAAGGGTCTGGACGCCGCCTCCATGAGCCACACTCTCGGCGCCTTCTGCCCGAACATCCTGTTCCCCTATGCTCGCGAGGCGCTGGACAACCTGGTGATCCGCGGCTCCTTCCCGGCGCTGATGCTGTCGCCGGTGAACTTCGATGCCCTGTACGCGCAGGAGCTGCAGCGCCAGCAGCAGACCGCCGAGGCCTGAGGCGCGCCGCAGTGAAGAAACCGCCGCGAGGCGGTTTTTTTATGCGCCGGCGAAATCCAGCTGGCGCCAGCCCTCGTAGACCACCACGGCCACCGCGTTGGACAGGTTGAGGCTGCGACACTGCGGGCGCATCGGCATGCGCAGGCGCTGCTCGTCGGGGAAGCGGGCCAGCACCTCGGCCGGCAGGCCACGGCTCTCGGGGCCGAACAGGAGCATATCGCCCTCGCGGTAGGCGACCTGGGCGTAGCTGTGGCTGGCCTTGGTGGTGAACGCCAATATTCTGTCGGGCTGAACGGCTGTGATACAGTCATCCAGCGAGTGATGGCGTTTCAATGTCGCGTATTCGTGATAATCCAGGCCGGCGCGGCGCAGGCGCTTGTCGTCCAGTTCGAAGCCCAGCGGTTCGATCAGGTGCAGGTGGCAGCCGGTGTTGGCGCACAGGCGGATGATATTGCCGGTATTCGGTGGTATCTCCGGCTGAAATAGAACAACATGAAACATGGAGCGGGCTCGGTCGGGGCGTTACCCGGCATTCTACATGGAGCCCGCCGCAAACCGCCCGAGAAGAGGCGGCAGGGCAGGGGAGTTGGCAGCCGATGTGGTTCGCTAGAAAAAATAGAAAAAACGCGGACGGCCTGCTGGGCATCGAAACCGGTCCGGAAGGCATAGCCCTGGCACGGGTGCAGCGCGTGCCCGGCGAGGCGCCGCGCCTGCTCGACTGCCTGTTCCGCGAGGCCGCCCCGGCCGCGCAGCCGGCCCTGCTCAAGAGCCTGGTGAGCGAGCATGGCCTGGCCGGCATGCCGGTCAACCTGGTGCTGCACCCGGCCACCTATCAGATGCTCCTGCTCGATGCCCCCGAGGTGCCCGCCGAGGAGTTGCGCGACGCCATGCGCTGGCGGGTCAAGGACCTGATCGCCGAGCCGCTCGAGCAGGTGGTGGTGGATGCCTTCTGCCTGCCCGGCGATGCCTATCGCGGCCGTTCGCGCATGGCCTATTGCGCCGTGTTGAGCAAGGCGCGCATGCGCGCCTGGCGCGATCTGCACGAGCAGGCCGGCCTGCAGTTGCAGAGTATCGATGTCACCGAGATGGCCTTCCGCAACCTCGGCCTGCTGGCCGGCGCCGAGGGCATGAACGTCGCCCTGCTGCGCCTGCGCTCCAGCGAGGGGTTGATCTGCGTGCAGAACGGCGCCGACCTGTACATGGCGCGGCGCATCGAGCAGGGCCTGGACCGGGCCGCTAGCGACTACGCGGGGGTGACCCTGGAGATCCAGCGCTCGCTGGACTATTTCGAGAGCCAGCTGGGCAAGGGCTATATCAATCGCCTGCTGCTGCTGCCGGCCAAGCGCGACGGCGAGGCGCTCCTGCAGGCGCTGGGCGCCGGGCTGGCGGTGCAGTTGCAGGAGCTGGGGCTGCCCGAGCTGTTTCCAGGCCAGGCCAGCGCCGAGCTGAGCCGGGCCGAGCAGGCCTACTGCATGGCGGCCGTCGGCGCGGCCCTGCGTCAGGAGGCGCCCTGATGCAGAACATCAACCTCTATCAGGTCAGGCGAGCGCGTCGCGCGGGCCCGCGGCCGGCGCAGATGCTGCTCGGCCTCGGCCTGCTCTTGGCGCTGTGCCTGTTGCATGGCGCCTGGCTGGGTTGGCAGCTGCACCGCGGCGCGCAGGACCTGGCCCGGGCCGAGGCGCAGGCCCAGGCGCGGGAGACCCACCTGGCGGCGGCCCAGGCCGGCTTCGTCGAGCCGCAGCTGGACGCGCGCCTGCCCGCCGAGCTGGCCGAGCGCGAGGCGGCCAATCGCCAGCTGCAGCGCCTGATCGACTACCTCGATGCCCTGGCCGGGCAGCAGCGCGGCGGCTTCGTCGCGCCGCTCTCCGCCCTGGCCGAGCATCACCCGCAGGGCCGTCTGTGGCTCACTGCCATTCACCTGAGCGAGGGTGGCAGCCAGTTGCGCCTGCAGGGGCGCAGTCAGAGTCGCGAACTGCTACCGCAATACCTCGAGGCTCTGGGCCGCAGCCCGCAGTTCAAGGGTCGCCAGTTCGCCCGCCTGGATGTCGAGCGTGGCGAGGATCGGCTGCTCGCGTTCGACCTGTCCTCGCGCCCCGCCGAACAGGAGAAGGCCGATGAATGACTGGCTGCGCCGCTGGCTCGGCATGGCGCCGCGCGAGCAATGGCTGACCTACGGAGCCGGCCTGGCCCTGCTCGGCATGCTCTACCTGCTGTTGCTCGGCGACCCGCTGGGCGCGCGCCTGGCGCGCCAGCAGGCCGCCATCAAGCTGGCCGAGGGCCGCGTCGCCGAGGCCGACAGCGGCCTGGCCGAGCTGCAGGCCAGGCTGGCCGCCGACCCCAACATTCCCTACCGCAGCGCCCTGCTGGCCGCCGCCAGCAGTCGCGACGAGCTGCTCGAGCGGATCGACAGCGGCACCGCCGAACTGGTCAGCCCGGAACAGATGAAGGCGGTGCTGCAGAGCCTGCTGAGCGACCAGCAGGGGCTCGGCCTGGTCGGCATGCGCAGCTTTAGCGAGGCGGTCGAGCTGCAGGCCGACAAGCCGAGCGATGCCGCCGCCAAGCCGCTCGCCGAGGCACCGGTGACCCTCTATCGGCACGGCCTGGAGCTGCAGCTGGAAGGCGGCTACTTCGATCTGCTCAACTACCTGCAGGCGGTGCAGGGCAGCGGCTGGCGGCTGAACTGGGACAGCCTCGATTACCGGGTTGGCGAAGCGGGGCCCGCGCGGGCGCAGATTCGCCTGAAACTCTTCACCTTGAGCCGCAAGGCGGGATGGGTCGGTGTCTAGAACCTTGCTCCTCGGCCTCTGCCTGGCCAGCGCCCTGGCGCAGGCCGCGGTCGATCCGACCCAGCCGCCGGCCGACCTGCTGCCGCCGGCCGGCGCCGGCGAGGCGCCGGCCAGCCACAACCTGCAGGCCATCCTGCGCGGCGCCCAGGGCAGCCGCGCGGTGATCGACGGCCACAGCCTGCGCGTCGGCGAGCAACACGCCGGCCTGCGCGTGTTGGCCATCCACCCGCATTCCGTATTGATCGAACGCCAGGGGCGGCAGGAACTGCTGCGCCTGACCGAACCCGTTGTGAAGCCGAGCCGATGATGCCGATGACTCCGAACCTGCCGAAACAAGGCCTGCTGCTGGGCCTGGCCTGCCTGCTCAGCGCCTGCCAGACCTTCATCGATGGCGATCAGCAGCTCTACGAGCAGAGCGGCAAGCTGCTCGACGAGAGCCTGCAGCAGGCCCAGAGCAGTGCCAAGGTGACGCCGCCGCCGGCCGTGCAGGCGGCCCTGCTGCCGCCGCTGACCGGCGCCGCCGGCTTCGCCAGCGGACCGCGCTTCGATGTGTCGGCCAAGGACATGCCGGCAAGCGATTTCTTCCTCAGCCTGATGGACGGCGCCGGGCAGAACCTGGTGGTGCACCCCGAGGTGAGCGGCAACATCACTTTCAGCCTGCGCCGGGTGACCCTGGAGGAAGTGCTGGCGGCGGTGCGCGACAGCTATGGCTACGACTACCGGCGCACCAGCTACGGCTACCAGATACTGCCGAACAAGCTGGTGACCCGCAGCTACGACCTCAACTACCTCAACCTGCAGCGCGAGGGCGAGTCGGACACCCGGGTCAGCTCCGGCCAGGTGGAGACCAGCGACAGCTCCAGCAGCAGCTCGAACAACGGCGGCACCAGCAGCGACCGCTCGGTGACCACCCTCAACGCGAGCAAGGTGGTGACCAGCAGCAAGGTCGACTTCTGGCGCGAGGTCGAAGGCGTGGTCCGCGCCCTGGTCGGCGACGAGCAGGGCAACAGCGTGGTGGTCAACCCGCAGGCCAGCCTGCTGGTGGTGCGCGCCAGCAGCGCCGATCAGGAGAACGTGGTGCGCTTCCTCGAGCAGGCCCAGCGCAACCTGCAGCGCCAGGTGATACTGGAGACCAAGATCCTCGAGGTGCAGCTCAACGACGGCTTCCAGGCCGGCATCAGCTGGGAGAAGATCGGTGGCGACGTCAGCGGCGGCATCGCGGGCGCCGAGCTCAGCGGCCCCAACGGTATCGACGGCGTTTTCAGCACGGCGCTCAGTTTCGGCGACTTCAGCGGGCTGATCCAGCTGTTGCAGACCCAGGGTGAGGTGCGCGTGCTGTCCAGCCCGCGCATCTCCACGCTGAACAACCAGAAGGCGGTGATCAAGGTCGGCACCGACGAGTTCTTCGTCACCGAGGTGTCATCCAGCACCACCGCCACGGCCGCCGGCATCAGCGAGCCGAGCCAGGACATCACCCTGACCCCGTTCTTCTCCGGCATCTCGCTGGACGTGACGCCGCAGATCGACCAGCACGACGTGGTGACCCTGCACGTGCGGCCGACGGTGAGCCGCGTGCGCGACCAGAACAAGACCATAGTCCTGGGCGAGGACAACGTGTTCAACCTGCCGCTGGCGCTGTCCACCTCGCGCCAGTCCGACTCCATAGTGCGTGCCCGCAGCGGCCAGGTGGTGGTGATCGGCGGCCTGCTGCAGAACAACAACGAGAACACCGATGCCGAAGTGCCCTGGGCCAGCACCCTGCCGCTGGTCGGCAACCTGTTCAAGCAGCAGCGCAAGGCCCTGCAGAAGAGCGAGCTGGTCATCCTGATGCGCCCGCAGGTGGTCAGCGACGAGGTCTGGCTCGACGAGATCCGGCGCAGCGCGGAAAGCTTCAAGGAACTGAGGTAAGGTGATGTACGAGGCCTTCTTCGGCCTGCGCGAGAAACCCTTCGCGCTGACCCCCAACACCGGCTTCCTGGTGCAGCTGGCGCCCTATCAGGCCTGCCTCAACCTGCTGCGGGTGGCCCTCGGCGAGGGCGAGGGCTTCATCAAGGTGACCGGCGAGGTCGGCACCGGCAAGACCCTGCTGTGCCGCGCCCTGCTCAACGAACTCGAGGGCGAGCGCTACCAGCTGGCCTACCTGCCCAACCCGGGCATGAGCCCGGTGGGCCTGCGCCAGGCCCTGGCCCGCGAGCTGCTGATCGAGGATATCGAGGAGCTGGACGCCCAGGGCGTGCTCGATGCTCTGCATGGCCGGCTGATCCAGCTGGCCGCCGAGGGGCGCAGCACCGTGCTGCTGATCGACGAGGCCCAGGCCCTGCCGACCGCGACCCTGGAGGCCCTGCGCCTGCTGACCAACCTGGAGACCGAGCAGGCCAAGCTGCTGCAGGTGGTGCTGTTCGGCCAGCCCGAGCTGGATGCCACCCTGGCCCGCGACGAGTTCCGCCAGCTGCGCCAGCGCATCACCTTTTCCTACCGCTTGCGCCCGCTCGACGTGAAGGACTGCACCCGCTACCTCAACGAACGCCTGGCGGTGGCCGGCTACCGCGGCGAGCCGCTGTTCGCCCCGCGTGCCATCCGCCGCCTGGTGCGTGGCAGTGGCGGCATCCCACGGTTGATCAATATCCTCGCGCACAAGGCGCTGATGGTGGCCTTTGGCGAGGGCCGCCGGCAGGTGAACGCCAGCCACGTGCGCCGCGCCCAGCTGGACACCGAGGGTGCCCAGCCCTTCCTGGCCCGACGCCCGCTCTGGCTGGGCTGGGGCCTGGCGGCGGTGAGCCTGTCGCTGCTGGCGCTGGTCGGTGTTTGGCCCTGGCTCGGCCAGTGGCGGGAGCTGCTGCCATGAGCCTGGTCAACGACATGCTGCGCGATCTGGAGCAGCGCCGCGCTGCGCCCGGCGAGCGCCTGGCCCTGGAGGGCCTGCACGCGGTGGACGAGGCCGCCGCGGCCCGCCGCGAGTGGCTGGAGCGCATGCGTCGCGGCTCGATCTGGTTCATGGCGGTGATGCTGCTCGCCCTGCTGATCGGCCTGATGATCGGGCGGGTGGTCAACGGCCAGATCCCCTGGGGCGGCGTGTTCCCCGGCAAGCCGGTCGAGGCGCCCGCCGCACCCGTGGCGAGCCCGCCGCGCCTGCTCGAGGTGCTGCCGCAGCACGACGCCCGCGGCCTGACCCTGCAGCTGCTGCTGGAGCGCTCGGCGCCCTACCAGCGCACCGAGGAGAGCGGCGCGGTCAGCCTGCGCCTGCCCGGCGTGCAGATGGCCGGCGAGCCCCAGTCCGGCCGCGTGCAGCGCGACGGGCGCAGCCTGTCCTGGCGGGTCGAGAACCAGGGCGATGCCGTGCAGGTGTTGCTGGTCGGCCTGGCCGGGGCGCTGCAGGTCAACGACCGCCTGGAGCCGGCGGGCGACCGCTGGCTGCTGTGGGTCGAGGTGCCGCTGGGCGAAGCGGCCGTGGCGGATGAGGCGCCGTCGCCGTTCGAGCCGTTGCCGGCCGCCGAAGCGGCCGGCGAGCCCAGCGGCGAACCCGCCATGCCGGCCTGGGTCACCGCCCGGGTGCCTGCCGCCGATGCCCCGGCTCCGGTGGAGGAGAAGGCCAGCGAGCCGGCGCCGCGGCCGCAGGTGAGGATTCAGCCCCATCGCCCGGACGAGCTGGCGCAGGCGCGCCAGGCCGTCGCTGGCGGCGACTACGCCAGGGCCATCGGCCTGCTGGAAGAGCTGCAGCGCAGTCGCGGGGGCGACCCCGAGGTGCTGCGCTGGCTGGCCCGCGCCTACCTGGCCAACGGCCAGCAGCAACGCTTGCTGAGCTGGCTGCCGGCGCAGCTCGAAGAGTTGCCGCACGACAGCGAGTTGCGCCTGCTGCTGGCGCGCGCCCGGCTGCAGGCCGGCGATACCCGAGGCGCGGTGGCGACCCTGCAGGCCAATGCCCCGGCGCTGGCCCGCGAGCCGACCTATCACGCCCTGCTGGCCGCCAGCTACCAGCAGACCGGGCAATGGGCCGAGAGCGCCGCCCTGTACCGCCAGCTGATCGCCCTGCGCCCTAGCCAGTCCACCTGGCAGCTAGGCCTGGGCATCGCCCTGGAGCAGCTCGACCAGCCGGGCGAGGCGGCCCGGCACTATCGCCTGGCCCTCAAGGGCTCGGGCCTGGATGACAGCGCGCGGCAGTTCGCCAGCGAACGCGCCGCCGCCCTCGGAGGTGGCCGATGAACGAAGACATACGCCAGGGCCAGCGCAAGATCCGCCTGGGCGACCTGCTGATCCAGGCCGGGCTGCTCAGCGACGCCCAGCTGCAACTGGCCCTGCAGGAACAGAAGCGCACCGGCTCCAAGCTCGGCCGCACGGTGATCGACCTGGGCTTCGTCAACGAGGTCAGGCTGCTCACCGCGCTGTCCGAGCAGCTGAAGATTCCCTTCATCGAGCTCAAGCACTTCAAGTTCGACCAGCAGCTGGTGCAGAGCCTGCCGGAGGCCATGGCCCGGCGCTTCCGCGCCATCGTGCTGTCGCGCGAGGGCGGCGGCCTGCTGGTCGGCATGTCCGACCCGCTCGACCTGTTCGCCCAGGACGAGATGGAGCGCATCCTCAAGACCCGCGTGCAGCCGGCGGTGGTGCGCGAGGCCGAGCTGCTGGCCACCCTCGATCTGGTCTACCGGCGCACCAGCGAGATCGCCTCGATCGCCGGCGAGCTGGAAGGCGAGCTGCAGGACAGCGACTTCGACCTGGCCAAGCTGGGCGCCGACAACGTCAGCGACGCGCCGGTGGTGCGCCTGCTGCAGACCCTGTTCGAGGACGCCGTGCAGATGAAGGCCTCGGACATTCACATCGAGCCGGACGAGGGCGTGGTGCGCATCCGCCAGCGCATCGACGGCGTGCTCAGCGAGCAGGTGATGAAGGAGCAGCGCATCGCCTCGGCGCTGGTCATGCGCCTGAAGATCATGTCCGGCCTGGACATCTCCGAGAAGCGCCTGCCGCAGGACGGCCGCTTCAACATCCGGGTGAAGAACCGCAACATCGACGTGCGCGTGTCGACCATGCCGGTGCAGTTCGGCGAGTCGGTGGTGATGCGCCTGCTCGACCAGAGCGCCGGCATCGCCAGCCTGGACGCCGGCGGCATGCCGGCGGACATGCTGGCGCGCTTCCGCCGCCTGCTGCAGCGGCCCTACGGCATGCTGCTGGTCACCGGCCCCACCGGCTCGGGCAAGACCACCACCCTGTACGCCGGGCTGGCCGAGCTGAACAGCCCGGAGAAGAAGATCATCACCGTGGAGGACCCGGTCGAGTACCGCCTGCCGCGGATCAACCAGGTGCAGGTCAACGCCAAGATCGACCTGACCTTCGCCCGCGTGCTGCGTGCCGCCCTGCGTCAGGACCCGGACATAGTGCTGATCGGCGAGATGCGCGACCAGGAGACCGCCGAGATCGGCCTGCGCGCCGCCTTGACCGGCCACCTAGTGCTGTCCACCCTGCACACCAACGACGCCCTGACCTCGGCCATGCGCCTGATCGACATGGGCGCCGAGCCCTTCCTGGTGGCCACCTCGCTTAACGCCGTGCTGGCCCAGCGCCTGGTGCGGCGGGTGTGCGAGAACTGCATGCAGGAGCACCAGCCCGAGCCGCAGCAGCTGGCCTGGCTGGAGGGCCTGCACGGCGCCCCGCTGGCCGGGCGTGCCTTCAAGCGCGGTGGCGGCTGCCACCAGTGCCACAACAGCGGCTATTCCGGGCGCCTGGGCGTGTTCGAGCTGCTGGAAATGGACGAGGCCATGGTCGCCGCCCTGCGTCGCAACGACCCGCAGGGCTTCGCCGAGGCGGCCAAGGCCAGCGCGCACTATCGGCCGCTGGCCGCCTGCGCGCTGGACTACGCGCTGGCCGGGATGACCAGCGTCGAGGAGGTGCTCAAGGTCTGCGCCACCCTCACCGACGAGGCGCTGGTGTGATAAGCGGACTGTGGGCTGTTGTTCCCTCTTTGGGCAGAGGGCGCGCCTGTAGCCCGGATGCAATCCGGGGCTGGAGCAGTCCGCATCCCCGCGCCGCCGGCCATACCCTCACCCCCAGCCCCTCTCCCGAGGGGAGAGGGGAGCGTTGGCCATGAGTCAGTTCCGCTATACCGGGCGCGACGCCCAGGGCGGCAAGGTCGCCGGCACCCTGCAGGGCAGCAGCAGCGACGGCGTGGCCAGCGAACTGCTGGCGCAGCAGATCACCCCGCTGACCATCGAGGAACAGGCCGAGCAGGACGGCGCGGACCTGCTCGCCACGCTCGGGGAGAAGCTGCGGCGCAAGCGCGTCGACCTCGACGAACTGATCATCTTCTGCCGCCAGATGTACAGCCTGAGCAAGGCCGGGGTGCCGATCATCCGCGCCATCGGCGGTCTGGCCGAGTCGCATCGCAACCTGTATTTCCGAGAGGTGCTGCAGGATGTGCGCAGCGACCTGGAGGGCGGCCTGAGCATGGCCGTGGCGCTCAATGGCCACCCCAGGGTGTTCGGCACCCTGTTCGTCAGCATGGTCAGCGTCGGCGAGAACACCGGCCAGCTCGACCAGGCCTTCCGCCAGCTGTCCGGCTATCTGGAGCTGGAGCGCGAGACGCGCAAGCGCATCAAGCAGGCCACCCGCTACCCGCTGTTCGTGCTGGCGGCCATGGCGGTGGCGCTGGTGGTGATCAACCTGCTGGTGATCCCGGCCTTCGCCAAGGTGTTCGAGCAGTTCAAGGCCGACCTGCCCTGGCCGACCCAGGTGCTGATCGGCACCTCGCAGTTCTTCCAGGACTTCTGGTGGCTGCTGCTGGCGCTGGCCGGCGGCGGCCTGTACGCCTTCTTCAAGTGGAGCGCGAGCGACGCCGGCGCGCTCAAGTGGGACGCCATCAAGCTGCGCCTGCCCATAGTCGGCGGCATCTTCGAGCGCATCGCCCTGGCCCGTTTCACCCGCACCTTCGCCATGATGTACAAGGCCGGCGTGCCGCTGCTGCAGACCCTGTCGATCAACAGCGCCAGCGTCGGCAACCGGCATATCGGCCAGGCCATCCTCGGCATGCGCGAGGGTGTCGAGCGCGGCGAGGCGCTGACCCGTACCGCCTCGGCCAGCGGCCTGTTCACCCCGCTGGTGCTGCAGATGATGGCGGTGGGCGAGGAGACCGGCGCGCTGGACGACCTGTTCGTCGAGGTGGCGGACTTCTACGAACAGGAAGTGGACTACGACCTCAAGCAGCTGGCCGACGCCATCGAGCCGATCCTGATCGTGGCCATGGGCGTGATGGTGCTGATTCTCGCCCTCGGCGTGTTCCTGCCGATGTGGGAGCTGGCCTCGGTGGCCAAGGGCGGCGCGTGAGCCCAGACTACCAGGTCGACTACTGGGTGCGCCGCGCGCGCCAGCTGGGCTGGGGCCTGGGCCTGGCGATGCTGCTGGCCCTGGTGCTGGCGCTGGGCTGGAAGATCGCCCGGGTCAGCGAGGCGCGGGCCATGGACGCCACCCGCCAGCATCTGGCCGCCAGCCTGAGTAGCCTGGCGGCCGAGCGAGTGGCCAAGGACCGGGCGCTGGACGAGGCTTGGCGCAGCAAGAATCCGTTCGTCCTGCTGCGCTGGCGGCAGGACAACTACTGCGGCGAGCTGGCCGCGGGCGACGAACCACGGGCCGGCTGCTGGTACTGGCTGCCACACCAGGCCTGGGTGCTGTACCGGCCGAGGTTCGCCGACGGATGGACGAAGCGGGGGAGTGGCGTGCATGCCTGGCGGCTGCAGGCGATTCCCGCGGCGCCGTCGACTGCGTCACAATCGACGCACGGTCGCTTTGCCCTGGAGCTGTCGGCGGTATCCGCCGCCGAGCTCACCGCGCTGGGACTTTGACTGATAGAGGAAAACCGATGAGCAAGAGTAGTAAAGGCTTTACCCTGATCGAGCTGGTGGTGGTGATCGTGATCCTCGGCGTCCTCGCCGCGGTGGCGCTGCCGCGCTTCATGAGCGCCACCAAGGATGCGCATGAGGCCGCGGTCAAGGGCACCGCCGGCGCCCTGGCCTCCGCCGTGCTGCTGGCACGCTCGCAATACGAGCTGAACCGCAACGGCGGCAGCAGTGGCTGCTCCGGCGGCAACTGCCAGATCGACGTGCAGGGCTTCGGCAATAACAGCGTCGACGTCAACGCCAACGGCTGGCCCATCGGCACCGGCGCCAGCGGTACCCCGGCGGCCACCACCGTGATGAGCGGCGACACCTGCAACGAGGTGTTCCGCAATGTGCTGCAGGGCTCGGCCCCGAGCGTGGGCACCGCGGCCGGCAGCGTCGACTATGTGACCACTGCGGCGGGCACCGTCTGTACCTTCACCTATCAGGCGGACGGCGGCGACGACTCCATCACCTACAACGCCAATACCGGCGAAGTGACCAACACCTTCAACTGATCCCGCGAGGATACGGCAGTATGAGAAAGCAACAAGGCGGCTTCACCCTGATCGAGCTGATCATGGTTATCGTGATTCTGGGCATTCTGGCGGCCTTTGCGCTGCCGCGATTTGCCGATCTGGGTGGCGATGCACGCAAGGCTTCACTTAATGGGCTGGCTGGGTCGCTTAAATCCGCGGCCGCGATTGCACGTTCTGCTCAATTGGCGAAAGGAGCCACACTGGGTGCCGCTGTCGATCTGGATGGTGCTTCCATCGCGATGGTAAACGGATACCCGCAAGCTCTTGCTGCAGGAGGCATTACCTCCGCCGCTGGTGTTGATACCACCTCCTATACCCCCAGCGGTGGTGCTGCGACCGGCGGTTCGACCGTCACCTATACCATTCGCACCAACTGCACCGTTACCTACACCGCAGCTACTGCGGCAACCGATAACACTGCTCCTATTACAGCGGCTCCAGTAGTCGTGGTTAATGACGGCGGTTGCTAAACCATGCGCGGCTTTACCCTGGTCGAGCTAACGATGGTCATAGTGATCATCGGCATACTCGCCGCCGTGGTGGGGCCGCGTTTCTTCGATAGAAGGGTGTTCGACGAGCGCCTGTACTACGAGGAGGCCCTGGCCGCCGTGCGCTACGGGCAGAAGCTGGCGGTGGCCAGCGGCTGCCTGATCCAGGTCAGCCTGGATGGCGCCGGCTACCGCCTGCGCCGCGCCGACAACTGCACTTCCGGTGGCTACACCAGCGAAGTACAGGGGCCGGATGGCCAGACACCCTTCGCCGCGCCGCTGCCCAATGGCGTGGGCATCGCGGCGAGCACTTTCCCGGTGGTATTCGATTCGCTCGGCCGGCCCTCGGCCGCGGCGAGTGCCACCCTCGGCGCCTTCACCATCAGCGTGAGCGCCGGAACCGGCCTGGTGCAATGAGGCGCCAGGCCGGCATGACCCTGGTCGAGTTGGTGATCACTATCGTGATCATCGGCATCGCCGCCGCCGCGCTGTTTAGTGCTCAGGCAGCCATAGTCGGGCGCTCGGCCGATCCGCTGCTGCGCCAGCAGAGCCTGGCCATCGCCGAGGCCTATCTGGAAGAGATACTGCTGCAGCCCTTTGTCGACAGCGGCGGCGCCGTCTGCCCGGCGCCGCCGGCCAGCCGCGCCAGCTTCGACAATGTCTGCGACTACCACGGCCTGAACGACAACGGCGCCCGCGATGCCCGTGGCCAGGCCATCGCTGCCCTGGCCAGCTACCGCGTGCAGGTGGCCGTCACGCCGCAGGCCTGGGCCGGCCTGGCGGCCAGCGACGCGCTGCTGGTGCGGGTGACGGTCACCGACCCGGCCGGCCAGCAATTGCAGCTCGACGGCTACAGGGCGCGTTACTGATGCGGTGCGCGCGCGGCTTCACCCTGGTCGAGCTGGTGATGGTCATCGCCCTGGCCGGGCTGGTGGGGGTGATGATCAGCACCGTGCTGTCGCGGCCCATGGAGGGCTTCGTCGGCCAGAGCCGGCGCGCCGAGCTGGTCGATATCGCCGCCGGTGCCCTGCAGCGCATGAGCCGCGACGTGCGCCTGGCCGTGCCCAACTCCCTGCGCGTTTCCGCCGATGGCCAGGCGATGGAGCTGCTGCTGATCCATAGCGCGGCACGTTACCGGCCCAATCGAATCGGTGATCAGGGCCTGCGCTTCTCCAGCGAGGCCGCCGGTACCTGCAACAGCGCAACCCAGGGCGGGCGCTGCGACAGCCTGCAGGTGCTGGACCCGGCCCTCAACCCGGCCGGCGCGCGCTGGCTGGTGCTGTACAACACCGGGGCGGCGGGCAGCGATGTGTGGGCGCCGGGCAATCCGGGTTCGATCACGCCGACCGGCACCACGTTCGCCACAGTGGCCGGGGCGCCGGCGGGGGAGAGCCATGTCGCCCTGGGCAACCTGCCGGCCGGCGGCTTCCGCTTCGCCTTCGCCTCGCCGCAGCGGCGCCTGTACCTGGCCGAGACAGTGGTCGGCTACCGCTGCCAGGGCGGTCAGCTGCTGCGCTACAGCTACAACGATCTGCTGCCCGTGCTGCCGGCCACGCCGCCGGCCGGCTCCAGCCCGCAGCCGGTGGCGCGCAACGTGGCCAGCTGCAATTTCGCCTATCAGTCCGGCAGCACCCAGCGCGCCGGGCTGCTGACCCTCAGCCTGGGCATCGCCGAGGCCGGGGAAAACCTGCAACTGCTGCAACAGGTCCATGTCGACAATGCGCCCTGAGCCGACGCTGCGCCGCGAAACCGGCTTCGGCCTGGTGGCCGCGCTGTTCCTGATCATAGTGGTGACCCTGCTGGTGGTCGCCATGGCCCGCCTGTCCAGTGTCCAGCACGGCAGCACCAGCCTGGCCATCCAGCAGGCGCGCGCCTACCAGGCGGCCCGCGCCGGGCTGGAGTGGGGCATCAGCCGTGCCTTCAATGCCGGCGCCTGCGCCGCCGGCAACCCGAGCCTGGCGGGCAGCGGCCTGGCCGAGTTCGCCGTCGGCGTCGCCTGCAGCGTCAGCAGCTATACCGATGACGATGGCAGTCTGGTGCAGATCTACCGCATCACCGCCACCGCGCAGAACGGCACGCCGGCCGGCCGGCCGGACTATGCCTATCGTCAACTGAGCGCCACGGTGGAGCGTCGACCATGAGGCTGTTGCGGGGGCGGTTCCGGCTTGGCTGCTTCGGTGTGCTGGTCTGCCTGCTGCTGGCGTGCGGGCAGGCACAGGCCGCCACCTATGCCTTCCAGTCCACCAGCTTCGCCTGGGAGACGGCCAACACCGATGTGGTCTGGGACCAGACCCAGACCGCCTATCCGCGCGACGACGACAAGCAGCTGATCAATATCGGCTTCACCTTCAATTTCGCTGGGGTCGACTACACCCAGGTGCGAGTGCATGCCAACGGCGCGCTGCAGTTCGGCGCCGATACCCAGTTCCACCGCCAATACACCAATACCGACCTGCCGGTGACCACCGCGCCACCCAACTGCAGCGGCTGCACCGCCGGCAGCCCGGCGGACCGGCTGCTGCTGGTGTACTGGGACGACATCAACCCGCGCCTGGGCGGCACGGTGCGCTACCAGACCAAGGGCAGCGCGCCGAACCGCCGGCTGGTGGTGTCCTGGGACGCGGTGCCGCACTACAACTTCGGCGGCGCCTACAGCTTCCAGGTGATCCTCCACGAGTCGGGGGACATCGTGTACCAGTACGGCACCGGCAACGCCAGCGGGGTCAGCGCCACCATCGGCGTCGAGGTCTCCGACAGCGATTTCACCCTGTACTCCTTCAATACCAGCTACAGCTATGCCGGCACGGCGATCCGCTGGTTCAGGCCCACCGGCGAGCCGAACCGCCTGGCCGAATACCGCTTCGAGGAAGGCGTGCTGGACGGCACGGTCAACGAGGTGTTCGACTGGTCGGGCAACGGCTACTTCGGCCAGGCCATCGGTCCGGCCGCTGCCGAGCCGGACGGCTATGTCTGTCGCGGGGTGAACATTCCGCGCAACACCGATGCCAGCATCGCGGCGATCAACAGCAATATCGACGTCGACGCGACCATCGGCAACAGCGGCAGCATTTCCTTCTGGTACCGCTCCGACGTCGCCTGGAGTGCCCACGACCAGCAGCTGCTCGACGCCACCACGCAGAACAATCGCTGGTTCTTCCTGGTCAAGCGGCAGGGGCGCACCCTGCGCTTCGTGATGAGCGACAGCGCCGGCACCCATGCCATCGCCGAGACGCCGGCGCAGATGGTGTCGGCCAGGACCTGGAAGCACATCACGGTGACCTGGCGCTTCGCCGCCGGGACCAACCAGACGGTGCTGCGCATCTACGTCGACGGCACCCAGGCGGTGGTGACCCAGACCACCACCAACGGCACTCTGGCGAGCAGCCTGGGTACCCTCTACATCGGCGACAACCGCAGCGGCGTGGTCGGCCAGAACGGCACCCTGAACTCGGCCAACGGCATCTTCGACAGCGTGCGGGTCTACAACCACGAGATCAGCAACGCCGCCGTGGTGCAGGACATGCTGGCCACCCACAGCTGCGTGGTCTTCGACCATATCCGCATCCTCCACGACGGCGAGGGGCTCACCTGCAGCCCCGAGAGCGTCACCCTGCAGGCCTGCTTCGACAGCCTGTGCAGCAGCCTGTACAGCGGCAGCGTGACCACTACCCTGCAGGCCAACGGGGTAGCCGTCGGCAGCCTCACCTTCAGTGGCGGTAGCGGCAGCCTGTCGTTCAGCCAGCGCACTCCGGCGAGCCTGACGCTGAGCGCCACCGGCACCAGCCCGCCACCGTCCGCCGGCTCGAGCTGCCGGCTCGGCAGCTCGAGCAGTTGCCAGATGAACTTCGTCGACAGCGGCTTCGTGCTGCAGGTGCCGACCCTGCTGGCGGCCAAGCCTGCTGCGGCGACCCTGCGCGCGGTGAAGAAGGCCGACAGCAGCCAGGCCTGCGTGCCGGGCTTCGCCAGCGTTAGCCGCACGGTCAATTTCACCGCGGGCTATGTCGACCCGGCCAGCGGAAGCCGCTCGTTGCAGGTCAACGGTGCCGGCGTCGGCGCCGCGCCGGTGCCGCTGACCCTGGCCTTCGACAGCAGCGGCACGGCGCCGCTGACCGTGCGCTACGACGATGCCGGGCTCATGACGCTTGCCGCGAACTACAGTGGCAGCGCCGGCACCGGCGACGCCGGGCTGGTCATGAGCGGTTCCACCCAGTTCCTCAGCAAACCCTATGGGCTGTGCCTGGAGACCGATTCGACCTGCACCCTGGCCGGGGTAAGCGGCAGTTGCACGAAGTTCAGGGCGGCGGGCGACAGCTTCCCGCTGCGCATCCGCGCGGTGGGCTGGGAGAGTGACGGCGAGCCCCTGACGGCCGCGGCGCTGTGCACGGGCAATATCACCACGCCGAACTTTCAGCTGGGCAACATCGCCCTCGGCCACAGCCTGCAGGCGCCCTCGCCGGGTGTCGCCGGCAGCCTGGCGCCAACTACCTACGCCCATGTCCTGGGCGACCAGACCACGGCCACCGGCATTCTTTCCGAAGTGGGCGTGTTCCGCTTGAGCGCCACGCCGCCGGTGAACGGCTACTTCGGCGAGTCGGTCGGCGGCGGCGAGAGTGGGCTGATCGGGCGCCTCATCCCCGCCTACCTCTCCGCCAGCGGCGATGCCAGCCTGGCCCCGGCCTGCGGCGCCTTCAGCTACCAGGGCCAGCCTATCCCCTTCGCCGCCGGCCGCGAGTCGTCGCTGACGGTGACCGCGCGTAACCGCACCGGAGGCGTGACGCAGAACTACGACCGCGGCGCCTTCTGGCGCCTGGCCGCGCCGGCGGCGGGTGCCTATGCCTCCAGCACGGGCGTGGCGGCCCTCGATGCCGCGGGGCGCCTCTCTGCCAGCGGCACGGCGAGCCTGGCCACGCAGGGGGCCGACGATGGCGATGGTGCGCGCGTCTACCGCTGGAGCGGCCAGACCCTGAGTTACACGGTCGGCGTGCCAGGCCCAAGCGAGCTGCCCTTCACCGCCCGGGTGCGGCAGAGTTTCGCGGCGGCGAGCCTGACCGATGCGGACGGCGCCTGCCAGGGTAGCGGCAGCGGCTGCGAGGACTATGCCTACGATTTCGCCCAGGCCCCCGGCAGCGAAGTGCGTCTCGGCCGCCTGCGCATCGGCAATGCCCACGGTTCCGAGCTGCAGGCCCTGGAGCTGCCGCTGTACCTGGAAAGCTGGCAGAACGTCGCCGGCGGGGCATTCCTGACCGAGGGGATGGACACCTGCACCGTGTTGGGCGCGCCTGCACTGGATCAGTACACCGGCAATCTGGCGGCGGGCGAGACTTCGCCTACCCTGAGCGGGCCGCTGGCGGGTAGCGGCAGCCTGTCGCTCAGTGCGCCCGGGGCCGGTAACGACGGTTCGCTGCAGGTCAGCTTCCCCAGTTCTCCGGCCTGGCTGCAGTATCCCTGGGATGGCGCCACTCGCCAGCTGGCGCGGGGCCTGGCCAGTTTCGGCATCTACAAGGGCGCGGCGCCGCTGATCTTCCGCCGCGAGCTGTACCGCTGAAACGCAGAAGGGCCGCATATGCGGCCCTTCTGCTAGGGGTGTAAAAGAGGGGATTCCCCGGCCTGCCTGTACCAAGGTCCCCAAAACCGGAGATGTCAGATACTAAGCAGGAGGTATGCCAGTTTTATTACGGCGCCGTGGGTGACGGGCGGCACAGATAGGCCGGCCTGCCGGCGCGGGGTGCGAACTGGCCTGCGCCGCGCCGCCGGACGGTCGCCCGGGTGGCTTCGTGCGGGGCTAGTCTGAAAGCCAGTCCCTCGTAGTCGGAAGTCGGGCATGGGTGCTTTGCGTGGTGCGCTGCTGTTGATCGCCCTGTTTCTGGGAGGGGCGGTCATGGCCGAGCATCTGCGCCTGGCGGGGGACTCCTGGCCACCTTTCACCGATGAGCGACTGGCCAATGGCGGCCTGGCCGTGGACCTGGTCAGCACCGCCCTGCGCCGTGGCGGGCATACCACCGAATATGTCGAGGTGCCCTGGGCCCGGGTATTGCGCGGGCTGCAGCAGGGCGACTACGACGTGATAGTGGCGGCCTGGTACAGCGCCGAGCGCACCCGTTACGGCCTGTTCTCCGAGCCCTATCTGGTCAATCGCATCCGTTTCCTGCGCCGCGCCGGCATGCCGATCGAATTCACCGGCCTCGACAGCCTGCTCCCGTACAGCATCGCCGTGGTGCGCGGCTACAGCTACGACGCGGCCTTCGACGCAGCGCAGCAGCTGAGCAAGGTGCCGGTGCTGGAGTTCGCCATGGGCGCGCGCATGCTGGCGGCCGGCCGGGTGCAGCTGACCCTGGAGGACGAGCTGGTGGCGCAGCATCACCTCAACCGCGACCTGCAGGAGATTCGCAACTCGGTGGAGTTCGTCGCGACGCCGCTGAGCGAGAACGGGCTGCACATCCTGGTGCGGCGCAGCCATCCATTGCATCAGCAGCTGGTGCACGACTTCAATCGCGGCATGGCCGCGATGCGGGCGGACGGCAGCTATGCCCGCATCTATCGGCGCCACGGCCTGGAGCCCGGCGACTGATATCTCTCAGAGCATGCGTACCTTGACCGCACGGCCCTTGATCCTGCCGCTCTGCAGGCGCTGCAGGGCCTGCCGGGCGATGGCGCGATCCACCGCTACATAGGCCTGGAAGTCGAAGATGGCGATCTTGCCGACCTGGTCGCCGGGAATGCCGGCCTCGCCGGTCAGGGCGCCGAGGATGTCGCCGGGGCGCAGCTTGTCCTTGCGTCCGGCGGCCAGGCACAGGCTGTGCATCGGCGGCAGCAGCGCCTCGCCCTTGTCCTTCAGTTCGCCGAGCAGCTGCCAGGTCAGCGGCGCGCCCTGCAGTTCCTCGATGGCCTGGGCGCGATAGGCCTCGGCCGGGGTGACCAGCGACAGGGCCAGGCCCTTCTCGCCGGCGCGGCCGCTGCGGCCGATGCGGTGCACGTGCACCTGGACATCGCGGGCCAGCTCGACGTTGATCACCAGCTCCAGGCCGGCCACGTCCAGGCCGCGGGCGGCCACGTCGGTGGCCACCAGCACGCTGAGGCTGCGGTTGGCGAACAGAGTCAGCACCTGGTCGCGCTCGCGCTGCTCCAGGTCACCGTGCAGGGCGGCGGCGGATATTTTCTCCGCCTCCAGCGCCGCGGCCAGTTCGTCGCACTGCTGGCGGGTGGCGCAGAAGGTCAGCGCCGGCTGCTTGCGGAAGTGCCGCAGCAGGCGGATCACCGCCTCCAGGCGCTGCTTCGGCTCGATTTCGTAGAAGCGCTGCTCGATCTGCTCGTCGTCGTGCAGGGCCTCGACCTGTACCCGCTCCGGTTCGCGCAGGAAGCGTGCGGCCAGTTGCTCGATGCCCGGCGGGTAGGTGGCGGAGAACAGCAGGGTCTGGCGCCGCGCCGGGGTCTGTTCGATGACCTCGGCGATGCTGTCGAAGAAACCCATGTCGAGCATGCGGTCGGCTTCGTCCAGCACCAGGCAGTTGAGACCGTCGAGCTTGAGGCTGCCCTTACGCAGGTGTTCCTGGATGCGCCCCGGGGTGCCGACGACGATGTGCGCGCCGTGCTCCAGCGAGCCGATCTGCGGGCCCAGCGGCACGCCGCCGCAGAGGGTGAGGATCTTGATGTTGTCGGCGGCACGGGCCAGGCGGCGCAGCTCCTTGGTCACCTGGTCGGCCAGCTCGCGGGTCGGGCACAGCACCAGCGCCTGGCAGCCGAAGAAGCGCGGATTGAGCGGATGCAGCAGGCCGATGCCGAAGGCGGCGGTCTTGCCGCTACCGGTCTTGGCCTGGGCGATCAGGTCGCGGCCCTTGAGGATCAGCGGCAGGCTGGCGGCCTGGATAGGCGTCATCTCGGCGTAGCCGAGGGTGGCGAGGTTGTCGCGCATGGCGGCGGACAGCGGCAGGGAGGCGAAGGCGGTGGTCACGGCGAGGGCCTGCAGGGAGAGTGGCGCGCATTGTAGCAGGGCCCTGCCGGTGGGGTTCTGCGCTGCTCGGCCGCGGAGCAGCGCAGGCGCCCGGTCAGAACAGGTCGAAAGGCGCCGCCTCGTCCGCGGGCAGCGGGCTGCCGGGGATGCCGAGCAGGGGGTCCAGCTCGCTCATCGGTGGCGGCGAGTCCTCGCTCTTGAACAGCTCGAAGTAGGCGTCCGGTGCGCCGGGCGAGGCGGCGCGGCCGCTCACCGGGTCGATGCGCAGGCTGAGCAGCCCGGCCGGCTCAGGCGGCAGATGCTCGGGCTTGTCCTTGAGCGCAGCGCCCATGTAGCTCATCCAGATCGGCAGGGCCACGGTGCCGCCGTATTCGTGGCGGCCTAGGCTCACCGGCTGATCGAAGCCGACCCAGACGGTGGTCATGTAGTCGGCGTTGTAGCCGGAGAACCAGCTGTCCTTGGACTCGTTGGTGGTGCCGGTCTTGCCCGCCAGGTCGCCGCGGCCCATGGCCAGGGCGCGGCGCCCGGTGCCGCGCTTGATCACGTCCTGCAGCATGCTGGTCATGATGTAGGCGGTGCGCTCGTCGAGGATCTGCTCGGCAACGATCGGCTGCTGCACTTCGGCATTGGGCTCCTCGAGCCGCAGCGTGGCGCCCTGCTCTTCGACCAGTTGGGCGCTCTGCGGCGTGCGTGGCGGGTTGGCGATGAACAGGGGCTTGCCGTCGCGGCTGTCGATGCGCTCGACCAGGTAGGGCTGGATCTTGTAGCCGCCATTGGCGAAGGCGCTCCAGCCGCCGGCGATCTCCAGCGGCGTGAGGCCGGCGGTGCCCAGGGCCAGCGACAGGTTGCGCGGCAGGTCCTGGCGGTTGAAGCCGAAGGCACTGATGTAGTCCAGGGCGTAGTCGATGCCGATGGTTTGCAACAGGCGGATCGACACCAGGTTGCGCGACTTGTACAGGGCCTCGCGCATGCGAATCGGGCCGAGGAAGGTGTTGTTGTCGTTCTTCGGTCGCCAGGCCTCCTCCATGCCGGCCTCCTGGAACACTATGGGCGCGTCGTTGACCAGGCTGGCGGCGGTGAAGCCGCTGTCCAGCGCGGCGGCATAGATGAAGGGCTTGAAGCTGGAGCCGGGCTGGCGCTTGGCCTGAGCGGCGCGGTTGTAGTTGCTTTGTTCGAAGGAGAAGCCGCCGACCAGAGCGCGGATCGCACCGTTCTGCGGGTCCAGCGAGACCAGGGCGCTCTGCGCCGCCGGGACCTGGCGCAGCAGCAGGGCCTGGTTCTCGGCGTCCACCTCGACGCGCACCAGATCGCCGATCTGCACGACATCGGCCGGCTGTCGCGGGCGTGGGCCGAGGCTGTTGGTGTTGAGGAAGGGGCGAGCCCACTTCATGCTGTCCCAGGCCACCGGCTGCTCCTCGCCGTTGCGCAGCAGCACCATGATGCCGCTCTTTTCCACCTGAGTGACGATGGCCGGCTGCAGGCCGCCGATGCTTCTGTGCTTGGCCAGCTCCGCCAGCCAGGCCTCGCGGGTCAGCCCGGGCAGGCGGGTCTCCGGGCCGCGATAGCCGTGGCGCTGGTCATAGGCGATCAGGCCGTCGTGCAGCGCGCGGTTGGCTGCCTCCTGCAGTGCCGCCGGCACCGTGGTGGTGACGCGGAAGCCCTCGGTATAGGCCTCGCTGCCATAGCGACCGACCATCTCGGCGCGGGCCATCTCGGCGATGTAGGGCGCGTTCAGTTCCACCGGCTGGACGTGGTGGCGAGCATCGATCGGCTCGGCCAGAGCTGCCTCGTAGCGGGCCTGGTCGATGGCGCCGAGCTTGTGCATGCGACCGAGGATCCAGTCGCGCCGCTCCTTGCTGCGCTGCGGGTTGACCAGCGGGTTGTAGCGCGACGGCGCCTTGGGCAGGCCGGCGATCATGGCCAGCTGGCCGAGGCTGAGCTCGCGGATCGACTTGCCGTAGTAGACCTGGGCCGCCGCCTCGATGCCGTAGGCGCGGTTGCCCAGGTAGATCTTGTTGACGTACAGCTCGAGGATCTCGTCCTTGCTCAGCTCCCGCTCGATCTGCAGGGCCAGGAGGATCTCGTTGATCTTGCGCGAGAAGCTGCGCTCGCTGGTGAGGAAGAAGTTCTTCGCCACCTGCATGGTGATGGTGCTGCCCCCGGTCTGGATGTGCCCGCCGCTGGCCAATAACTGCGTAGCAGCGCGCATCAGGCTGGTGAAGTCGACGCCATAATGGTTGGCGAAATTGTCGTCTTCTGCCGCCAGCAGGGCGCGGATGAAATCCGTGGGTATCTCCTCGAAGCGGATGGGCGAGCGGCGCATTTCGCCGAACTCGGAAATCAGCTTGCCATCATGGCTGTAGACCCGCAGAGGGATCTGCAGCTGGATGCTGCGCAGCGACTCGACGGAAGGGAGACCGGGGCTAAGATAGAGGAAGGCGCCGCTGAAACTGAGGATCAGACCACAAAAAACGGCGACGAAGGACCACCATGCAAACTTCAGCAAACGCATCAAGGTTCGTGGAATTCCAGATAAAAGAATGGGTTAAGTGTTACGCAGTGCGCAAAGGGGAAAACTGTTCACATTATAAGCGGTTTTTTTGCAGGGGAGCCATTTGCGCTTCTGTCAAGACTGTTATTTAATGTGGAAAAACATAAATAGTCCGTAAGTCTCGGATGCAGATAGGAAATCGGTCGTGCTAGGGCTCTTCAATAAGAAAGCGAACACGCTTCTGGGGATCGACATCAGTTCGACCTCGGTCAAGCTCCTTGAATTGAGTCGCTCCGGAAGCCGCTACAAGGTAGAGGCCTACGCCGTCGAGCCGCTCCCACCGAATGCCGTCGTCGAGAAGAACATCGCCGAGCTGGAGGGGGTCGGGCAGGCCCTTTCGCGTGTGCTCAGCAAGGCCAAGACCGGTGTGCGCACCGCGGCCGTCGCTGTGGCCGGCTCCGCGGTGATCACCAAGACCATCGAGATGGAGGCCGGTCTCAATGACGACGAGCTGGAGAACCAGCTCAAGATCGAGGCCGATCAGTACATCCCCTACCCGCTCGAAGAGGTCTCCATCGACTTCGAGGTGCAGGGCCCCGCTGCGCGCAATCCCGAGCGAGTCGAAGTGCTGCTGGCGGCATGCCGCAAGGAAAACGTGGAGGTGCGGGAGGCCGCCCTCGGGCTTGCCGGCATCACGGCCAAGGTGGTCGATGTCGAGGCTTACGCGCTGGAGCGGGCCTATGGCCTGCTCGAGTCCCAGCTGGGTGGAAGCGTCGATGATCTGACCGTGGCGGTCGTCGATATCGGCGCCACCATGACCACCCTCAGCGTGCTGAACAACGGCCGCACCATCTACACCCGCGAGCAACTGTTCGGCGGTCGTCAGCTCACCGAAGAGATTCAGCGCCGCTACGGCCTGTCTGTCGAGGAGGCAGGGCTGGCCAAGAAGCAGGGCGGACTTCCCGACGACTACGAGAGCGAAGTGCTGCAGCCGTTCAAGGAGGCCGTGGTGCAGCAGGTCTCGCGTTCCCTCCAGTTCTTCTTCGCGGCCGGGCAATTCAGCGATGTCGACTACATCCTGCTCGCCGGCGGCACGGCGTCCATCCCCGATCTGGATCGTCTGATTCAGCAGAAGATCGGCACTCCCACTCTGGTGGCCAATCCGTTCGCCGACATGGCGCTGGGGAGCAAGGTCAATGCCGGCGCACTGGCTAGCGATGCGCCGTCACTGATGATTGCCTGTGGTCTGGCGATGAGGAGTTTCGACTGATGGCACGGATCAACCTACTTCCCTGGCGCGACCAGCTGCGCGAAGAGCGCAAGCAGCGTTTCGTCGCGGCTATGGGGGCTACTCTCCTGATTGCCGGTGGACTGGTGTTTCTCGGTGGGCAGTATCTGAATGCCGCTATCGAGCAGCAGAATGCGCGTAACGAATTCCTCAAGAAGGAAATAGCTGTTCTTGATGCGCGTATCAAAGAGATCAAGGAGCTCAAGGAGCGGCGTGCCCAGCTATTGGAGCGGATGAAGATCATTCAAGATCTGCAGGGCAATCGCCCCATTATTGGTCGAATTTTTGATCAATTAGTGCGCACTCTACCCGATGGTGTCTACTTCACTGAGTTGAAACGGGTAGATAAGAATATTGCGATTGTCGGGGCTGCCGAGTCTAACAATCGGGTGTCTAGCTTGATGCGCAATCTGGATGCTTCGGACTGGCTGACTGCGCCCAATCTTACCGAGGTTAAGGCGATCACTGCTGGAGCGGTCGATCAAGCTAACGTTTTTCATCTGAACGTTCAACAGACCCAGCCTGGTGAAGGCCAGCAGGAGTCGGCCTCGGCGAGCGCGGTGAATAATAAGGCCGCGGCCCAGAAGAAAGGTGGAAAGAAACCATGAGCCTTGCTGAGTCTATTGAGTCGCTAAAAAAGATCGATCTTGCGGATCTCGATGTCAACAACCTCGGCTCATGGCCGGCTGCTGTCAAAGTCATAACATGCATTTTGATTCTGGTCGTGGCGCTGTTCCTGGGTTTCAATTTCTACCTCAAGGACTTGCAGTCTGGACTGGACCAGCATCGTGCTGAGGAAGCAAACCTGAAAGAGCAGTTCTCCGCGAAGGCATTTCAGGCTGCCAATCTCGATGCATATAAAGCGCAAATGAAAGAAATGGAGGAGTCCTTCGGCACCCTGCTGCGACAACTTCCCAGCGATACTGAGGTTCCTGGGTTGTTGGAAGATATCACTCGCACAGGTCTGGGGAGCGGCTTGGAGTTTGAGGAGATCAAACTTCAGCCGGAGGTGGTTCAGCAGTTCTACATAGAGCTGCCCATACAGATATCTGTTGTGGGTAGTTACCACGACTTGGCCACATTTGTAAGTGGGGTCGCCAGTCTGCCTAGGATTGTCACTCTGCATGACTTCGAAATTAAGCTTCCGGATAGTAATGAAGGGGCTGGGACTTCTAGGCTGAAAATGAGCATTCTGGCGAAGACGTATCGCTACAATGATGAGGGGCTTAAGAAATGAGTAGGGCCCATAGGCTAAGTTTGTGCATCTGCATGGTTCTCATTTCAGGGTGCGGTGGAAGTGGCGACTTTTCCGATCTCCAGTCTTTTATGAATGAAGTGCGGGCGCGCCCTCAAGGTGCTATCGAGCCTTTGCCGAAGTTCCAGCCCTATGAGGCTTTCACATATTCCGCGGCTGGGTTACGGAGCCCGTTTCAGCCTCCAGTGAAAGTGGATCTTGGCCAGCGCCAGAAGGGCTCAAAGGACGTTAAGCCGGACGAAACCAGGGTTAAGCAGTTCCTCGAAGGGTTCAATATTGAGACATTCGAGATGGTAGGAACCCTGGCGAAGGATGGTGGTGTCTATGGTTTGGTGCGTGGAGCCGGTGGCGTGCATCGAGTCAAGGTTGGCGATTATCTGGGGCGCAATCACGGACGTATTCTCTCTGTCGATGAGTCTCAGATTAATGTTGTTGAGATAGTTCCTGACGGTGAAGGGGGGTGGCTGGAGCGTCCTCGCAGTATCACTCTCAAAGAGCGCACATAGTGCCGGGGTTGTTATGAAGAATAATTACGAGTCTGCTGAACGGAAGTCGTCGATGAATAACCCTCTTCTTCGCAGTGGTGTTTCGATTCTTGCTGCTGTGTTGGCTACATCGAGTTGGGCTGCAGAGCTTAAGACTCTTGACGTGGTGTCGCTGCCGGGTGACAAGATTGAGTTGAAGCTTGGTTTCGACGAGCCTGTGGCCGCGCCACGCGGCTACACCATCGAGCAACCGGCTCGTATCGCGCTGGATTTGCCGGGTGTGACGAATGAGTTGGGTCTCAAGAATCGCGAGTTGGGCGTTGGTAATGCCCGGAGTGTCACGGTAGTCGAGGCCAAGGATAGAACCCGGCTGATCGTTAATCTCGCCACCTTGGCGCCGTACAGCACGAGATCGGATGGCAATAACATATATGTAGTTGTCGGCGGTTCGACTGCGCAGGCCTCCGCTGCGTCAGTGACCACGCTTCCATCCGTCGCCAAGCCTAAGGCAGTGCATTCCGGGCGTGCGATAAGCGGGATTGACTTTCAGCGTGGCGAAGGGGGCGAGGGTAATGTCGTTATCGCGCTGTCCGACCCCTCCGTTCAGGCCGATATCGAGGAGCAGGGCGGTAAGATTCGCCTGAATTTCGCAAAAACAGAGCTTCCGGAAAACTTGCGTGTACGCTTGGATGTAAAGGACTTTGCGACTCCCGTTCAGTTTGTTAGTGCATCATCTCAAGGTGGTGGGGCAAGCATCAGCATCGAGCCGCAAGGTTACTACGACTACTTGGCATTCCAGGCGGATAATAAGCTGACGATAAGTGTCAAGCCCTTGAGTCAGGCGGATGTCGAGAAGCGTCGGGAAGAGCGTTTCGCGTATTCCGGTGAGAAGCTCTCGCTAAATTTCCAGGATATAGACGTTCGCTCGGTTCTGCAGCTGATTGCCGACTTTACTGACTTGAATCTGGTTGCCAGTGATACCGTGCAGGGGAACATCACCCTGCGCTTGCAGAATGTGCCGTGGGATCAGGCTTTGGATCTGGTTTTGAAAACCCGGGGCTTGGATAAGCGCAAGGTCGGTAACGTTCTTCTCATCGCGCCCGCCGATGAAATTGCCGCCAGGGAGCGCCAGGAACTTGAGGCGCAGAATCAGATTGCAGAGCTGGCTCCGCTGCGTCGTGAATTGATCCAGGTTAATTATGCCAAGGCTGCAGATATCGCAACTCTTTTCCAGTCGGTTGCGGCTACCGAAGGTGGTGCGGCTAGTGAGCGCGGCACCGTGACTGTTGATGACAGAACGAACAGCATTATTGCCTATCAGACCCAGGATCGTCTGGACGAGTTGCGCAGGATTGTGGCTCAGCTTGATATCCCCGTGCGTCAGGTGATGATTGAGGCTCGCATAGTCGAGGCTTCTGTCGGTTATGAGAAGGACATTGGCGTCCGCTGGGGGGGGACCCTGGGGGGCGCGGGGTCCAAGTGGCGTAGCTATGGTAAGGATGGGGCCACTGGGATTAAGGATCTGGCTGGCGCGAGCTGCGGGCCGTTTGCTGGTGTGTGTACTCGGCCGACCACAAAGAATGGTGATAGTAACGTTCCCGTGCCCTTTGTCGATATGGGGGCTGAGGAGGCGACTGCCGGTATAGGTATTGGATTTATCACGGACAATGCCATCCTTGATCTGCAGTTGAGTGCCATGGAGGCGAGTGGCAACGGCGAGGTTATCTCCCAGCCTAAGGTCGTTACTTCTGACAAGGAAACCGCGAAGATACTCAAGGGCGCGGAGATTCCGTATCAAGAGGCTAGCTCCAGTGGTGCGACTTCCGTTTCCTTTAAAGAGGCCGCACTTTCCCTGGAGGTTACTCCCCAGATCACGCCTGATAATCGCATCATCATGGAGGTGAAGGTTAACAAGGACGAGCCTGATTACGAGCGTGAGGTGAATGGCGTTCCACCCATCAACAAGAACGAGGTTAATGCGAAGATTCTTGTTGAGGATGGTGAGACCATTGTGATTGGCGGCGTATTCTCTAACACGCAGTCGAAGGTGGTTGAGAAAGTCCCGCTCCTCGGTGATATTCCCTTTGTCGGGCGTCTGTTCCGCCGCGATGCGGTAAGAGATGAGAAGAGTGAGCTTCTGGTCTTCATCACTCCGAGGATCATGAACAATCAGGCTATTGCTGTAAGTAAGTAAGATAGTGAACGTAGTCTTGGTAGGCCCGATGGGCGCCGGTAAGAGCACCATCGGGCGGCTGCTCGCCAAAGAGCTGAAGCTGCCGTTCAAGGATTCGGACAAGGAAATCGAGCAGCGTACCGGTGCCGATATTCCCTGGATATTCGATGTCGAGGGCGAGCAGGGATTCCGCGAGCGCGAGCAGGCCATGATTGCGGAGCTTTGTCTGCAGGATGGCGTGGTGATCGCCACCGGCGGTGGCGTGGTGCTTAGGCCCGAGAACCGGCAGGCGTTGCGTGCGGGGGGGCGTGTGGTCTACCTGCACGCCTCGGTCGAGCAGCAGCTGGAGCGCACCTCGCGGGATCGCAATCGGCCGCTGTTGCGCAATGCTGAGCCGGGCAAGGTGCTATGCAATCTCATGGAGATTCGCGACCCGCTCTATCGGGAGATCGCGGATATCGTGATCGAGACGGACGAGCGTCCCCCGCGCTTGGTCGTGCAGGAAATCGTCGAGCGTCTGAAAGCGTTGCCGCCCCGTTAAAGGGCGGCCCCATCTGCGGTATCCTACGCCCTTTCTGTTCGGGGGCCTCATGCAGACACTCACAGTCGATCTCGGCGAGCGCAGCTATCCCATTTACATCGGCTCCGGGCTGCTGGCTCGTGCCGAACTGTTCACCCGGCATCTGGCGGGGCGTCAGGTGGCCATCGTCAGCAACGAGACCGTTGCGCCTCTCTATCTGGAAGCCGTCCGCCAGTCCCTGGGCGGGCGCGATATCGCTTCCGTGGTGTTGCCGGATGGCGAGAGCTTCAAGAACTGGGAAACGCTGCAGCTGATCTTCGATGGGCTGCTGCAGGCGCGCCATGACCGCAAGACGACCATCATCGCGCTAGGCGGCGGAGTGGTCGGCGACATGGCCGGTTTTGCGGCGGCCTGCTACCAGCGTGGCGTCGACTTCATCCAGGTGCCTACCACGCTGCTGTCACAGGTGGACTCTTCCGTAGGCGGCAAGACCGGCATCAATCACCCGCTGGGCAAGAACATGATCGGCGCCTTCTATCAGCCCAAGGCGGTCGTCATCGATACCGCGGTGCTCGGCACGCTGCCGGCGCGCGAGCTGTCCGCCGGCCTGGCCGAAGTCATCAAGTACGGCCTGATCTGCGATGCGGAGTTCCTCGCCTGGCTGGAGGTGCATGTCGAGTCGCTGCGGGCGCTGCAGCCCGAGGCCCTGATGGAGGCCATCGAGCGCTCCTGCGCGGCCAAGGCCCGGGTGGTCGGAGCCGACGAGCGTGAATCGGGCCTGCGGGCGATTCTCAACCTCGGCCACACCTTCGGGCATGCCATCGAGACGCACATGGGCTATGGCGAATGGCTGCATGGCGAGGCGGTCGCGGCGGGTACCGTGATGGCGCTGGAGATGTCGGCGCGACTCGGCTGGATCTCCGAGGCCGATCGCGACCGCGGCATTCGCCTGTTGCGGCGCGCCGGTTTGCCGGTGGTGCCGCCGCAGGAAATGCGCCCCGAGGATTTTCTCGAGCACATGGCTGTCGACAAGAAGGTGCTGGATGGGCGTCTGCGCCTGGTATTGCTGCGCCGGCTGGGCGAGGCGGTGATCACCGACGACTTCCCGCGCGAGATTCTGGATGCCACCTTGCGTGCCGACTATCGCGCGCTGGTGGATCGGCTTGAAAATTAAGAGAGCTACATGACCAGTCTGCACGCCGACGAGGCTTTCCTCGCACATTACGAGTTCACCCACGATCCCTTTGCGGCGCGGGTGCCGGGCTTCCGTTTCTTTCCCGCACAGCGCAAGCCGGTGCTCGGCCAGCTCCATCACCTGGCGCGCTACAGCCAGCTGCTGCTGGTGGTGGCGGGGCCGCATGGCAGCGGCAAGACGCTGTTGCGTCAGGCGCTGGTGGCCAGCACCAACAAGCAGGCGGTGCTGTCCGTGGTGGTGTCGGCGCGCGGCGCCGGCGATGTCGCCGGGGTGCTGCGCCAGGTGGCGCAGGGGCTCGGGTTGCAGCAGATGGATGTGCGCAGCATCCTGGCCCAGGTGGCGCAGCTGGCGCTCACCGGTCAGGAGGTCTACCTGCTGGTCGACGATGCCGAGCAGCTCGCCGATGCGGCGCTGGAGGCCCTGTTCACCCTGGCGGCCGGCAGCGCCGATGGCCGGCCACATGTATTCCTGTTTGCCGAGAGCGAGCTGCTGCCGCGGCTCGAGGCGCTGGCCGATGGCGAGGAGCGTTTTCATGCCATTGAGCTGCTGCCCTACAGCGAAGATGAGACCCGCGAGTATCTGGCGCAGCGCCTCGATGGTGCGGGGCAGGGTATCGATCTGCTCAGCGACGACCAGATCGTCGATATCCACTTGAGCTCCGGCGGTTGGCCGGGCGGCATCAACCAGGCCGCGCGTGACGTGCTGGTCGAGGCGATGCTGGCCAGTCGTGGTGCGCGCGGTGGCGTGGCGAGCGCGGGGCTGCCGAAGAAGCACCTGCTGGCCCTGGCTGTGGTGGCGGTGGCGCTTGGCGCCGCCTGGCTGATGCAGGGCAAGACCGAAAGCACGCCACCGGTGGTGGGCGAGACGCCGATCGAGCTGGTGCCGCAGCAGGCGCCCGCTACGGTCAATGCTGCCAAGCCGGTTGTCGAGCCCGCGCCTGCCGCGAAAGGCACCGACGTCGAGTTCAGTGGCAGCACGCAGCCGTTGCCGTTGCCGCTGGTCGGCGAGGCCCAGCCGGTGATTCGCGAGCCGCTGGCGCAGGCCTCGGGAATGGCCGAGGGCGAGGAGGGCGAAGTCGTCGAGACGCCACCCCCGGCCGCGGTGGCGACCCCGGTTCCGGTGCCCGTGGTGCCCACGGTCGCCAGCGCTCCGGCCGTGACTGCAGAGCCGCCTGCCGCGCCCGTCGCCAAGCCGGTGGTGGCTGCGCCGCCCAAGCCGGAGGTCAAGCCAGCCGCGAAACCGGCACCCGTTCCCGCGCCCAAGCCGGCGTCCGTCGCCAGTGCGGCGAACGCCGCAGGGGATTGGTATGCCGGGCGTCCGGCTGGCAACTATGCCCTGCAGATACTAGGCACCCGCTCGGAGAGCAGCGCCCAGGCCTTCGTCAGCAAGAACGGCGGCGAGTACCGCTACTTCAAGAAGCTGCACCAGGGGCAGCCGCTCTACGTGGTGACCTACGGGCAGTTCTCCAGTCGCGCGGCCGCCCAGGCTGCGATCAAGTCGCTGCCGGCCAGCGTGCAGGCCGGCAAGCCCTGGCCGCGTAGCTTCGCCAGCATCCAGCAGGAGGCGGTGCGGGCCCGTTGAGGGTGCGTGAACCGCCTTTCATTTGGTGACCGGCGGGTGCTAGCACGGTCATCCGGTCTTCGCCTTTCGCCTAAGCGACAGAAGTTTTCATTTGGCCGTCACGAAAATTTGTGACGGCCTGGGTCGCTATGTACAATGACCCCCCTTTGCCTGCGCCAAGCTGGGGCACAGTCCTGCGCGGCCGGCAGCTGGGTGAATGAATTAGAAAGCAATTTGCCTCTGCAAAGAGGCAGCCTGGTGAGAGTGTCTATGAAAGCAGGTCTGTACCATCCTGATCAGTTCAAGGATAACTGCGGCTTCGGTTTGATCGCCCACATGCAGGGTGAGGCGAGCCATCACTTGCTGAAGACTGCCATTGAAGCCCTGACCTGCATGACCCACCGCGGCGGTATCAACGCCGACGGCAAGACCGGTGACGGTTGTGGTCTGCTGATCCAGAAGCCCGATCTGTTCCTGCGCGCCGTCGCCAAGGACGAGTTCGGCAGCGAACTGCCGCAGCAGTACGCCGTGGGCATGGTGTTCTTCAACCAGGACCCGGCCAGGGCCGAGGCCGCCCGCGCCAACATGAACCGCGAGATCGAGGCCGCCGGCCTGCAGCTGATCGGCTGGCGCAAGGTGCCGATCGACACCAGCGTGCTCGGTCGCCTGGCCCTGGAGCGGCTGCCGATCATCGAGCAGGTGTTCGTCGGTGGCGAAGGTCTGGACGATCAGCAGTTCGCCATCAAACTGTTCAGCGCCCGCCGGCGCTCCTCGGTGGCCAATGCCGCCGATGCCGATCACTACATCTGCAGCTTCTCGCACAAGACCATCATCTATAAAGGCCTGATGATGCCGGCGGACCTGCAGCAGTTCTATCCGGACCTCGGCGACGAGCGCCTGCAGACCGCCATCTGCGTGTTCCACCAGCGCTTCTCCACCAATACCCTGCCGAAGTGGCCGCTGGCGCAGCCGTTCCGCTTCCTCGCCCACAACGGCGAGATCAACACCATCACCGGCAACCGCAACTGGGCCCAGGCCCGTCGCCTGAAGTTCGCCAACGACCTGATTCCCGATCTGGAGGAGCTGGGCCCGCTGGTCAACCGTGTCGGTTCCGACTCCTCGAGCATGGACAACATGCTCGAGCTGATGGTCACCGGTGGCATCGACCTGTTCCGCGGCGTGCGCATGATCATTCCGCCGGCCTGGCAGAACGTCGAGACCATGGATCCCGACCTGCGCGCCTTCTACGAATACAACTCCATGCATATGGAGCCCTGGGACGGTCCGGCCGGTGTGGTGCTGACCGACGGCCGCCACGCCGTCTGCCTGCTCGACCGCAACGGTCTGCGCCCGGCGCGCTGGGTCACCACCAAGAACGGCTACATCACCCTGGCGTCGGAAATCGGCGTATGGGACTACCAGCCGGAAGATGTGATCGCCAAGGGGCGGGTCGGCCCGGGGCAGATCCTCGCGGTGGACACCGAGACCGGCCAGGTGCTGGACACCGACGCCATCGACAACCGCCTGAAGTCGCGCCACCCCTACAAGCAGTGGCTGCGTCAGGGCGCGGTGCGCATCCAGGCCAGCCTGGAAGATCGCGACCACGGCTCGCCGTTCTACGACAGCGACCGCCTCAAGCAGTACATGAAGATGTTCCAGGTCACCTTCGAGGAGCGTGACCAGGTGCTGCGCCCGCTCGGCGAGCAGGGCCAGGAAGCGGTCGGCTCGATGGGCGACGACACCCCGATGGCGGTACTGTCGCAGCGCGTGCGTTCGCCCTACGACTACTTCCGTCAGCAGTTCGCCCAGGTGACCAACCCGCCGATCGACCCGCTGCGCGAGTCCATCGTCATGTCCCTGGAGATCTGCCTGGGCGCCGAGCGCAACATCTTCGAGGAGTCCCCGGCCCACGCCAGCCGCGTGATGCTGAGCAGCCCGGTGATCTCCCCGGCTAAGTGGCGCGCGCTGATGAACCTCAGCACTCCCGGCTTCGAGCGCCACATCATCGACCTCAACTACGACGAGTCTCTGGGCCTGGAAGCGGCCATCCGCAATATCGCCGACCAGGCCGAGGAAGCGGTGCGCGCCGGCAAGGTGCTGCTGGTCCTCACCGACCGCCATATCGCCCCGGGCAAGCTGCCGGCGCATGCCGCGCTGGCCACCGGCGCCGTGCACCATCGCCTGACCGAGAAGGGCCTGCGCTGCGACTGCAACATCCTGGTCGAGACCGCCACCGCGCGTGATCCGCACCACTTCGCCGTGCTGGTCGGTTTCGGCGCCTCCGCCGTGTATCCGTTCCTGGCCTTCGAGGTGCTGGGCGACCTGATCCGCACCGGCGAAGTGCTGGGCGATCTGTACGAGGTGTTCAAGTACTACCGCAAGGGCATCGCCAAGGGCCTGCTGAAGATCCTGTCGAAGATGGGCATCTCCACCATCGCCTCCTACCGTGGCGCCCAGTTGTTCGAGGCCGTCGGCCTGGCCGACGAGGTCACCGAAGTGTGCTTCCGTGGCGTGGCCAGCCGCATCCAGGGCGCGCGCTTCGTCGACATCGAGGGCGAGCAGAAGCTGCTGGCTCACGAGGCCTGGAACAACCGCAAGCCGATCCAGCAGGGCGGCCTGCTCAAGTTCGTCTACGGCGGCGAATACCACGCCTACAACCCGGACGTGGTGCGCACCATCCAGGAAGCGGTGCAGCAGGGCAGCTACGAGAAGTACAAGGAGTACGCCGAGCTGGTCGACAAGCGTCCGGTATCGATGCTGCGCGACCTGTTCCAGCTCAAGCTGGCCGAGCAGCCGCTGAGCCTGGATCAGGTCGAGCCGCTGGGCGAGGTGCTCAAGCGCTTCGACTCCGCCGGCATCTCCCTCGGCGCCCTGTCGCCCGAGGCGCACGAGGCCATCGCCGAAGCGATGAACCGTCTCGGCGCGCGCTCCAACTCCGGCGAGGGCGGCGAAGACCCGGCCCGCTACGGCACCGTGCGCAGCTCGAAGATCAAGCAGGTCGCCACCGGCCGCTTCGGCGTCACCCCGGAATACCTGGTCAACGCCGAAGTGCTGCAGATCAAGGTGGCCCAGGGCGCCAAGCCCGGCGAGGGCGGCCAGCTGCCGGGCGGCAAGGTCAACGGCCTGATCGCCAAGCTGCGCTATGCGGTACCGGGCGTGACCCTGATCTCGCCGCCGCCGCACCACGACATCTACTCGATCGAAGACCTGGCCCAGCTGATCTATGACCTCAAGCAGGTCAACCCGGCCGCGCTGGTGTCGGTCAAGCTGGTGGCCGAGGCCGGCGTCGGCACCATCGCCGCCGGCGTGGCCAAGGCCTATGCCGACCTGATCACCATCTCCGGCTACGACGGTGGCACCGGCGCGTCGCCGATCACCTCGATCAAGTACGCCGGCAGCCCCTGGGAACTGGGCCTTGCCGAGACCCACCAGACCCTGCGCGGCAACGACCTGCGCGGCAAGGTGCGGGTGCAGACCGACGGCGGCCTGAAGACCGGCCTCGACGTGATCAAGGCCGCCATCCTCGGCGCCGAGAGCTTCGGCTTCGGCACCGGGCCGATGGTCGCCCTGGGCTGCAAGTACCTGCGCATCTGCCACCTGAACAACTGCGCCACCGGCGTGGCCACGCAGAACGACAAGCTGCGCAAGGACCACTTCATCGGCACCGTCGAGATGGTGATGAACTACTTCACCTACATCGCCGAGGACACCCGCGAGTGGCTGGCCAAGCTGGGCGTGCGCAGCCTGGGCGAGCTGATCGGGCGTACCGACCTGCTCGAAGTGCTGCCGGGCGAGACCGCCAAGCAGGGCAACCTGGATCTGACCCCGCTGCTGGCCAGCGAGCACATCCCGGCCGACAAACCGCAGTTCTGCGAGGTGGAGAAGAACCCGCCGTTCGACCAGGGCCTGCTGGCCGAGAAGATGGTCGAGCTGGCCAAGGACGCCATCGCCGGCAAGACCGGCGGCGAATACGAGCTGGACATCTGCAACTGCGACCGCTCCATCGGTGCGCGCGTGTCCGGCGAAATCGCCAAGGCTCACGGCAACCAGGGCATGAAGGACGCGCCGATCACCTTCAAGTTCAAGGGCACCGCCGGCCAGAGCTTCGGCGTGTGGAACGCCGGCGGCCTGCACCTGCGCCTGGAAGGCGATGCCAACGACTACGTCGGCAAGGGCATGACCGGCGGCAAGCTGGTCATCGTTCCGCCGGCCGGCAGCCCGTTCAAGACTCAGGAGTCGGCCATCGTCGGCAACACCTGTCTGTACGGCGCCACCGGCGGCAAGCTGTTCGCCGCGGGTACCGCCGGCGAGCGCTTCGCCGTGCGCAACTCCGGCGCCCATGCCGTGGTGGAAGGCACCGGCGACCATTGCTGCGAGTACATGACCGGCGGTTTCGTCTGCGTGCTGGGCAAGACCGGCTATAACTTCGGCTCGGGCATGACCGGCGGCTTCGCCTACGTGCTGGACCTGGACAACGGCTTCGTCGACCGCGTCAACCACGAGCTGGTGGAGATCCAGCGCATCAGCAACGAGGCCATGGAGGCCTATCGCAGCCACCTGCGCGCCGTGCTGAGCGAATACGTGGCCGAGACCGCCAGTCCCTGGGGCACCCAGTTGCTGGAGAATCTGGAGGACTACCTGCGCAAGTTCTGGCTGGTCAAGCCTAAGGCGGCGAGCCTCGGCTCGCTGCTCTCCAGCACCCGTGCCAACCCGCAATGAAACAGCGGCAAGCGGCAAGCCTTAGGCTGCAGGTTAGAAGCAGCAAGGGCTTGCCGGCCCCACGTGATTGTCTTGCGGCTTGCAGCTTGAAGCTTGCCGCCGCTGTTAAGAGGTTTTGAAATGACCGAACGTCTGAACAACGACTTCCAGTTCATCGAGGTCGGGCGCAAGGATCCGAAGAAGAAACTGCTGCGCCAGCGCAAGAAGGAGTTCGTGGAAATCTACGAACCCTTCAAGCCCGCCCAGGCCGCCGACCAGGCGCACCGCTGCCTGGGCTGCGGCAACCCGTACTGCGAATGGAAGTGCCCGGTGCACAACTTCATTCCGAACTGGCTCAAGCTGGTTTCCGAAGGCAATATCCTGGCCGCCGCCGAGCTGAGCCACCAGACCAACACCCTGCCGGAAGTGTGTGGCCGCGTGTGCCCGCAGGACCGCCTGTGCGAGGGCGCCTGCACCCTCAACGACGGCTTCGGCGCGGTGACCATCGGCTCGGTGGAGAAGTACATCACCGATACCGCCTTCGCCATGGGCTGGCGTCCGGACATGTCCAAGGTCAAGCCGACCGGCAAGCGCGTCGCCGTGATCGGTGCCGGTCCGGCCGGCCTCGGCTGCGCCGACGTGCTGGTGCGCAACGGCGTGACCCCGGTGGTGTTCGACAAGAACCCGGAAATCGGCGGCCTGCTGACCTTCGGCATCCCCGAGTTCAAGCTGGAAAAGCACGTCATGAGCCGCCGCCGCGAAGTCTTCAGCGGCATGGGCATCGAGTTCCGCCTGAACACCGAGATCGGCAAGGACGTGACCATGCAGCAGCTGCTGGATGAGTACGACGCCGTGTTCATGGGCATGGGCACCTACACCTACATGAAGGGCGGCTTCCCGGGCGAGGACCTGCCGGGCGTGACCGACGCCCTGGACTTCCTGATCGCCAACGTCAACCGCAACCTCGGCTTCGAGAAGTCCCCCGAGGACTTTATCGACATGAAGGGCAAGCGCGTGGTGGTGCTGGGCGGTGGCGACACCGCGATGGACTGCAACCGCACCTCCATCCGGCAGGGCGCCAAGGCCGTGACCTGCGCCTACCGCCGCGACGAAGAGAACATGCCGGGCTCGCGCAAGGAAGTGAAGAACGCCAAGGAAGAGGGCGTGAAGTTCCTGTTCAACCGCCAGCCCATCGCCATCGTCGGCGAAGACAAGGTGGAAGGCGTCAAGGTGGTCGAGACCCGTCTCGGCGAGCCGGATGCCCGTGGCCGTCGCAGCCCCGAGCCGATCCCGGGCTCCGAGGAGATCATCCCGGCCGAGGCCGTGCTGATCGCCTTCGGCTTCCGTCCGAGCCCGGCCGCCTGGTTCGCCGATTTCAAGATCGACACCGACAGCCAGGGCCGCGTGGTGGCGCCGGAGAAGAACCAGTACAAGCACCAGACCAGCAACCCGAAGATCTTCGCCGGTGGCGACATGGTGCGCGGTTCCGACCTGGTGGTGACGGCGATCTTCGAAGGCCGCAACGCCGCAGAAGGCATCCTCGACTACCTGGGTGTCTGAACGCTGCCAGGCCCGGTCGCTGCGGGATGAATGGTCGCGGCCGGCCGTAGGCTGGGTAGAGGCGCCATGCGCCGAAACCCAGCGCCCTGACGGAGCCCGCTCGTAGGATGGGTGGAGCACGACTCAGGCGCTGGGTTACGCCTGCGGCTAACCCAGCCTACGGGCGTCGCGGCAAATCGTCGCGATAGACAAAAGGCACGGCGCTCGCCGTGCCTTTTGCTGTGCGCTCTGCGAAAATGCCCGCACTTTTTCTGTGCCGGGGCCTGGCCCCTGGCCCGCCCGCGAGAAGGGAGTAGCCGCCGCACCGCGCGCGCATGCTCCCGCTGCCTCCTTGCCGATTCCAGGAATTCTGCCGATGTCCGTCCTGAAGAACGACCGTTTCCTCCGTGCCCTGCTCAGGCAGCCCGTCGATGTCACGCCCGTGTGGATGATGCGCCAGGCCGGTCGCTACCTGCCGGAGTACCGCGCCACCCGGGCCCGCGCCGGCGACTTCGTCAGCCTGATGAAGAACCCCGAGATGGCCTGCGAGGTCACCCTGCAGCCGCTGGATCGCTACCCGCAGATCGATGCCGCGATCCTCTTCTCCGACATCCTCACCATCCCCGACGCCATGGGCCAGGGCCTGTACTTCGAGACCGGCGAGGGACCGCGCTTCAAGAAGGTGGTCAGCAGCATGGCCGATATCGAGGCGCTGCCGATCCCCGACGCCGAGCAGGACCTGGGCTACGTGATGGACGCCGTGCGCACCATCCGCCGCGAGCTGAACGGCCGCGTGCCGCTGATCGGCTTCTCCGGCAGCCCCTGGACCCTGGCCACCTACATGGTCGAAGGGGGATCGAGCAGGGATTTCCGCAAGTCCAAGGCGATGCTCTACGACAACCCGCAGGCCATGCACGCCCTGCTCGACAAGCTGGCCCGCTCGATCACCGTCTACCTCAACGGCCAGATCGAGGCCGGTGCCCAGGCCGTGCAGATCTTCGACTCCTGGGGCGGCGCGCTGTCGTCGGCGGCCTACCAGGAGTTCTCCCTGCGCTACATGCAGCAGATAGTCGACGGCCTGATCCGCGAGCACGACGGGCGTCGCGTGCCGGTGATCCTGTTCACCAAGGGTGGCGGCCTGTGGCTGGAGTCCATGGCCGACAGCGGCGCCGAGGCCCTGGGCCTGGACTGGACCTGCGATATCGGCAGCGCGCGTGCCCGCGTCGGCGCCAAGGTGGCGCTGCAGGGCAACATGGACCCGGCGGTGCTGCACGCCAAGCCGGCGGCCATCCGCGCCGAGGTGGCGCGCATCCTCGCCGCCTACGGCAAGGGCACTGGCCAGGTGTTCAACCTCGGTCACGGCATCACTCCGGAAGTGCCGCCGGAGCACGCCAAGGCCTTCTTCGAGGCCGTGCACGAGCTGTCGGCACAGTACCACGCCTAGCTCCTAGCGTTCTCCAGCGCGCGGAGGCTTTGCCTCGGTGCGTTGCCTGGGGGGGCGTGGCTGCTGCAGGCGCACATTGAGCCGTGTGTCGCCTGCGCCATGCTCGAAACGGGCATCGGCCGGTTTCGGCTTTCCCGCGAAGAGCGATGGATTGTTGGAGAAGCCCACGGGCTCCAGCGGGATGCCGCGCGGGCTGAGATCCAGCTTGCCGTTGCCGTTGCGGTCCTGAAACAGCTGGAGGGCGTAGTGCCCCGGCGGCAAGTCGTCCAGGCGCAGCTGTGGCTCGCTGCCGCTGAGCTGTTTGAGGATGGGTTGCCAGTCTTGCTGCTCGGCGGGGACCAGGGCCAGGTGCAGGGGGGCGGGCTCGGTCGAGCCTTCTACCTGGACGAGTAGATCGCCCGCATAGACCGGCGGGCCGACCAGCTGCAGCGCCAGCAGGCACAGCCGGCATGGCCGGGTTACGGTTTGAAGAATTCTCTGTGGCATAATTGCGCCATTTTGCAGGGAATGCGTTGCGGATGCGCCAGGTTTTAGTCGTCCACTTTTCTCAGACTGGCCAATTGGATCGTGTGGTGCAATCGGTCTGCGCGCCCTTGCGTGAGCGCGAAGGCATTCGGGTCGACTTCCTGCCGCTCCGGCCTGCCGAAGCCTTTCCTTTCCCCTGGCCCTTTCTCGGGTTCTTCCGCATCTTTCCGGAAACCGTGCTGATGCGGCCGCAGCCTTTGCTGCCGCTGGCCGTCGACGCCGACAAGCGTTATGACCTGGTGATCCTCGCCTACCAGGTCTGGTTCCTCTCCCCATCGCTGCCGTGCACCAGCTTTCTGGCCTCGCCGGAGGCCGCCCGCCTGCTGCAGGGGACGCCGGTGGTCAGCCTGATCGGCTGCCGCAACATGTGGCTGATGGCCCAGGAAAAGGTCAAGGCGCGCCTGCAGGAACTGGGCGCGCGGCTGGTGGACAACATAGTCCTGACCGATGCCTGCGGTGCCGCGGCGAGCTTTCTCTCCACCCCCCTGTGGATGTTCACCGGGCGGCAGAAGCCCTACGCCTGGGTGCCGCGCGCGGGGATCGACGAGGCCGAGATCGTGCGGGCGAGCCGCTTCGGTGAGGCCATGGCGCAGCGCCTGCTGGCGGATCGCTCGCCCATCGAGCGGCCGATGCTGACGGGCCTGGGGGCGGTGAAAGTGGACGAGAGGCTGATCGCCAGTGAGAGGGTCGGCAATCGCAGTTTCACCCTGTGGAGCCGTCTGTTGTCGTCCATCGGCCCGCAGAAGAGTCGGCGCAGGGCTGTCGGGCTGGTCCTGTACATCGTCTTCCTGATCTGTCTTATCCTCACCGTGGTGCCGCTCAGCGCTGTGTTGAAGAAGCTGTTGGCGCCCTTGTTCAGAGCGCGCATCGAGCGCGAGAAGGCCTACTTCGCCGGGCCGTCCGGCGAGTGAAGTGACCCGAGGTATTGCCGTGGTAGCACCCGTATTCATCAATCGCATCAGTGCCTGCCTGCCGTTCGACCCGGTGGATAACGAGCAGATGGAGGCGCGTCTGGGCATGGTCGGCGGCAAGCCGTCGCGGGCGCGCAAGCTGGTGCTGCGGCGCAATGGTATCCAGAGCCGCCACTATGTGATCGACCCGCGCACGGGCGAGCCCGGCATGAACAATGCGCAGCTGAGCGCCGAGGCCATTCGCGGGCTGCAGGGTGGGGACTTCCGGCTGGATGGGCTGGATTGTCTGGTCGCCAGTACCTCGTCGCCGGATCAGGTGATGCCGGGGCATGCGGTGATGGTGCATGGTGAGCTGGGCAACCCGCCCTGCGAGGTCGTCACCACGGCCGGTATCTGCCTGTGCGGCATGACGGCGCTGAAATACGCCTGGATGAGCGTGGCCAGTGGCGAGAGCCGCAATGCCGTGGCCTGTGGTTCGGAAGTGGCCTCGGCGCTGATGCAGGCGCGCAACTTCGACGCCGAGTACGAGAGCCGGGCCGAGGCGCTGGAAAGCCACCCGGAAATTGCCTTCGAGAAGGACTTCCTGCGCTGGATGCTGTCCGACGGCGCCGGCGCGGTGCTGTTGCAGGACCGGCCCAATGCCCAGGGCCTGAGCCTGCGCATCGACTGGCTGGACATTATCTCCTTTGCCGACCGCATGCCCACATGCATGTACGCGGGGGCGGATATCGAGGCGGGGCGCCTGCAAGGCTGGAGCCGTTTCGAGGCCGGCGAGCGGGCGCGTCGCTCGGTCATGGCGATCAAGCAGGACGTCAAACTGCTCAACGACAACATCGTCAAGTACACCGTGGAGGAGGCCCTGCGGCGCATCATGGCGCGTCGCGAGCTACGGGTGGCCGACATCGACTGGTTCCTGCCGCATTATTCCTCGGAGTTTTTCCGCGAGCCCCTGGCCGTCGGCCTGGCCAATGCCGACCTGCCGATTCCCGGCGAGCGCTGGTTCACCAACCTGACCCGCAAGGGCAATACCGGCGCCGCCTCGATCTTCATCATGCTGGAAGAGTTGTTCAATGGCGGCCAGCTGCGCAGCGGCCAGCGGCTGCTGTGCTACGTGCCGGAGAGCGGGCGCTTCTCCAGTGCCTTCATGCACCTGACGGTGGTCGGCAATGAAGCTTGACGAAGTTCCCCAGGACCGCAGCTCCACCTACGGCGGCCATAGCAAGCTGGTGTATGCGGTCGACGAGGCGGGGCATTACCGGGGTGCGCAGAGCGACGGCTGGGAACCGGAGGCCTATGCCACCCGGCTCGCCGTGGCCGAGCTGGAGGCCCAGGAGGCCGAGGCGCTGGCCGGCTGGCAGCGGGGCGAGCTGTCTCCGCTGAAGTGCCTGATGTACCGCTACCGCATGGACGAGCCGGCGTTGTCGCAGATCACCGGTCTGTGGCAGTGGCGGGTGCGTCGGCACTTTCGTCCCGCCATCTATCGCCGCCTGAGCAGCTCGCTGCTGGCGCGCTACGCCGAGGCCTTCGGCCTGTCCGTCGACGAGTTGCGTCGCTACCAGAGAGAACTGCCATGACTGCTGCGTTCGTGCACCGCCAGAGCGCCCACTGTGAAAGCGGGGTGATGGCCAGCCTGCTGACCCATGCCGGCCTGCCGATGAGCGAGCCGATGGCCTTCGGCCTGGCGTCCGGCCTGGCCTTCGCCTATCTGCCGATCGTCAAGCTGGGCGGCATGCCCCTGATCGCCTATCGCATGCCGCCGCGGCACCTGATCAAGACCCTGAGCAAGCGCCTGGGTGCGCGCCTGACCAGCCGTACCTTCTCCAGCCCGGAGCGGGGCCGTCAGGCGCTGGATGCGCTGCTGGACAGCGGTCGTCTGGCCGGCCTGCAGAGTTCGGTGTTCTGGCTGCCGTACTTTCCGCCGGAGATGCGCTTCCATTTCAACGCCCACAACCTTCTGGCCTATGGCCGCGAGGGCGACGAGTACCTGCTCAGCGACCCGGTGTTCGAGGCGCCGGTGCGCTGCGCCAGCGCCGACCTGCACAAGGCGCGCTTCGCCAAGGGCGCGCTGGCGGCCAAGGGCCTGATGTACTACCTGGACGATGTCTCGCCGGAGCAGGACTGGGAGCGTCTGATCCGCCAGAGCCTGCTCTCCACTTCGCGCATCCTCGATGGCATGCCGCTGCCCTGGATCGGCATTCGCGGTATCCGCCATCTGGCCGGCTGCATCGAGGCGCTCGATCCGGCGCAGGCCAAGTACAACCGCCTGTATCTCACCCATATCGTGCGCATGCAGGAGGAAATCGGCACCGGTGGCGCCGGGTTCCGCTTCATGTACGCCAGCTTCCTGCAGGAGGCCGGCGAGAAGCTTGGCGATGCCACCCTGCGGGAAGCCTCGACGCGCCTGACGGCCGTGGGCGACGACTGGCGCCAGTTCGCCTCGGCCTGCGTGCGCGCCAGCCGCAGCAAGGGGGAGGCGCCGAGCTTCACGCCCATCGCCGATATGCTGCGGGCCATTGCCGACCAGGAACGGGTGCTGATGAAGGAGCTGGGCGCCTGGGCCAAGCGCAAGGGCTGATGGGCTACAGGCGGATGTCCAGGGGCTCGATGGCGGCGCTCAGCTCGGCAAAGTCGCCGGCCTGCGACACGCCGTCGATCAGCACGGCCTGAGCGCGGAATCCGTCTGCCTCGTCGATCACCACCAGCAGCGCCTGGCTGATCAGGCCCTCGCTCAGGTCGAGCGCGGCCAGTGCCTGCAGGTGGCGCCAGACCTGCGGCCCCGCACCGATGAACAGGTTCGGTCCTTCCAGCCCCAGCTGCTGGGCGACATGGAAGCCGGCGGCGTTGCTCACGCTGTTGACGAATTCGAAGGGCTTGGGCTGGCGCCGATGCACGCACACGGCGTCGAGCAGCGAGCCCATGGTGGTACGGGCGGGGTGGTACGCCGCCAGGTAGAGGCCGCAGCGGCTGTCGACCCGCTCCCGCAGGGGCGCCGTGCAGAGCAGGGCCTGCAGGATCAGGCGGTCGATGCGGCGGGGTGGCGCGCTCAGCCACGCGCCCAGGGCCGCCTTCAGCTCCTTCTCGGAGCAACTGGCCGGGCCGTGCACGCTGCAGGCTGCGATTGCCGAGCTCATGCCGTTGCTCCCGCGCAGCCCTGCAGCACCAGGCTGGCGTTGTTGCCGCCGAAGCCGAAGAAGTTGGCCAGCAGGTAGGCATCGGTGGCGACTGTCAGGGGCTCGCCATTCAGCGGCAGCATGGCGGCGTCGGCGTAATCCAGCGCGGGAAGGCGCGCCAGGCTCTGCAGCATCAGCAGGCTTTCGCTCAGCCCGCAGGCGCCCAGGGTATGGCCGAGCCAGGGCTTGAGCACGCACAGGGCCGGCAGGGCATCGCCAAACAGCAGGCGCACGCCGTTCTCTTCGGCGCGGTCATTGGCGCCGGTCGCCGTGCCGTGCAGCTTCACCAGGCCGACCTGCCGGGCCGCGACGCCCGCGCTGCGCAGGGCCTGGCGCATGACCCAGTCGATGTGGCTGCCGTCTTCGCGGGTCGTGGTCAGGCTGCTGGTGTCGCAGGCGCTGAAGCCGCCGAGCAGTCGCGCCAGCGGTGTGGCGCCGGGTGCCTTGCCCAGCAGCGTGGCGGCGTAGGCTTCGCCCAGGATCAGGCCGTCACGCTCGGGGTGGAAGGGGCGATAGCAGCCACTCGGGCTGGTCAGGTCGAGGGCGCCGAAGCCCTGCTGGGCGATGGCGCTGGGCGTCTCGAAGGCCAGTACCAGGACCCGCGAATACAGGCCCGCGCCGAGCAGGCGGGCGCCATACAGCAGAGCATTGGCGGCGCTGGTGCAGGCGGTGTTGAGGGTAAAGGCCGCGGCGAAGCCCCACTCCTGGCGCAACAGGTCGGCCAGCAGGTCGAGGGGGGTCGAGTGCTCGGGGAGAAAGCCGCCGTTGTCACGCGCGAGGTTTTCCAGGTCGCCGATGTCGAGACCGGTGCTGGCGAGGATCAGCAGGCAGTCGGACAGCTCCTGCTCCGCGTCGCCGAGGGTTTCGCCTATCAGTCGGTTCAGGCGTCGCTCTCGGCTTTCGGCGGGCGCGGCAACCCGCAGATAGGGGCGCGCCTGCTGCAGCTCGTGCAACTGGAAGCTGTCCGGCCTGGGCCGCTCGCCGCGCTGCAGGGCCGCCCCGGCGGCCGCCAGGTCGGCGCCGAGGGCACAGTGCAGGGCGCCGCGTTGCAGGTAGACGGGCGTCACGCGCGCTGCCGGATAAAGGCCGCAATGCTGGCGATGCTGTTGAGGATGCGGCGGCCGTCCTTGGCACCTTCGATGCGCACCCCATAGTGCTGCTGCAGGGCCAGGGACACCTGCAGGGCGTCGAGACTGTCCATCTGGATGCGGCTCTGCTGACCGAACAGGGGCTCGTTGTCGTCGATGCCCTGCCAGTCGATGTCGTCTTCCTTGTCGCACTCACGGATCAGCAATTGCTTGAGTCGTTGTTCTAGTAATGAGTCATCCATTGCGTTTGCTGCACTCGTTTGCGGAACAGATAAAGGCCGCTGCCGCCCAGCAGGATAGCGAACAGCAGGAGGCGGGCACAGTCAGGGGCGATGTCGCGCGGGCCGCCCTGGCCCACCAGCAGCGTCAGGAAGGCGTCCAGCGCCCAGCTCATCGGCGAGATGTTCGCCAGGTGGCTCATGGCCTCGGGCATCACGCTCTTGGGCACCATGATGCCGCCGATCGCGGCGAGGATGATATTGAGGCCTCCGGCGAGCAGCAACGCCTGCTCGCCACTGCGCGCCAGGGCCGCGAGCAGCAGCCCGAGGCTGCAGGCGGCCAGGCTGAGGCACAGGGCCAGGAGGAGATAGGCCAGGGGCTCGCCCGGCAGTTGCAGGCCGCTCAGGCCCAGCAGCGGCAGGACCAGCACGCCGATGGCCAGCAGCAGGCCGAACTGGATCAGGTTGATGGCCAGATAGGGCAGCAGCTTGCTCAGCACCAGCAGGCCCGAACTCAGCCCCTGTGCCCGGAAACGCAGCAGGGTGCCGCTCTGCTGCTCGCGCTGAAAGCCGCCGGCCATCGGCAGGGCGACGAAGAACATGCCGAAGATCAGCCAGGCCGGGACGCTCAACTGGCTGGCATTGGCCCTGCCGCTGAGCTCGCCGCTGCTCAGCAGTTGATGCTCGCTGATCTCGCTCTGGGTGCGTTGGCGAATCAGCTGCCAGCGTTCCTCGGCGCTCATCTGCTCCGGCAGTGCGCCACTGTCCTCCAGATAGGCCAGTAGGCGGGTCTGGGCCAGCGCGATGGCCAGTGCGCCGCGCAGGCGCTGGCGCGTCTGGCCGTCGGCGCGTGCCGGGAAGCTCAGCATTGGCCCCCGGTGGGGAATGTCCAGCAGGGTGTCGGAGAAGTCCCGGGCCAGGCGAATGCGCGGCAGGGCGTCGTCGCTGCGGGGCAGCAGGGTGCTACCGGGCAGCTGGGCCAGCAGCGCGTCCTGGAAGAACCGCGAGGCAGCGCTGGCCTGGGGGACCTCCAGCACCAGCGTCAGGGGCGGCGGCTGATCGCGCAGATAGTTGGACAGAGCGGCGGCCATCAGCACGAGAAACAGAATCGGCATGATGAACAGGACGGCCAGCGCGTGCGGATCGCGCAGCAGCAGCAGGCATTCCTTGCGCACCAGGGCCAGGAGCGGGCTCATAGGCGGCCCCCATTGAGGCTCAGGTAGAGCTGCTCCAGCGATGGGCGGCCGAAGCGCAGCAGGCTGGGCGGTGTCGCCTGGTGGGCCACGAACTGGGTGATGGCCAGCAGTTGCCGGCAGTCCAGATTGGCGATGCGCAGGCCGGAGGGCAGCATTTCCACGCTCAGTCGCAGTTGCTCGGTCAGTGCCAGCAGTCCCGGGGGGAGCTGTTCGGGCCACTCCAGCACCAGGCCATGGCCGGCATCGAGCAGCTGCCGCTTGTCCAGGTCCAGGCGTACGCGGCCTTCATGCAGCAGCAGAACACGCCCCGCCACGCGCTCGATTTCGTCCAGGTAGTGGCTGGTGTAGATCACGCCATGACCCTCGCGGGTCAGTTGGTCGACGGCCTCGAGCAGCAACTGGCGGCTGCCGGCATCCACCCCGACGGTGGCTTCGTCGAACAGGTACAGGCGGGCGGGCCGGAGCAGGCCTATGGCAAAGTTCAGGCGCCGTTGCTCGCCCCCCGACAGGCGGGCGGCACGCCGCTTGAGCTTGTCTTCCAGGGCGCTGCTGGCGATGCACAGCTCCAGGCGTTGGCGGCGCTGGTCGCCACGCAGCCGGTAGAGGTCCGCGAACAGCGCGAGGTTTTCGGCGACGCTGAGTTCGGCATAGAAGGCCAGCTGCTGGGGCACCAGGCCCAGGCTGCGCGGGCCGTCCCAGCGCACCTCGCCCTGCTGTAGGGGCAGGGTGCCGCAGAGCAGGGACAGCAGCGTCGTCTTGCCGGCCCCGTTGCTGCCCAGCAGGCCCAGGCACTGGCCTTCCTGCAGCTGCAGATCGATGGCCTGCAGGGCCGGCTGCTCCGCTCTCGGGTAATGGAAACCGAGGTTCTTGAGCTCAAGCACGGACGAGCACCAGAAGCAGGGTGCCGTCCAGCACGGGCTGGGTGTCGGCATGGATGGCGAATCTGTAGCGGGCCCCCGCGGGGCTCACGGCCTCTTGCCGGGCGCTCACCAGCAATGGCGCGTCCTCCCGGCGCAGGCCCGTGTGCAGCTGCAGTTGCGACAGCTTGCCGACCAGGGCCATTTCGATGGCATCCGTCTCGCCGTATAAGGCACCATGGGCGGCACATAGCTGTGCGGCCGCCTCGAACAGCAGGTCCGTGGATGCATCGCTGCCGAGCTTGTCGAGGTGGCGCCAGGCGCTGAGGCCGCGAATGCGCGTGGCATCATGATCGATCAACGCATCCAGCCAGAGCGCATCGCCCTGGTGCGGCAGCAATGTGTGCAGTTGAGTGCGATCCATGGCGAACTGTCGGCTGTACAGGCGGCGCAGTGTAACAGAGGGAATTACCCCCAGGGGCGAGGGAGGGAGTGGTGGCGATCTGGCAGTTGGTAGCTTTCGTGGCGCTCAGCGCGGCGCTTGCGGGCATTTCCTGGCGCACGCTGGGCAATCCGCGCAGCCATGGCTTCTATCGGTTTCTGGCCTGGGAAACGATGCTGCTCATGCTGCTCCGCAACGGCCCGTTCTGGCTCGATGAGCGCAACGCTCTGCAGGGCCTCTCCTGGTTGCTGCTCAGCCTGTCGCTGCTGGTGCTGTTCGCGGGCATCTATCAGATGCGGCGCTATGGACGGGCCGATGCACGACGCCAGGATGACGAGTTATTCGCGTTCGAGCGTACCTCGCAGCTGGTGACCAGCGGCATTTTCCGCTACATCCGCCATCCGATGTACTGCTCGCTGCTCTTGCTGGCCTGGGGCATCGCCTGCAAGCGCATGGATGCCGCGACAGTGCCGCTGGCGCTGCTCTCCAGCTTCTTGCTCTGGTGTGCCGCGCGCCGCGAGGAGCGTGAGTGCCTGGCCTATTTCGGCCAGGCCTACGGCACTTACATGGCGCGCAGCCGGATGTTCGTGCCGTATCTTTTCTGAGCCGCGCAGTAGCCGCCGGCTATCGTGCGGCTCGGCCGCTCACTTCACATTCGCCAAGTCGGCCTTCAGCGCGACGCCGGCCATGAGGGCGCCGGCGTGGCACTCGTACTTCTGCGCGTCGGAGTAGACCACGTTCTTGTAGTTGCTGACGATGTTGACCACGGCATTGGCGCCGGCCTGCTTGGCGGCGTTCTGCATGCGGATCAGCGCGGACTGCAGGGCCCAGGAGCAGGCAGCCTCGTCGCTCTTGTTGAAGGCGTTGGTCTTCTGGCTGGTGGTCACGCTCGAGCGCACTACGCTGACGGCGCCGGCCGGCTTGTTGCCGGCCAGGTAGAACTTCACGCTGCCGTCCAGGCGGCCGGCGTTCAGTGCCTCCTGCAGGACCTGCTCGAACGGCAGGAAGTGGGTGGTGTCACGCGCCTGGCTGACGCTCGGCAACAGGCTCATGCACAGTGCAGCGACGATCCAGTATGGGTTTCTCATGGCTCTCTCCTTGTGGGCTACTGCAGGGGCTGGGTGTTTAGGTTCTGCGCGATACGGACTTCCTGCTGGATGGCCCGGTTCAGTTTCTTCACCAGCGCGTTGTAGCGCTTGTGAATCTTACCGTTCTCGTAGTCCAGGTCGTGGCTGTCGCGGTAGCGGATATCGTAGCGGTCGGCGACGTAGTCGAGGGTAATGGACGCGCTGTGGCCGCGGAAGTCGATGCGCGCCAGGATGCGATTGGCCTCTTCCTGCTCGACGCTCCACTTGCAGCGCACCAATGCGCGGATCAGCGCCGGCCGCAGGGTCTGCTCGTTCAGCGCGGTGGCGTGCGGCGGCACCTGCTGGTGTATGGTCAGCACCGGTTGCTGACGGCTGCAGGCGGCGACGCCGACGAGGGTCAGGACGAGGCAGAGGGTCTTGATACTGCGGGTCATGCACGGCTCCCTGTGGGGTGGGTTTCAGTTCCAGCGTTTGAAGATCAGCGAGGTGTTCACCCCGCCGAAGGCGAAGTTGTTGTTCATCACGTAGCTATGGCTCATCTGGCGGAACTCGCCGCGCAGGTAGTCCAGCTCGCCGCACTGCGGATCGATGTCGTCCAGGTTGAGGGTGTGCACGTAGCTGTCGCCGTTCATCATCTCGATGCTGAACCAGGACTCCAGCGCGCCGCAGGCGCCCAGGGTATGGCCGAGGAAGCTCTTCTGCGAGCTGATCGGCATGCGCGGGCCGAACAGGCTGCTGGTGGCCTGGCTTTCGGCCACGTCGCCCTGGGCGGTGGCGGTGCCGTGGCCATTGACGTAGCCGATGGCCTCGGGGGCCAGTCCTGCATCTTCCAGGGCCAGCTCCATGGCGCCGCGCATGGTCGCCTGTTCCGGCTTGGTGGCGTGGATGCCGTCGGAGTTGCAGCCGAAGCCGACGATCTCGGCGTGGATGGTGGCGCCACGGGCCAGCGCGTGTTCCAGCTCCTCCAGCACCAGGATGCCGGCGCCTTCGCCTATCACCAGGCCGTCGCGGCCGGCGTCGTAGGGGCGCGGCGACAGGTGCGGGGTGTCGTTCTTCAGGCTGGTGGCGTAGAGCGCGTCGAATACCATGGCTTCGGTCGGGCACAGCTCCTCGGCGCCGCCGGCCAGCATCATCTTCAGCCGGCCGTACTTGATCGCCTCGTAGGCGTAGCCGATGCCCTGGCTGCCGCTGGTGCAGGCGCTGGAGGTGGGGATCAGGCGGCCCTTGAGGCCGAAGAAGATGCTGATATTGGCCGCCGTGGTGTGCGGCATCATGCGGATGTAGGAGTTGGCGTTGAGACCGTCCGCCACGGAATTGAGCAGCATATTGCCGAACGTCTTGATCTCGTCGGTGCTGCCGGTGGACGAGCCGCAGGCCACGCCCATGCGTCCGTCCTGGATGCACGGGTCGCCGAGCAGGCCGGCGTGCTCCAGGGCGCGCTCGGCGGCGTACACCGCCAGCTTGGACACCCGGCCCATGCTGCGGGTCTGCTTGCGCGACCAGTGCTTGGGCTGCACGAAGTCGTCCACCGGGCCGCCCAGGCGGGTGTTCAGTTCGCCGAAGCGATCCCACTCGTGCATGCGGCGAATGCCGCTGCGGCCCTCCTTGAAGGCGGCCGAGATGCTCGGCCAGTCGCTGCCCAGCGAGGTAATACCGGCCATGCCGGTAACGACCACTCGTTTGCCATTACTCATCAACATAGCCCGCCGTTTACCGCGAGGACCTGGCGGGTGATATAGGCCGCCTCCTCGGACATCAGAAAATTCACCGCGCCGGCCACTTCCTCGGCGCTGCCCATGCGCGCGGCGGGGATCATCTTGAGGATCTCCTCCACCGGCACCTGCTCGTCGAGAATCTCGGTGTCGATCAGCCCGGGCGCCACGCAGTTGACCGTGATCCTGCGCTTGCCCAGCTCGATGGCCAGGGCCTTGGCCGCGCCGATCACGCCGGCCTTGGAGGCGCTGTAGTTGACCTGGCCGCGGTTGCCGATCAGCCCGGACACCGAGGTGATGCAGACGATACGGCCGGCCTTGCGGCGGCGGATCATCGGCATGGTGAGCGGGTGCAGCACGTTGTAGAAGCCGTCCAGGTTGGTGCGCAGCACCTGGTCCCAGTCCTCGTCGGTCAGCGCCGGGAAGGCGCCGTCGCGGGTCAGGCCGGCGTTGCACACCACGCCATAGTAGGCGCCATGCTGCTCCACATCGGCTTCCAGCGCCGCGCGGCAGGCGGCGCGATCGGACACATCGAACTGCAGGATGCGCGCCTGCTGGCCCAGCTCGGCGATCTGCGCCTGCACGGCCTCGGCATCGCTACGGCGCGAGCGGCAGTGCAGGACGATATCGTAGCCGCCGCGCGCCAGACGCAGGGCGATGGCCCGGCCGATGCCGCGGCTGGAGCCGGTGACGAGGACGGTTTCAGTCATGGGCTCTTTCCCCTTCTTGCGGCAAACGGCGCGCCACGCTGGCTCGGGCCACATGGCCGCGGCTGGAGCCGGTTACCAGAATTGTTTCGGTCATTGCTCTTGCTCTTGCAGATAGCTCGCCACTTCGGGCGGGCGGAACACATTGAGGCGCGCCTCGGCATGGATGCCGGGGCCTTCCAGGTGGCACTCGAACACGCCCATGCCGTTGTCGTCCTGCAGCGAGCGCAGGGCCTTGATGCGCAGCGTGCTGCCTGCCGGGAAGCGCTCGACATTGCACTCGAACTTGCGCGTGCCGAGGAGGAAGCCCAGCTCCACCGGCAGGCCGGCCTGGCGCGCCTGGCAGCCGGCATAGGCGGCCACGCTCTGCGCCATCAGCTCGATGCCGACCCAGGCCGGCAGGCTGCCGTCGGCCTGGCTGAACAGGCCGCCGGGGCGCACGGTGAGGCGGGTCTCGATATCCTCGGCGGCGAAGCTGACGACCTCGTCGATCAGGATCATATCGCCGGCATGCGGCACCAGCTCGGCGATCGGCCACGGGCTCATGGCGCGTCTCGCTGTGGCGCATCACCCAGGATCAGCGCGACGTTGTTGCCGCCGAAGGCGAAGGAGTTGCTCATCAGCCGGCGCCCGCCGTTGCGTGCCAGACGCTCGCCGGCCTGCACCAGGCGCAGCGGCGCCAGCGCCGGGTCGGCCTGGCCGTCCCACAGGTGCGGCGGCAGCAGGCCGTCGCGGTTGTGCTCGCTCAGCACCAGCCAGCAGAAGGCCGCCTCCAGCGCGCCGGCGGCGCCCAGGGTGTGGCCGGTCAGCGGCTTGGTCGAGGAGCAGGGCAGGGTGGCCGGGAACAGCCCATGCACCGCCTTGCTCTCCATCGCATCGTTGTGCGCCGTGGCGGTGCCGTGCAGGTTGAGATAGTCGATTGCGCCGGCCTCGATGCCGGCGCAGTCGAGGGCCTTCTGCATCGCCGCGCGGGCGCCCAGCCCCTCCGGGTGAGGCGCGGAAATATGATGGGCGTCGGAGCTGGCGCCGCCGCCGAAGAAGGCGATCGGGCTGGTCTCTCTGGTCATGAGGAACAGCGCGGCGCCCTCGCCGATATTGATGCCGTGGCGGTTCGCCGAGAACGGGTTGCACGGCTCGGCGGATACCGCTTCGAGGGCCGAGAAGCCGTTCAGGGTCAGGCGGCACAGGCTGTCCACGCCGCCGCAGATCACCGCGTCGCACAGGCCCTGCTGCAGCAGGCGATGGGCGCTGAGCAGGGCACGCGCGCTGGAGGTGCAGGCGGTGGACTGGCAGTACACCGGGCCGGCCAGTTGCAGCCAGTCGGCGAGGAAGGTGGCCGGCGCGGCCATCTCCTGCTGGGCGTAGTCGTATTCGGCGGGCAACTCGCCCTCGTGCAGGAAGCGGGCGATGCCCGTGCTGGCCTCGCGGATGCCCGAGGTGCTGGTGCCCAGCACCAGGCCGACGCGAGCCGCGCCGTAACGGGTGATGGCGGCGCGCAGCTCGGGCTCGATCTGCAGGGCCGCGGCCAGCAGCAGCTGGTTGTTGCGGCTATGGGCGGCGGCGAAGCCTTGCGGCATGGCCGGCAGCGTGGCGCGCACGGCGCCGACGGTGAGGCGGCGGTCGCTGACCCAGCCGTCCTCGGCGCGCATGCCGGTAGCGTCGCCGGCCAGCAGTGCATCGGCCACCGCCTGCTTGCCTTCGCCCAGGGCGCACAGCAGGCCGAGGGCATTGAGATAGCTGGGCATCAGTCGCCTTCTTCTTGGTTCAGTGCGCGCACCCGGTAGCTCAGGTCGGGGGCGGCGAGGGTGAAATCCAGTGCGCCACGGTAGCGGATTCGCCAGTGCGGGTTAAGCCGGCGCTGACCATCGGCGCCGCGCTGCCAGCTGCCGGCCGGATAGGCCTGCAGAGCCTCATCGGCGACGAGGGCGAACAGCAGGGCGGCGAACAGCTCGCGGGCCTCGGCATGCGGCGGCAGCAGGCCGTCGTTGCGCCACTCGCCGCCGTGCAGCAGCTGGCGCGCCAGGGGCACTCCGAGCGGGTCGAACAGCGACCAGCGCAGCGTCTCGCCTTCGGCCTGCAGCACCAGCAGCCAGTCCTGCCGGGTGCCGGCCTGCTGGCGTTCGATCTGCAGGCTAAGCGGCAACTGCGCGACCAACGGAGGGCTTTCGCGCGGCACGGGCGTATGCCCGGCGCAGGCGCCGAGCAGCAGGGCCAGGGCGAGCAGCAGGACGCGCGGCATCACGGCTTGCGCGCCACCGCGTTGACCAGGGTCTCGTCGCGCTGGCCGAACGGCTTGGGCCGCATGAGGCCGCAGCGCTCCAGCAGGCCGAAGTCCCTGGCGCGGCTCCACCACAGGTAGGGGTAGGAGACGTTGCGCTCGGTGAACTGGAAGCCCTGCTGGCGCAGCATGCCCAGGTACTCCTCGGCGCTCTTCTGCACCTGCATGGGGTGGCGGAACAGCCAGCGGATCACCCAGGTGTCGATGTAGAACTTGGTCGACTCGGCGAACAGCAGCAGGCCACCCGGTTTCAGTACGCGCCAGAATTCGGCCAGGGCCCGCTCCTGCTCGACCAGGTGGTGGAAGGTCTGGTGGCAGAACAGGATGTCGACGCTGGAATCGGCCAGGTCGATGGCCGCGCAGTCGCTGGCGATCAGCTGCACATCGAGGCCCAGGCGTTCGGCCTCGGCGCGCGAACAGTCGAGGCTGTGCGGGTCGGCATCCAGGCCGATCATGCGCGCCGGGGCGAACGCCTCGTCGAGCAGGCGGAACGAGCGGCCCTGGCCGCAGCCGGCGTCGAGCAGCACCGGTGCCTGCGGCAGCGGCGCGTCGATCAGGCGCTTGAGGTCGTCGATCGCCACGCGCAGCACATGGTGCTGCCAGACGTGGCTCTGCAGGAACCAGAAACCGAAGCGGGTTTCCTCGACATAGGTGGCGGCGGCGCGTTCCATCGGCTGGGCTGTCCTTAGTTCAGGGCGCAGAGTTCGGCGAGCACGCCCAGGCGGCGCTTGGGCTCGGCGACATAGGGGTTCTTCTGGTCCCAGGCGTAGCCGGCGAGGATCGAGCAGATCATGCGGCGGATCTCCGGCGAGGCCTTCTCGTAGAAGATCACGTCCTGGAAGCTGCCATCGTACCAACCCTGCACATACACGCGGAACGTATCCACGCCGCGCTTGAGCGGGATGGCGAACTCGTTCTCCCAGTCCACCGTCTCGCCGCCGAGCTGGCGGTGCAGCAGGCCGGCGGCCATGCTCGCCGAGCGCATGGCGATGGTCACCCCGGAGCTGAACACCGGGTCGAGGAATTCGGCGGCGTTGCCCAGCAGGGCGAAGCCCGGGCCGTGCAGGCGCTTGACGTTGGCCGCGTAGCCGCCGATGGCGCGCGCCGGGGTATCCCAGACGGCGTTTTCCAAGACCTTGGAGAGACTCGGCGTTTCCGCGACGAACTGCTTGAGGCAGGCGTCCAGGTCCTGCGGGCGGCCCTCGTAGTGCTCGGCGGCGCAGACCACGCCCAGCGAGCAGCGGCCGTTGCTGAACGGGATGGTCCAGAACCACACGTCCCTGAGAGTGGGATGCGTGGTGATAAGGATTTTCTCGCGGTCGAAGCCGCTGGCCGGGTCGATGCGGTCCTCGACATGGGTGAACACCGCCTGGCGCACCGGGAAGGCGGATGGCGTGTCGAGGTCGAGCAGGCGCGGCAGCACCCGGCCGTAGCCGCTGCCGTCGAGGACGAAGGCGCACTCCACCTCATATTCATGGCCGTCGGCCAGGCGCCGCACCGACAGGCGCGGGCAGTCGCCAGCGAAGTCGGCGGCGAAGATCTCTTCCTCGTAGCGGATCTCCACGCCCTGCAGCTCGGCCTGGTCGGCCAGCAGCTTGTCGAAGTCGGCGCGGATCACCTGGTAGGTCGAGCCCTGGCCGGCGCTGAACTTGTCGCGGAAGTCGAACTCGCTGTAGCGCTCGCCCCAGGCGAAGGCCGCGCCGTGCTTGGTCTGGAAGCCGGCGGCCTGCACCGCTTCGAGCATGCCGGCCTCCTCGACGAAGTCCAGGCAGTGCGACAGCAGGCTCTCGCCGATGGAGAAGCGCGGGAAGCGCTGGCGCTCCAGCACCAGTACGTCGTGACCCTGGCGCTTGAGGATGGCGGCGGCGATGGCGCCGGACGGGCCCGCGCCGATGACCACGATCTGACGTTGTTCGAGCTCAGGAGACTTCATAGCGGCTTCGTGCCTCGTTGTGGTGGGCATGCCTGCCGAGCAGCGCCGGCAGCAGGGTGGAGAACAGGCTCATCAGCAGCAGGCCGAAGTAGATCGGCGAATCGATCAGCTGCAGTTGCAGGAGCAGGTTGAGGAAGACGATCTCGGTGAGGCCGCGGATATTCAGCAGCAGGCTTTGGTGCCACTTCACCCGCGCCGCGGCCCCCGGCTCGGCCCAGTGCAGGCCGAGCCAGCTGCCCAGTACCTTGCTCAGCACCGGCAGCACCAGCAGGGCCGCGATAAGCGCCCATGAGTAGTCTTGACCCAGGCCATGGAAGTCCACCCGCAGCACGCCGCAGGTGAGGATCAGCGGTACCGCCAGGCCGTTCAGCAGCAGCTTCCAGGCCCGCTCCGGCAGCGGCAGGGCCAAGGGTTGTTTAATCCAGCCCAGGCACAGCATGTAGGCGATGCCGAACACCAGGGCGTTGAGCCCCAGCTGCTGGAACAGCAGCATCAGGGCGAAGAACGGCAGGCTGTAGAGCAGCGGATGGCGCAGCCGGAACAGGCGCAGCGCCAGCGGCAGCGCGGCGGCCAGCAGCGGCCATAGCAGGCTGGCCGGGTGGCTGCTGCCCTGGGCCAGGCCGAACAGGCTCCAGCACAGGAGATCCATCAGGATCGCCGCGTGCAGCAGGCGTTTGCTGGCTTCCTGCGGGTAGTCGATGCTCTGCAGGAACAGGTAGAGCACCGGAATCGCGGTGATGGAGAACAGCAGGCCGATGCCTAGCGCACCGAGCCAGCCGCGTTCGCCGGGCAGCAGCCAGAGGGCGCAGGCCAGGCCGGCCAGCATCGGCACCAGGAAACTGGGCAGGGCGATCTTCAGGCAGGCCGGGCTGAGGTCGAGGTCGATCACGTCGCTGAGGATGTAGCCCAGCAACAGGGCGAAGCACAGGTCATAGGCCAGGCTCAGCCAGCCCGGTTCGAGCAGGTCGGCGGCACCCAGTTGCCAGTGCGGCTCGACCCAAGCCAGCAGCAGGGTGGGAATCGCCAGGGCGGCGACCAGCAACTGCCCGACTATGGGAAGCAGCCGGCGGCCGCCGAGGAGGGCGACCAGGGCGTAGATCGCCAGGGCCAGCAGCCAGAAGGCGAACACGCTCATGCCGCCGCCTCCTCGCTTGGGCTCGCCGCAGCCCAGGGCGACAGCAGGAAGCAGAACAGCAGGCCGAGGCTGATGGCCAGACCGAAGTTGGCGATGGCCGGCGTCTGGCTGAGCAGCAGCAGGCCGAACGACAGCCAGGCGGTGAGCGCCGAGAGCAGGGTGCCGAGCAGACTGACGGCCGGGCCGCCGATGTTCTCGCGCACCAGGATGGCGTAGTCGACGCCGATGGCGGTGATCAGCAGCAGGCCGAACAGGCTGAACAGGGTCAGCGGCTGGCCCAGCCAGCCCAGGCAGGCCAGCGCCGCCAGGGCCGACAGCAGCGGCAGGCAGATCACCCGCAGCGCACCGCCGAGGCCGAAGGGCAGGCACAGCAGCAGGAGGATCGCGGCGCTGGAGAGCAGTTTCAGCTGCGCGGCGCTGAGCTGGGTGGCGGCGAACAGCTCGTTCAGCTCGCCCAGGCGGTCGACCAGCTGCACGCCCGCCAACCCTTCCGCGGCCTGCCGCAGCAGGGCGGCGTCATTCAGGCCCTGCAGGCTGACGATGCCGGCCACTTCGTTTCCATGGCGGCCCAGCCATAACGGGCGCCAGGCCTCGCCCAGCGGGCCGGCCAGGGCCTGTTCCAGGCTGGGCTGCGGCGAGCTCAGCAAGTCGTCCAGTTCGGCGCGCAGCGCCGCCTCCGGCAGGCCGAGGTCGAGCAGCGGTTGCCAGTGTTGCGGCAGCTTGGCCAGAGCTGTGCGCAGCGGCGCCAACTCGCTCTCGGGGGCGACCAACTGGCTAAGGGCGCGATAGCCGCGCAGCTGGCCGGCGGCGATGGCGGCGTCCAGGCGCTGGCTCAGCTCGGCCTGGCGGCGCAGCAGTTGCTGCGGGTCGGCGCCGCGCACCAGGAAGAACTGGCTGGTGGGCTGCTGGCCGGTGAGTTCGGCGATGCGCCTGGCCTCGGCCATCAGCCGTGGCTCCTGGCCCAGCCACTGGCGCAGGTCGTTCTGCGGCGTCAGCTGCCACAGGCCGCCGGCGCAGAACGTCAGCAGGGCGGCTAGCCACGGCCAGCTGCCGGTGCGTGCCAGCAGGCGCTCGCGGCGCTGCACCAGGCGCTCGGCGACGTGGCGCAGGCTGCTCGGTGGTTGCAAGCGCAGATTGTGCAGCCAGGCCGGCAGCAGGCACACCGAGCACAGGTAGGCGCCGATCAGGCCGGCGGCGGAGAACAGGGCGATCTGGGTCAGCGCCGGGAAGGGCGTGAAGGCCAGCGCCACATAGCCGGCCAGGTTGGTGCCCAGGCTCAGGCTCAGGCCCGGCAGGGTCTCGCGCAGGGCCGCCCAGCTCGACCACTGGCCATCGCCCCAGCTCTTGCTCAGGTAGTGCTGCGGGTAGTCGGCGGCGACGCCGACCAGGCTGGCGCCGAGCACCAGGGTCAGCGCGTTGATCTGACCGAACACCAGCACGCAGGCGGTGCAGCCGGCCAGCAGCGCCACGCCCATCGGCAGCAGGCTGACCAGCACGCGCGGACGGCGGAAGGCCAGCAGCAGAAGCAGCAGGGTGCCGAGGGTGGCGCCGCCGCCGATCAGGCCGATCTCCCGGGTGGCCTTGGCCTGGCCGGCCGCCGCGTGCAGTGCGCCACCGGCGGCCAGCAGCTGGCCGCCTTCGTGCTCGACCCGCCGGCGCAGCTCGGCGACGGCGGCGGCGATCTGCGGCGGCGCCTGCATGTCGAAGGCATCGCCACGGGTACGCAGGCGCAGCAGGGCCCAGGTGATGCCGTCTTCCTGCAGCAGCAGGGCGCCGCTACCGAGGTCGGCTTGGATGCGGCTGCCGGGGTTGAGCGCTTGCTGGGCGCGCAGGCCGAGGCCCAGCCAGTCCCGCTCGGTGGGCAGCAGGCCGAAGCCGGCGAAGGTGTCGAACAGCTGCGCGGCGCGCTGCTCGATGAAACTGTCCGGTTGTTCGATCAACAGCTGGCGGTCGTTCGCCGTCAGCAGGGCCAGGCGGCTGGCGCGCAATTGCTGACGAATGGCGGCGAGATCGGCCTGCAGGCTCCACTGCAGCCTGTCGAAGCGGCCGCTGGCCTGCCACCGCTCGCCGGCCTGGCGCACCAGCGCGATGGCGCGCTCGCGTTGTGGATGGCCGATCAGGATCAGCAGCTCGCGCGACAGCGGCTCCTGCATGCGCCGCTCGGCTTGCTGCACCAGCTCGTCGCCGGCACCTTTGGGCAGCAGGGCAAGCATGCTGGCCTGCACCGGCGGGCCGTCGCGCCATTGCCAGGCGGCCAGCGCCAGCGTGGCCAGCAGCAGGGCCAGGAACAGGCGCGGTAGCAGGTGGCGTGCGTTAGTCGACAAGGTCGGCGCGCTCCTGCGCGGTCAGCGCGTCGCCGGCCTGGCTCTGCGGCAGTTTCAGAACGGTGCGGTCGCCCTGAGTCTCGATCAGCTCGATGCGCTCGACCAGCGCGCCGCCGTCGATGCGGATGGCGCTGAAGATCTGCTTGAGCAGCAGGGAGTGGGGGGTGAGTTCGAGCCGCCAGGCGTTTGGCTCGCCGCTGAGCTTTAGCTCGAAGTCGCGCGCAAGGCCGCTGTGGTCGCCCTTGAGCACGGCGAGGAACAGGCGGCTCTGCTGGGCGGCGACGTCCTGGCCGGGTTGCCGTTGCCAGCCTGCGGGCGTGCGGCGGGCGATGCCGCTGTCGCTGATGCGGTAGTCCTGCTTGAGCGGCTTGCGCAGCAGCCAGAGCAGGCCGTGGTTGCGGGAGAGGGTGAACTGGCCCTGGCTGGTCAGGGGCGTGGGGAGGGCACGCAGGTGCTTTTCCTGCACGAAGGGGCCGCGGACCACCGTGGGTTTGGCGAGCTGGGCGCTGAGGTCGGCCAGGTCGAAGGCCTTCGCTGTTGGGATTGCCAGCAACAGTGCCAGGGCGGCGAGTATCTGGCTGATTGCCGAGTTGGTTTTTGACTTTGGGTTTCGCCCCCCCGGGCGAGTTACTTTCTCTTTGCTCGTGCAAAGAGAAAGTAACCAAAGAGAAAACACGCCCGGCATACGGGTCTCGCTGCGCTCGACTCCCCTCGCGCCATCATCGCTCCAGGGGCACGCGCCGAAGGGCCATCCCTGGCCCATCGGCGCTCTCGCGGCATCCATGCCGCTCAACCCCTTACGCAATGATTCTGCTCGGCCTCCTGACGGGACTGACCCCGGCACAATCTCCTTCTTCAAACCGACAGGCAGATATAGGCCTTTGATTCGGTTAGCTGCGTAGGGCGGGTGAAACCCGCGAGTGGTTAGTAGGAGCGAACTCTGCTCGCGACTGTGTCCCTCTCCCCAGCCCTCTCCCATAAATGGGAGAGGGGGCTGCCCGAGCGGGCTGGCAGACGCCATCTGGCATGCGGTGCCGCAGTCATGTTTCAGGCGCGGAGACGTCCCCGTCCGGAGGGAGGGAACCCCGCCGAAGGCGGGGCCGGATGTCGGGGTGCCTTTCTTTTTGGTTACTTTTTCTTGGGCAAGCAAGAAAAAGTGACGCGCCCGGGGGGGCGCAACCGAAAGTGGAGAAGCATCGCGGTAATCGGCCGAGCGCCGGGCGTCGGCCTGCTGGGTATCGCTACGCTCCACCCAGCCTACGAGGCGCCGAAGTCCCGCGATGAGCCGGCTCACGCAATGACCCTCTCCACCGCCTCGACAAACACCTTGGGCGATGCCAACAGCATCTCGCGAGAAGCGATCTCCACCGCCACCTGCACACTGCTACCGCGGGTCATGCGCTCGCCCGTCGCCGCATCGGTGATCAGGTAATTGATCTTCAGCCGGTTCTCCCACTCCACCAGATCGGCGCGCACGCGAATGCGCTGGCCGAACTGCGCGCCACGGATATAGCGCAGCTGCAGGTCGATCACCGGCCAGGCGTAGCCGGCGTCGCGCATCTGCCGGTAGTTGTGCCCCAGCTTGTCGAGCAGGGCGCAGCGCGCCTCCTCGAAGTACTTGACGTAGTGGCCGTGCCAGACCACTTCCATCATGTCCACGTCGAAGAACGGGACGAGGATCTCGACCTCCGCCTGCAGCACGCCTTCCTTACGCATACAGGCTCCAGTGGCGGGCGCGGATGCGTTCCAGGCACAGGCGCAGCTCGCCTTCCAGGGCGCGGTCCTCGATCACCGGCGCAAAATCCGTGGCCAGCTGCTCGCGCATGGTCGCCAGCGGCGCGGGGATGTCCTGCTTGCCGGCGCGCTGGCGCAGCCACACGCCCTGGTTGGCGGCCAGCAGGGTGGCGGCGGCGACCTGCTCGGTCAGCTCCAGGCTGCGCAGGGCGTCGCGCGCGGCGATGGTGCCCATGCTCACCTTGTCCTGGTTGTGGCACTCGGTGGAGCGCGAGAACAGGCTCGCCGGCATGCCATTCTTCAGCGCCTCGGCGGTCCAGGCGCTGGCGCCGATCTGCACGGCCTTGAAGCCGTGGTTGATCATCGCGGTCTCGGCCGGGGCGCCGGACAGGTTGCTCGGCAGGCCGTGGTTGTAGCGGGTGTCGACCAGCAGGGCGAGCTGGCGGTCGAGCAGGTCGGCGACGTTGCCGACCAGGTTCTTCAGGCTGTCCATGGCGAAGGCGATGTGCCCGCCGTAGAAGTGGCCGCCGTGCAGGGTGCGTTCGGTCTCGGCGTCGAACAGCGGGTTGTCGTTGGCGCTGTTCAGTTCGATCTCGATAAACTGGCGCAGCAGGCCCAGGCTGTCGGCCAGCACGCCGAGCACGTGCGGCGCGCAGCGCAGCGAGTAGCGGTCCTGCAGGCGGTGCAGCGGCGGCAGCGGCTCGGCCACGGCCAGGTCCTGGCGCAGCCAAGCGGCGACTTGGGTCTGCCCCGGGTGCGGCTTGGCGGCGAACAGGCGCTCGTCGAAATGCTCCGGGTTGCCCTCCAACGCCACCACATTGAGCGCGGTGATGCGGGTGGCCAGTTGCAGCAGGTAGTCGGCGCGCGAATAGGCCAGGCAGGCCAGGGCGGTCATCACCGCGGTGCCGTTCATCAGCGCCAGGGCTTCCTTGGGGCGTAGGGTCAGCGGCGTCCAGCCCAGTTCTTTATGCACGTCCGCAGCGCTGCGCCGCTCGCCCTTGTAGAGGACATCTCTTTCACCGCTAAGGGTGGCGGCGACATAGGACAGCGGGGTCAGGTCGCCGCTGGCACCGACCGAGCCTTCTTCCGGGATCAGCGGCAGCACGTCGTGCTCGAGGAAGGCCTGCAGGCGCTCCAGCAGTTCCACGCGCACCCCGGACACGCCGTGGCACAGCGACTGCAGGCGCGCGGCCAGCACGGCGCGGGTGCTGGCCGGGTCGAGCAGCCTGCCCAGGCCGCAGCCGTGGAAGGTGAACAGGTGTCTGGGCAGCGCCTCGACCTGGTGCAGCGGCACCGCCACCACGCAGGAGTCGCCGTAGCCGGTGGTCACGCCGTAGATCACGCCTTCCTTGTCCAGCAATGTGTCGAGGAAGCGCGCGCCCTTGGCGATCTTCTCGCGGTAGGCGGCATCGCCCTGCAGTTGGGCGCGGGTGGTGCGGTTGGCCAGGGCGACCACCTGTTCGATGGTCAGCGGCTGCTCGCCGAAGGTCACGTGGTCAATCATTGGCGTTCCAGAACGGGTAGAAGTTGAACCATTGTCGTGGGGCGTCCAGGCAGTGCTCGCCCAGGCGCTGGGCGTAGCGCTGCGTCCAGTCGCGGATCACGGTTTCGCGCTCGCTACGTTTCCATTGCACGCGCTCGGCGAAGGGCTCCAGGCGCACCCGGTAGCGGCCGTCGATCTTCAGGCAGCTCATCAGGTTGACCGGGCATTGCAGCAGCCCGGCCAGCAGCCAGGGGCCCTGGGGGAAGGCGGCCGGCTGGCCGAGGAAATCCACGCTGACGTTGCGCCCGCCGTGCAGCGGCACGCGGTCGCCGGCGATCGCCAGCCATTCGCCGCGCTCCAGGCGTTCGGACAGCTGCAGCATGATCGCCGCATCCAGCTCGCTGACCTGGATCAGGCGCATATGGCTGGCCCCCGCCTCGCCCAGCAGGCGGTTGAACTGCTCGGCGTGCTTGGTGTGCACCAGCACGTTCATCTGCACCTTCTCGCCCAGTTCGGCCAGGGCGCGGCACACCTCGAGGTTGCCCAGGTGGGCGCCGACCAGCATCTGCCCGCGCGGCTCGTTGTGCAGGCGTTGGCGCACGCCGTCCGGGTCGAGCAGCTGGATCTGCTCCAGGCCGAGACGGCCGTTCCATACGTCGAGCTTGTCCAGCAGGGCGTCGGCGAAGGCCATGAACTGGGCGAACACCGAGCCGAAGCGTGGCGCCAGCTCGGCGCGCCCGCTCCAGACGGCCAGACGCTGCTGGTACTGCTGGATGCTGCGCCGCGCCTGGCGGCCGAAGACGAAGAAGTACAGCACGATGGCGTACAGCAGCGGTGCCAGCGCGCGGCGGCCGAGCAGGCGCACGGCGCCGGCGGTCAGCTTCATCAGCAGGAAGCTGCCGCGCTCGCGCTGGCCGGCCCAGTGCTCGGTCTTGTGCCCGTTCATCCGCGCCACCTGCGCCAGAGGATCAGCGGCGCGCGCAGCAACATGCCGAAGAACAGCTTGGCGTGCATCTTCGAGATCAGCGCGTTGTCGTGCAGCAGGCGAAAGTGCGACAGGCCGTCCAGCGGATAGTGCACCTTGGTCGGCAGCCACTGCATGGGCTGGTTGCGCCAGGCCAGGCGCACCAGGATCTCCGGGTCGAAGTCCATGCGCCTGCCCAGCTCGCTGTCGTCGAGCAGCGCCACCGTGGCCGGCAGCGGGTAGACGCGGAAGCCGCACATGGCGTCGCGGATCGACAGCGACAGGCTGTTGATCCACACCCAGACATGGGTCAGGTAGCGCGCGTACAGGCGGCTCTTCGGCACGCTGGCGTCGTACTGCGGGTAGCCGCAGACCAGCGCCTGCGGATGGGCGCGGGAGGTGTCCAGGAAGGTGGCGATATCGGCCAGGTCGTGCTGGCCGTCGGCGTCCACCTGCAGGGCGTGGGAAAAGCCCAGGCGCTGTGCCTCGCGCAGGCCGGCCATCACCGCGCCGCCCTTGCCCTGGTTGAGCGGCAGGCGCACCAGGTAGGTGTTGTCCCGGGTGGCCAGCTCGTCCATCACCGCCGCGCAGCTGCTGCTGGAGGCATCGTCGACCAGCACGCAGGGCAGGCCGGCCTCATGCAGGGCGGCGACCACCAGCGGCAGGGCGTGTTCGTGGTTGTACACCGGGATAACGGCGCAGGGCTTATGCATGGGCGAGTTCCCTCACCCCTGGCCCCTCTCCCGAGGGGAGAGGGGAACTGTAGGCTTGAGCCCGGCACGATCTACTCCCTCTCCCTCCGGGAGAGGGCTGGGGCGGCCGGCGTACCGGTGAGGGACTGCCAGGCACAAGCAGACTCACTGCGCCGCCCCCAGCAGAATGCGCCCGGAGGAGCAGGGTGCCTCGCCGTTGCGGTAGGCGAAGTACAGCTTGCCGCGTAAAGCATCGAAACGCAGGCTCAGCTGGATGCGGTCGCCGGGGCGCACCAGCTGCTGGAACTTGAGCACTTCCATGCCGCAGAAGCGTGGCGGCAGATCGGCGATCAGCTGGCGCGCCAGCCGCTGGGCCCAGTCGACCTGCACCACGCCGGGCAGCACCGGGGTCTGCGGGAAGTGGCCGGTGAAGTGGGCCAGGTCCGGCGGCACGTCCAGCTCCAGCTGCCACTCGCCGTCGACCAGCTCGGCCTTGCGCGGCTCGACACGGGTCGGCCGCGGCGTGGCGACCAGTTCGTCGACCTTGCTCTGCGCCAGCTTGCCCTGGCTGCTGTAGGGCAGCTCCAGCAGCAGGCGCCAGCGGCGTGGTAGGGCGATGGCCTCGCAGTGGCCGGCCAGATGCTGGCGCAGGGTTTCGGTGACGGTCTTGCGACCCTGGTTGCGCAGGGCGTGCAGGCCGGCCGGGCTCAGCGCCAGCAGGGCGCCGAGGAAGGCGCGGCCTTCCTGGATCACGCCGAGGCGGGCGTCGGCGACCCACTCGTGCTGGCTCAGGGCCTGCTCCAGCATGGGCAGGGAGATGCGTTTCTCTTCCAGCTTGACGATGCGGTCCAGGCGTCCGCGCAGGGCGAAGCGGCCATCGGCCTGCAGCTCGGCGGCGTCCATGCTCTGCTCGACGTGCCCGGCCGGCAGATAGGGCGAGGCGATGCGCAGGGCGCCCTCGTCGTTCAGGGCGAGCTCCACGCCGGGGAAGGCGGTCCACAGCTCGCCGTCCTGGCGCCAGGCGATACCGCCGGTCTCGGAGCTGCCGTAGATCTCGGTCGGGCGCTGGCCGAGCTGCTCGCCCAGCGCCACGGAGACTTCCGCCGGCAGCGCACCGCCGGAGGAAAATACCCGACGCACCGCACTCAATGCCTGCCAGTCGAGATTGTCGCCCATCCGCTTCAACAGGGCAGGGCTGGCGACCCAGGCAAACGCCGGCTGGCTCAGGCTCTCGCGCTGCAGGTCTTCGGGAAACGGCAGGGCGCGGCGCCAGAACGGGCGGCCGGCGCATAGCGGCCAGAGCACGCGAAACAGCAGGCCGTAGATATGCTGGGCGGCGACGCTGCCGAGGATGGTCGCGCCGGCCAGGTCGTCGCCCCACAGCCGCTCCAGGGCCTCGATCTCGTTGGCCAGCTGACGCAGGGACTTGTCGATCGGTTTGGGTGCGCCGCTGGAGCCGGAGGTGCACAGGGTCAGGCGGCAGGCGTCGAGGTCGAGGGCGGCGGGCGCCAGGGCCTCGCCGTCCAGGCCGTCCAGGCTGTCCAGCCACAGATCGGCCTGCGCGGCGAGGTGCTGGCGGCTCTGCGCCTGGGCGTCGGCCGGCAGCAGCACGGCCACGCCGGCGCGCCAGGCGCCGAGCAGGGCGATGGTCAAGTCGCCTGCGTCTTCCAGGTACAGCGCCAGGCGCTGCACGCCGCGCGCCTGCAGGGCACCGGCCAGGCGCAGGGCGCGCTGCTGCAGCTGAGCATGGTCGAGTGCCGGCTCCAGCGCCACGGCGCGGCCGGCCAGGGGGTGCAGCAGATGATCGGCGAGTCCCAGCCAGGTCATCCGGCTCTTCTCCTTAGGTCAGACCTTACTTGCTGGCGGATCAACCACTCAGCGGCGAACAATAGGCCCATTAGGGCGTAGGCGATCAGTCCGGTGTAGAGCGTCCACCAGCTCAGCGGCGCCCACAGGGTCAGGGCCGTCACCACCAGGGCGTTGACCAGGAAGAATGCGGCCCACACCCCGGTCACCTTGCGCGTGTAGCGCACCGCGTGCTCCGGCAGCTCAGGCTCGCGCAGGCGCGCCAGGCGCTCCACCAGCGGCGGGCCATAGATCAGCGACAGACCGAACAGGGCCAGCAGCATCAGGTTGAGCAGCACCGGGTACCAGCGCAGCAGCGCCGGCTCACCGGCCAGGCCGAGCAGGGCGCAGAAGGCCAGGGCCGCGCCGGCCATCCAGCGCCCACCGGGCCTGCCCTGCTGGCTCAGCGCGCGAGCCAGCCACAGGCCGCCGAGCAGGGCGGCGAACAGGCGCGGCGACAAATGCTCCATGCCGTAATAGACGGCGAAGGGGTAGAGCAGACCGGCTACGAGCAGCAGCAGGCCGAGCAGGCGAGCCATGGTTCAGTCGCTGGCCGCTTCGGCATGGACCAGCAGGTACACGGCCTCGACCACATCGCCGACGGTACGCACGGCCTTGAACTGTTCGGCGGCGATCTTCTTGCCGGTCTGGCGCTTGATATGGTCGATCAGGTCGACGGCGTCGATGCTGTCGATCTCCAGGTCTTCGTAGAGGTTGGCCTCGAGGGTCACGCGCTCGGCGTCCAGCTCGAACAGCTCGACCAGGGCAGCCTGCAGGGTGGCGAAAATCTCTTCACGGTTGTTCATGGTCGAGCGTCCTCAGGCGGTCTGTTTCGCGGCGACGAAAGCGGCCAGGCTGGCGACATTGGCGAAGTGCTGGCGGGTGTCCTTGGCTTCGGCGTCGATCTTGATGCCGAAGCGTTTCTGGATGGCCAGGCCGAGCTCCAGGGCGTCCACCGAGTCCAGGCCCAGGCCTTCGCCGAACAGGGTCAGGTCGGCGGCGATATCTTCGGCGGCCATGTCTTCCAGGCCCAGGGCCTCGATGATCAGGTGCTTGATCTCAGTTTGCAGATCGCTCATCTGTTGCGAGCTCCTTCATGAAGTGTTGGTGCAGATGGTCGTTGAGCTTGCGCGAGGCAATCGGCAGCGGAGCCTGCTCGGTGAATTGCCGCGGGTCGATATCCTCCCCGACCCGCAGGCGAAAATGGAAACGGCGCGACGGAATGCTGTACCAGGGCTCGGCCTTGGTCAGGGTGGTGGGCGTCACGCTGATCGCCACCGGGGTGACGATGCGGGCGCCACGCACCGCGATGGCCGCCGCGCCGCGATGGAACTGCGGTGCCTGCCCCGGCGTGGTGCGCGTGCCCTCGGGGAACACGATCAGGGTCTGACCCTGCTCCAGCGCGCCGGCGGCCTCTTCCAGCATGTCCAGGCTGCCGCTGTTGCTGATATAGCCGGAGGCGCGGATCGGCCCGCGCATGCAGGGGTTGTCCCACAGGCTCTGCTTGACCACGCAGTTGGCGTCGCGGATGAAGGCGATCAGCACCACCACGTCGATCAGCGAGGGGTGGTTGGCGATCACCATCTGCCCCGGGCGGCCCAGGCGCTCGGCGCCTTCCACCTCGTAGGTCAGCACGCCGCTGCGGAACATGAACTGGACGAACCAGTAGAAGGTCCGGCTGACCACGGCACGGGCGCGGGTGCGGCGGGCCAGGGCGTCGCCCGGCAGCAGGGCCAGCAGCGGGAAGACGACGACGCGCAGCAGCACGCCGCCGATGCCGAACAGCGAGAAGCTCAGCGCGGTGGCGATCAGGCGCCACCAGTAGGGCGCGGAGTAGGCGCTCAGGCCTTGCTGCGAGACCAGTTCCATTGCCGGCGTTTCCAGTGATGTTGCAGGGAGTCCGCGCCGCCACTCAGGGCGCGGACCAGTTCCAGGGCGTGCGGCCATGCGGTGCGTGGCCCCGCGCCTTCGCTGAGGCGCAGTTGCCATTCATCGCCCGGGCGCAGCAGCAGGGCCACGGCGTAGGGGAAGGGCACGTCGTCGATATAGGGGCCGTACAGCGGCGGCGGCGTCTCCTCGGCGACCAGCAGCAGCACGCCGGCGGCGCCCTCGCCGAGCAGGGTGGCGGCCTCCAGCATGGCCTGCTCCAGGCCGTCGCCTTCGGCGGCCAGGGCGGTCATCTCGCTGGTGTCGCCGCGCTGGATCGACCACAGGCCGATGATGGCGTTGTGCACCGAGAGGCTGAACTGGGTGGGCGAGAGCGGCTCGTCGTGGGCCAGGTCTTCGAGGATGGCCAGGGTGCGTGGGGTCTCGCCGTGGCGCGAGGCGAATACCAGGGGCATGGGGCCGTGCGTCTCGGCCAGCGGCCAGGCGACGTGGAAGGCCATGCGCGCCAGGCGGCTCAGGCGGCGGCGCTGCAGGGCCGGGAGAACGCTGACATCGGGCTGCTCGCCATTATCGGCAGGCGCACAGGGGGCCTGCTGCCAGGCGCACCAGTCGGCTGCGCTGTCCAGGCCAGGAGCCCAGGCACACCATTGTTCGATCCGGAAGTTCGTCACGCTGAGGCTCTACTCGACCCTATACCGGGCATCCATGTCTACTGCGATCCGCGCCGGCCGGGAGCCGGGGATCATGGCCAGGGGCCGGTATTATCCTGGCCGCGTCCAGGCTGCGCAAATTTTGATACATCTGGGCTGACGGGAGGTCGACCCTTGTCATGGGCTTTGCATAGAATCCGTCCATCTGCAATCAGGGAGGTGTGACATGCGGCGTGTGGTGTTCAATCAGAAGGGCGGGGTGGGCAAGTCCAGTATTGCCTGCAATCTGGCGGCGGTGAGCGCGGCCGAGGGTTATCGGACCCTGTTGATCGACCTGGATGCCCAGGCCAACTCGACCCACTACCTCACCGGCCTGACGGGGGGCGACATCCCCATGGGCATCGCCGATTTCTTCAAGCAGACGCTGTCGGCCACCTCCTTCAAGAAGGGCAAGGTGGACATCTACGAGACGCCCTTCGACAACCTCCACGTGGTCACCGCCACCGCCGAGCTGGCCGAGCTGCAGCCCAAGCTGGAGCAGAAGCACAAGATCAACAAGCTGCGCAAGCTGCTGGAGGATCTGGCCGAGGACTATGACCGGATCTACCTGGACACGCCGCCGGCCTTGAACTTCTATACGGTTTCCGCGCTGATCGCCGCCGATCGCGTGTTGATTCCCTTCGATTGCGACAGCTTCTCGCGCAATGCCCTGTACGGCCTGCTGGCCGAGATCGAGGAGCTCAGGGAGGACCACAACGAGGACCTGGAGGTCGAGGGCATAGTGGTCAACCAGTTCCAGCCCCGCGCGACGCTGCCGCAGCAACTGCTCGACGAGCTGATCGAGGAGGGTCTGCCGGTGCTGCCGGTGAACCTGATGAGCTCGGTGAAGATGCGCGAGTCGCACCAGGCCTGCATGCCGCTGATTCACCTGGACCGCAGCCACAAGCTGACCCAGCAATTCGTCGAGCTGCACGGTCTGCTGGAAAGCTGATATCCCGCCCCGAACAACAACGGCGCCCATGGGCGCCGTTGTTGTTCGGGGCGGTCAGCGCACCACGTACACGTCGCAGGGCGCCTTGTGCAGGAAGTGCTGCGCCAGGCTGCCGAGCAGGGCCTGGGACAGGGCACTGCGGCCGTGGCTGCCCAGCACCAGCAGTTGCGGTTGTTGGCGATTGATGTAGTCCTGCAGGGTGCGCAGGATGCTGCCGACCTTGACCTCATGGCTGAGCTGGGGGGCCGTGGTGGGCAGGCGCAGGGCCTCGTCGTGGATCAGCTGGTCGATCAGGGCGCGCTGGGTGCGCAGCTCGGCTTCGGCGATGGCCGCGTTCTTCTGCGGCTCGAACACGTGCAGGGCGTGGATGCTGGCCTCGCTCGGCAGCAGCAGGCAGGCCTGGTGCAGGGCGGTGCAGGCGCACAGGGAGAAGTCGAGGGCGGCCACCGCGCTGCGATAGGCGCTGTCCTCGTCGCGCGCGGCCAGCAGCAGGGGCACTGGGCAGCGCCGGGCGATGCGATCGAGGGTGGTGCCGGAGAACAGCTCATGGCGCTGGTGATGGGCGCCCAGCACCAGCAGGTCGGCGCCGCTCTGCTGAACCTGCTCCAGCACGCCCTCGGCGGGCTTGCCCTGGATCAGGCGCAACTGGCTGCCGGGTGGGGCGAACTGGGTGAGGCTGTGGTCGAGGCTCTGTTCGATGCGCTCGCGCTCGCCCTGGCTCAGCTTGGGATCGAACACGTGAAGCAGCGTCAGGCGGGCGCCGTGCTGGCGGGCCAGCTGGGTAGCACGGCGCAGGGCGAGGTCGGCAGTGCTGCGCAAATCGTGGGCTATAAGGATGTGTCCTGTCATCTCTCTTTCCCCTTGCGCCGCGCATGGCGTGGCGCTGTGAAACCTCTGCGGGTTTTTAGTCTGAACTCCCTTGATAGACCTGCTTTCGATCCACGGCAAGTCCCGCGCGTCAGACTCTGCGCAATTGATACAGCGCTGTGCTCTGCGCCACTGTTTGGCCATCGCAGTCCTGCAGCTGCAGTTCGAGCTGGTAGTCGGCCTTGCCGAGGCGCTGCGCTTCGTCCTGGATGCGCTCGATCTCGCTGCCCGGCAGATGGGCCTCGACGAAGATGTCGCTGCTCGCCGGGCGCAGGAAGCGCAGGTTCATCTCCTTGATCAGCGGAAAGAAGCGCTGGGTATCGAAGCTGGTCAGGAACAGGGCGCCGCCCGGGATCTCGGCCAGGGTGAACAGGGCGCCGGCATAGAGAGTGCCGATGTGATTGCGGTTGCCGTCCAGTGGCATGCGCAGGCATACGAAGCCGGGTTCGAGACGCTCGGCCTTGAGCCCGCTGCGTTTGACGAAGTCGATCTTTTCCTCGGTGAACAGGCGGGCCATCTCGGTGGCTAGTGGCATGTCGCGGCTCCTTGCGTGGGAACCCCGAGCCTAGCCGCTGGCGCGTTGCCGGCAATGACCGTGGAGCTCGGCGAGGCTGACCGATTCGCTCAGATGCCCTGGGCGCGCAGCCAGCCGAGCAGTTGCGGCAGCGGCAGGGCGCCGCTCTGGCGGGCCACCTCCACGCCGCCGCGGAACAGGATCAGGCTGGGGATGGAGCGGATGCCGAGCTGGGCGGCCAGCTGCGGATTGGCCTTGCTGTCCAGCTTGGCCAGGCGCACGCGACCGCTGAGTTCGCGGGCGGCTTGGGTGAAGGTCGGGGCGAAGGCCTTGCAGGGGCCGCACCAGTCGGCCCAGATGTCGAGCAGCAGCGGCAGATCACCCATGAGCTGGGCGGCGAACGAGGCCTGATTCAGCTCGAGGGGCGCGCCCGGCAGCACGGCGCCTTTGCAGCGACCGCAGCGTGGCGCATCGCCCAGGCGCTCGGCGGGGATGCGATTGAGGCCATTGCAGCCTGGGCAAGGAATCAGCAGGGCGTCGTTCAGGACACTTTCTCCTCTCGGGAGCCGACCGGGATCAGACCGGCACCAGCGGCCAGAACCAGGGGATGACGAAGCTGGCGACCAACCACAGCAGCAGATTGAGCGGGACGCCGGCGCGCATGAAGTCGGTGAAGCGGTAGCCGCCGGCGTTGTAGACGAAGGTGTTGGTCTGGTAGCCGATGGGCGTGGCGAAGCTGGCGCTGGCGGCGAACATCACGGCGACCACGAAGGCGCGCGGGTCGACGCCCAGGTGCTGGGCCACGCCGATGGCGATGGGGGTGACCAGCACCGCCACGGCGTTGTTCGACAGCACTTCGGTGAGGACCGAGGTGAACAGGTAGATGAAGCTCAGCATCAGCAGCGGCCCGGCCCAGGGCAGCCAGCCCATCATGCCTTCCACCACCACCTTGATCAGGCCGACCTTGTCCATGGCGATGCTGATCGCCAGCATGCCGAAGATCAGGCTGAGGATCTTCCAGTCCACCGCCTTGTAGGCGTCTTCCACATCCAGGCAGCGGGTGGCCAGCACGCTGACCGCGCCGATGATCGCCAGGCCCTCGATGGGCATCACGCCCAGGGCGGCCAGCAGCATCACCGCCAGGGTCGCGGCGATGGCGATGGGCGCCTTGTCGCGGCGGAAGGAGCGCTCCTGCACGGTGTTGAGGCTGATCAGCTCGCCATTGTCGGCGAAGCGCTTGATCTGGGCTGGGGTGCCCTCGACCAGCATCACGTCGCCGAACTGCAGCTGGAACTCGTCCAGGTTGCCCGAGATGTTTTCGTCCTGGCGGTGCACGGCGAGCACGGCGATGCCGTAACGCGCGGTCAGGTCGAGGTCGCGCATGGGGCGGTTGCTGAAGCGCGAGTTGCGCCCGACTATGGCCTCGGCCAGCACCACGTCGTGGTTGCTGATGGTTTCGAAGGCCTCGCCGCGGTTGAAGCTCAGGTGACCGCTGCCGCGCAGCTCGACCACGTCCTTGACCTGGCCGTGGATCACCAACTGGTCGCCTGCCATCAGTACGGTGTCATGACCCGGCTCGGTGTACTCCAACTGGTCGCGGAAGATCTTCAGCACCTGCATGCCACTGCCGCCGTTGAGGTTGGCCTCGGCCAGGCTCTTGCCGATCATCGGCGAGTCGTGCGGCACCAGCAGCTCGCTCATGAAGGTGCGCCCCAAGTCCGGGCGCAGCTGCTTGGACAGCGTCTCGCGCTCGGGCAGCAGGCGGTGGCCGATGGTCAGCAGATAGAGCATGCCGGCGCCGGCCAGAATCAGGCCGGCGGCGGTGATCTCGAACATGCCGAACGGCTGCAGGCCGGCCTTGCGCGCCACGCCGTCGACCAGGATGTTGGTCGAGGTGCCGATCATGGTCAGGGTGCCGCCGAGGATGGTGGCGTAGGACAGCGGGATCAGCAGCTTGGATGGCAGGGTGCCGGCGCGACGAGCCAGGGAGATGGCCACCGGGGTGAGGATGGCCACCACCGGGGTGTTATTAAGGAAGGCGGAGATCACCAGGGCGGTGACCGTCAGGCCGGCCAGCACGCGGATCGGGCTGGTGCCCACCAGGTCGCCCAGCCAGTTGCCGAGGGCGTCGATGCAGCCGGTGCGCTCCAGCGCCGCGGACAGCACGAACATGCAGGCGATGGTCACCGGTGCCGAGTTGCTCAGCACGCTGAGCACTTCCTTGGGCTCCAGCAACTGGCTGACCAGCAGGGCCGCCACGGCGATGGCCGCGACTATGTCCGGGCTCCACTTCTCGCGGACAAAGGCATAGAGCACCCAGACCAGCAGGGCGGCGACGAAGATCAGGGGCAGTGAATCCCAGGCCATGGGCATCCTTAACGCGTGCGAATCTCGGACGAGGTATCGGGCACGCTCGGAGCGGCCACACAGAGGCGAGAAGATAAGGCCTGCTGCTTAGATAGTCTAAGAATGTTTTTTGAGGTTTATATTCTGTTTTGTGCGCTGCATGCTCTGCTCTTCACCGGCCACCAGAGCCTTAGGAAAACCTTCAATGACCGCCTCCGATCGTCCGTCCAATACCACCCTGGTGCTGCTGGCTTCGCTCTACTGCGCCCAGGGCCTGCCGTCCGGGCTGGTGGCCCATTCGCTGCCGGTCCTGCTGCGTCAGCATGGCGTCGATCTGGCCTTGATCGGCCTGCTCAAGCTGCTGGCGCTGCCCTGGTTGCTCAAGGTGCTGTGGGCGCCCTGGATCGACCGCCTCGGCTCGCGCCGCCTCGGCCATCACCGAGGCTGGATCCTGCCGCTGCAAACCGTGGTGATCGGTTGTCTGGCGGGGCTGGCGCTGATCGAGCCGCAGGCCCTGTTCGGTTCCGCCTTCTGGCTGCTCCTGGGCACCTTGCTGCTGATCAATCTGGCCGCCGCCAGCCAGGACGTGGCCACCGACGGCCTGGCCGTACGCCTGCTGCCCGAGCGCTGGCGTGGGCTTGGCAACAGCCTGCAGGTCGGCGGCTACAAGGTCGGCATGCTGGCCAGCGGCAGCGGCCTGTTGCTGGTGATCGGCGGGCTGGGCTGGAACCTCTCCATCGGTCTACTGGCCGGAGCCCTGCTGCTGCTGACCCTGCCGATCTGGCTGTTTCCGGAAAAGCGCCTGCTGCCGCAGCAGATCGAGCAGGCCGAGCCCGCCGGCCCAGGCCTGCTCTGGCGGCATTACAAAGGCCTGCTGGCGCAGCCGGGCGTGCTCGCCTGGCTGGCCGTGGTACTGACCTTCAAGCTCGGCGACGCGCTGGGCTCGCCGATGATCAAGCCAATGCTGGTGGACCAGGGCTGGGACACTGCCGCCCTCGGTCAACTGACCCTGATCAGCAGCCTGGCCGGCATCGGCGGCGCCCTGCTCGGCGGCCTGCTTTATGCCCGCCTCGGCGCGCTGCGCTCGCTGCTGATCTTCGGCGCGCTGCAGGCCTTCGGTATCGCCGGCATGGCAGTGCTGGTGGGCAGGGGCAGCGAAGTGGGGCTGGTCTATGCGCTTTCGCTGTTCGAGCAGACCGCCGACGGCATGTCCACCGTCGCCCTGTTCGCCGTGATGATGCGCATGTGTCGCCCTGAGCATGAGGGCGCGGACTTCACCCTGCAGGCCAGCGCACAGGTGTTGCTGGCGGGGATAATCGGGGCGTGCAGCGGGGTGTTGGCCAAGTGGCTGGGCTACGAGTCGCTGTTCATCGTGGCAGGGGTGACTGGCGTAGCCGTCCTGGCTCTGGTATGGCGCTTTTTCAAGTCGAGCCTGGCTTCGTCGAGTGCCAAGGAGTTGGCTCCCTGATCTCGGGATGGTAGGCCGGCGGCACAGTGGGGCGGCATGATGAGGTATCAGTCCAGGTAGCGCACATGCCGGCGCATCAGGTTGTCGCGCCGCTCGGTGTCGATATTCGCCACCTTGGCGCGCATCTCGTCGAGCTTGGCGTCCCAGGTGGCGTCGTCCATGTCGCGCCAGTAGCGGGGCGGGCGTTGGGTCTCGCGGTCGTGTTCGGCGGTGACCGGGTCCTGGTCGCGGTACTGCTCGAACAGCGGGATGTCGGGCAGGGGGCGACTGGTGTCCATGTAGTTCTGCACAAAGTCCCAGCCGGCATACAGCGGCTGCAGGTTGGTGTCGCGCATGACGATGGGGCTGAGGTTGATCGTCAGGTCGTGGTAGCGATGCGCCAGGTACAGCTGGTGCCAGATCAGGCCCTGGCGGTCGGGGCCGCTGCTGATATAGGCGTCGAACTCATGGAACGGATGGACGAATTCGCCGATGGTGCCGCTGCGCTGGTATTCGCCCATATTGTCGTAATCGAACAGGGTGACCATGCCGGTGCGGCGATTGAGTTCCCAGAGTGGCCCCTTGGAGGGGCGAATGAACCAGTTGGGCAATTTGTGGACAACGAAAGAGCCGATTGCCCAGCAGGCGATAGGGGGGGCCAGGAACCATGGGGCCGTTTCCCAAATAATTTCTGCAAGCCGAATAAAGAAGTCGCTCTCCGACATTGCCGCTTCAATGCTGAAGGTAAATGAAGATAGCACCAGCACGGCCCAGAACACGAAGCGCCCGCCTCCCCACAGATAAAGCCAGAAAGTAGTTCTGTTGGATAACGGCGCGTAACGAATACGCTCGTGGTCATTGATGCGGTGGTAGTCGTACTGGGCAAATCGCTCGGACTTACGCTGTCCTGCTTCAACTTCCTGCAGATACTGTTCCCGAAGCCGCAATGACTCGGGCGTGGATTGCCGCAGCATGCTGATCGGACAAAGTTCTTGAGCACGCCCCCAGGGCAGGCGTGAATTGCCGAAGCGCTTCAACCAGCCGCGTTTGGATGGGTTCGGCTGGTCCGGAATGCGCTCGGGGTGGTAGGCGCCGACGGCGTAATGATGAGACGGCACGGTGATCTCAATCCGCGTAGCGTACATGCCGGCTCATCAGGTTGTCGCGCTGCTCGGTGTCGATATTCGCCACCTTGGCGCGCATCTCGTCGAGCTTGGCGTCCCAGGTGGCGTCGTCCATGTCGCGCCAGTAGCGGGGCGGGCGTTGGGTCTCGCGGTCGTGCTCGGCGGTGACCGGGTCCTGGTCGCGGTGCTGCTCGAGAAGCGGGATGTCGGGCAGGGGGCGACTGGTGTCCATGTAGTTCTGCACAAAGTCCCAGCCGGCATACAGCGGCTGCAGGTTGGTGTCGCGCATGACGATGGGGCTGAGGTTGATCGTCAGGTCGTGGTAGCGATGCGCCAGGTACAGCTGGTGCCAGATCAGGCCCAGGCGGTCGGGGCCGCTGCTGATATAGGCGTCGAACTCATGGAACGGATGGACGAATTCGCCGATGGTGCCGCTGCGCTGGTATTCGCCCATATTGTCGTAATCGAATAGGGTGACCATGCCGGTGCGGCGATTGAGTTCCCAGAGCGGTCCCTTGGAGGGACGAATGAACCAGTTGGGCAACTTGTGGACGACGAAAGAGCCGATTGCCCAACAGACAAGTGGGGGGCCAAGAAAAGCTGGTGCGGTTCTTGTGACAACACCCACATAGCCGCTGATGAATCCACTGGGATCATTGGCTGCGGCTACGGACCAAGCAAATACAAGAAAAAAGAGCAGCACCCAAAATACAAAGCGCCCGCCTCCCCACAGATAAAGCCAGAAAGTAGTTCTGTTGGATAACGGCGCGTAACGAATACGCTCGTGGTCATTGATGCGGTGGTAGTCGTACTGGGCAAATCGCTCGGGCTTACGCTGTCCTGCTTCAACTTCCTGCAGATACTGTTCCCGAAGCCGCAATGACTCGGGCGTGGATTGCCGCAGCATGCTGATCGGACAAAGTTCTTGAGCACGCCCCCAGGGCAGTCGCGAGTTGCCGAAGCGCTTCAACCAGCCGCGCTTGGCCGAGCTTGGCTGGTCCGGAATGCGTTCGGGGTGGTAGGCGCCGGCGGCGTAATGATGAGACGGCACGGTGATCTCAATCCGCGTAGCGCACATGCCGGCTCATCAGGTTGTCGCGCCGCTCGGTGTCGATATTCGCCACCTTGGCGCGCATCTCGTCGAGCTTGGCTTCCCAGGTGGCGTCGTCCATGTCGCGCCAGTAGCGGGGTGGGCGTTGGGTCTCGCGGTCGTGCTCGGCGGTGACCGGGTCCTGGTCGCGGTACTGCTCGAACAGCGGGATGTCGGGCAGGGGGCGACTGGTGTCCATGTAGTTCTGCACAAAGTCCCAGCCGGCATACAGCGGCTGCAGGTTGGTGTCGCGCATGACGATGGGGCTGAGGTTGATCGTCAGGTCGTGGTAGCGATGCGCCAGGTACAGCTGATGCCAGATCAGGCCCTGGCGGTCGGGGCCGCTGCTGATATAGGCGTCGAACTCATGGAACGGATGGACGAATTCGCCGATGGTGCCGCTGCGCTGGTATTCGCCCATATTGTCGTAATCGAACAGGGTGACCATGCCGGTGCGGCGATTGAGCTCCCAGAGTGGTCCCTTGGAGGGGCGAATGAACCAGTTGGGCAATTTGTGGACGACGAAAGAGCCGATTGCCCAGCAGGCGATAGGGGGGGCCAGGAACCATGGGGCCGTTTCCCAAATGATTTCTGCAAGCCGAATAAAGAAGTCGCTCTCCGACATTGCCGCTTCAATGCTGAAGGTAAATGAAGATAGCACCAGCACAGCCCAGAACACGAAGCGCCCCCCTCCCCATAGATAGAGCCAAAAGAGGCTCCTCTTGGCCAATGACGCATGGCGATAGCGCTCGTGATCGATGATCTGGTGATAGTCCAGTCGCTCATAGGCTTGAGGCTTTCTCTTCCCGGATGCCAACTCTTCGTCGTAGGCCTCAATGGCCCGAAGCCCGGCCGGCGTGGTGCTTTCCAGCAGACCCGGCGGCACGATGTCCTGCGCGTGCCCCCAGGGCAGGCGTGAACTGCCGAAGCGCTCCAACCAGCCGCGCTTGGACGGGTTCGGCTGGTCCGGAATGCGTTCGGGGTGATAGGCGCCGTCGGCGTAATGGCTCTGCATGGCGGTGGTCCTTAGCGTTTCGCATCCTGGCTGCGGTGAGTCTGCTCGTCGGCCCAGAAGGCCTGGTTGACCTTGTCGAAGCGTGGCCTGCCGTGCTGGCTCGTGCTGTAGCTCAGGCGGTCGGTGGGGGGCGGCGCCGGGAAGTGCCAGGCACGGCCCTCGCCCTGCAGGACGATCTGCGCCCGCACGGCCAATTCGTAAGTCTGCCATGGAATGCCCGGCCCTCTTGGCATGGGCTGGGAGGCGGGTACCTCGTAGAAGAGTTCCAGCGCATCCGGGTATAGCCGCTGCGCCAGTGGCTTGACCGGGCTCAGATGATGGTTGCTGATCAATAGCAGGTCCCTGTGGCTCAATCGGTGGGTGCTGGTGCGCAACTGGCTGGCGGCGGTGATATTGGCGCTGCCCAGGCTGGCGGCCAGACCGGGCAGGTTGCTTTCGATGCGTACTAGGAGGTTGGCTCGACGCATGAGGTGGTATGCGGCCGGGTCTAGCAGGCCCATGGCGCCATTGTGGCGTGCCTGCTCGGGATTGCTGCCGATGCTGATGCGAATGCCGGCAAAGAGGCTGGCCAGGCGGTAGAACGACTCCTGCGGGTCATCCCACAGATGGCGGACATCCGCCTCGCGGTTGGCGCCGAAGGGGCCGTTGGTCAGCCACTCTTCGATGGGCGAATCGTCCAGCCACCAGACCAGGCCCGCGCCGGCGAGAATCAGCACCAGGGTGACCCAGCCGACCGGGCCCATGCCCAGCAGGGTGGTGCTGCCTGCGGTAAAGAAGCCGCCGCCCAGGCCGACCAGGCCGCCCAGGGCCATCAAGCCGTAGCCCCAGGCGGCATCGTCGCCCAGCTTCAATTCGTGCAGGGCATCGTAGAAACTAAGCCCGACAAACAGGCTGCCGGCAAAACTTTGAAAGGCCAGCTTGCCGGTAATACTCACCAATCGCCCCCCGAACAGCCTCTGCAGCCCCTGACCAGGATTGAACAACACCCGATCACACAGGTTCTTTTGTATCGACTGCATCAGGGGCTGGTTATGCGCAAGCTTGGTGGCCAGCACCTCCATGGCTAGAACAAGATCAGCGCCAGCCCCTACTACTCCTGCTCGGGCTCTGAGAGTACTTTTATTTCTCGCCGTACCCTCAAGTGCGTCGAGTTCGGCCCTTACATTCCACATTTCCAAAATCAAAATCCCGGCCGGAAAAGCCTTGGAGCCGAGGGCTCCGCGCACCATGCGTTTCCCCCACCCCCCATGCTCCTTCGCCAGCCGATTGCGGGCATCCTGCAGGGCGCTATTGGCCTCGGCCAGCCGTCCTTGCGCGGCACGGTGCTGTTGCTTCGCCTGCTGCAACTTGCCTTCGCTCTGCAGTTGCTCGGCCAGCATGCGGTTCAGGTCGCGCGCCAGCTTGGCAGTGCGATGGTTCCTGGGGATGGCCAGTAGCAGGTGTTCCTCGGCGGGTACGTCGATCTTGGCCTTTTGAGCCTCACGGGCGTTGGTGGTGGCCAACACCTTGCCATCCGCCCCCAGCAGTTCGCCATAGAGCCTGCGGGCGGGCTGCTCGATTGCCGGCAAGTCATCCAGGCCGAAGAAAAAATAGTCCTTCTGGTTGGCACGGCTGCGACGGATGAAGACCATTTCGGCGAAGTCGTCCTGCAGCATGCTGCGCAACAGCTCGAAGTCCTTGACGTAGAGCTTGAGCTTGGCCGGAATCGCCTCGGCCCCCAGCTTGGCGCGCTGATCCTTGACTGCTCCTGCCTGGCGATTGCGCTCCTCCGACTGCTTGTCCACTTCACGCCCGGTCGCCTGTGCCTGCGTCTTCGCTTGATGGCGTTGCGAGAAGGCTGCGCGGTGTGTGCTTTTCGCCTCCTTCATGGCGCTGTGCAGGTTTTCCCAGATATTCAGCAAGGCGTTCGCGCCACTCTTGAGCGAAGGCACCAGCAAGAAATCCGGCTGACTCATCAGGCCGGCCAGGGTGGCGGCGTCCAGGGTGAGTAGGGTGGCTCCATCAGGCGCGCCCTGCAGCGCCAGCTTGGCCAAGGCCCCGGCGCGGTAATGGCCATCACCCTGGTTGGCTTCAGCCTCTGCGACGGGCAGGTAGGGAGCGCACATCGCGCTCTCTTCGGTGCTGGGCCAGAGCATGCTGTGCAACGGCTGGCGCGAGTCTTCGCTGATGCTGCGCAGCAAGCGTCGCCCTGCGCTATCGCGTGGTGCATCGCTGGCGACCTCCAGCGGGTCCTGCTGTTCGGGTGTGCGTGCCAGGGCCACGAACAGCAGGCTGCAGAGATAGAAGGCGCCCGCGTAATCGATACCGTCGAGGCTGAAATGGTCGCCCAGGGCGTGCTGGTGGGGCGTATGCCCAAGGCACATCGCCAGGTTGTCTTGCGCCGCCTTGAGGCTGGTACGCGCCAATTCACGGGCATGCACCGCAGCGCAGAGATCAAGCTGGCGGCGCCCGTCAAGTTTCAGCTTGGTGATGTACTTGTGCAGGGGGTTGCTCTTGCCGCCTACCTGCGCAGGCACCATGAGGCGCTGTACCAACAGCGCCGAGCCATGGTGCGCATGCAGGCCCGCACGCTGGGCGCAGCGCTGCAATAGCGCCTGGGCTTCATTGATACGTGCCAACAGATGGCGCATGCGGTACAGGCCATCATCCACCTGGATGCCGGCGATCTGCCGTTCGCGGGCACTGGCCAGGGCGTCCTGACAGGCAGGCTGTGCGGCCCAGAGCGGCGACTCGTCCGCCATGGCGTACTGCGCATCGAGGCTTTTGAGGGTGTCGTTCAAGGCCACTGCCCACGCGCCGGTTTCGGGACGAAGGTCATCGGCACTCTGGCGCGGGTCGCTCGGAATGGGATTGCCGTCACCGCGCTCATGTCGCTGATGAGTCGCACGCGCGAACTTCAAACTCTGGTTCGGGTACTGCCCGCTCAGGTCGTGCAGGTACTTGAGTGGTTGATCCAGTAACCACTCGCGTGCGACATCGCGAGGACGATGGGCTGGCACATTGTGCAAGGCAAAGGTATGCAGGCGCGCTGCCGGTCGAAGCGTCGTCTTGCCGAATGTGCGCTCCACCATGGCCATGTCCAGCTGCCCGCAGCGGGCCTTCCGCAACGCGGCATCCTGCTCCATACGATTAAGGCGTGCCGCGGGCCATTGCGTTTCGGCGAAGGCGACTTCGATATCCTGTACCTGCTGGCCATTCCAGCGCGCCGGCAGCCAGATTTCTTCCAGGGCTTTGCCGCTGACCTCGCGAGAGCCCTCACGATAACCCTTGCCATTGCGGTAGCTGCTCAGGCGTACGTCGTGGTAAGTGGTGCGGCCCTCTTGCTGGCGAATTTCCAGTTCTCGCCACAACCTCCCGCGGTAGTAGAGGTAGAGAAAGCCGGAGCGGCAGAGCACGGGGTACTCTTTGTGCTGGTGATTGGCGCTGATGCCGAGCATCTGCGCCATGGGCACAACCGGGATGATGATATTCAGTTGATGATTGACCTGGCGTGGTGTGGTCCTGGCGTCATTCATCAACGGTACCCGGATGGGTTGACCTTTCTCCGCTTCAATTTCCAGCCAGAGATGGCGCCTGGGTTGATTCAGCCACGGCCAGATATGCAGGGTGCTGCTCGCGCTACGATCTTCCAGTGGTTCCAGCTCACGCTTGTTGGTCAACCACTCCTGCTGTTCGTTGTCCGTCTCGTCGTAGATGACGACGCGCTGGCCCGGCGGATGGGTCTTGCCGATCACTTCGACGATCAATTTCCCGGCCTCGCAGGCCGGGCCGCTGCTCAGGCTGCCGACTTTGGCGGTCATGCGTATTGTTCCTTGAATGCCGGCGCTTCCAGATGGGCACGCAACTGCTGCAGGCGCTGTGCTGCATCACCGGCAGGGGGGATTGGATGAGCGTCGTGCGAGGGATGCTGGACGCGCAGGTCGAGGTAGGCACGCAGGCTGTCGGGGTCGTCGAAGCCGCAGTTCAACCCCAGTTGCAGGTAGTCCCAGGCCACGGCGAAGGAGACGCCGGCCTGGCCCTGTTGCCATTCGTAGGCGAAGCGCTCCAGTTGCTGGTGCTCGAGGGCGCGACTCTGCCTTGCACTCAGTTGCAGCGGCGCCGGGGCTTGCGTATCGGTTCCTGGATAGGCCAGTTGATGCCACTGGCTAAGGCCCTGGGCGGCATTGTCCCAAGTGCCGCCATGCCAGGTCAGCTGCTGTATCGGGCCCAGCCAAGTTGTACTGTTCTGCGCCTCGCAGGCGGGGAAAAAGTAGCTGGCGACCCTGGGGTCGTAATAGCGCAGCAGGGCTTTGCGGCGCTCGCCAAAGCCGACGACCAGAAGGCGCCGCAAGTGGGAGAGCAACGTGCTTGCTGGCTGAGTCGTGCTCAATAGCAGGCCCGGCCAGTCGCCTGGGGCCTTACTGTAGGCATCGAGCAAGGCGCTGCCTGGCGACAGGCGCAGTAGCAGGGGGCCGTCGTTCTGGTGAGCCGCGAGTTCGGTGTCCGCGAACAAGGGGGCAGGTTCCGGCTGTGGCTCCAGCGAGTAGGCGCGCTGCAGCAGGTTGTCGCTGTGCTCTACAAGCAGGTAAGGCTGGCCGGCGATGCTAGGCAAGGTCTGCTGGATGAGCAATCTCATGCTGGTGCCCCCGCTTGCATGGCTGCACGACATGGGCAGTCGGCGAGCGGACATTGCAGCGGCGTGCCTCCCTGGGGTTTTTGGCACAGCTCGATCAGCGGGCTGCTATCCAGGCGTGCTTGCTTGAGCTTGTGGGCGAGCACGGCTCCCGGCACATCCGCATCCGCCGGCTTGAGCTGGCCTGGCAGGATAGGCGCTGCACCTGTACCACTCCCCGGCCCGCCGCCGGAGTTGATCTTGATCTGCGGGCCGACCAGGGTGACGCCGCTGGCGTCCAGCTTGATGAAGCTGCCGGCGGCCTTGAAGGTGAGCTCACTGCCGGCTTCGAGGACGACCTTGAGGCCGCTGGACAGGTGGATCTCGTTGCCGGCCTCGACGAACTGCCCGGTGCCCAGCTTCACATGCTGGGTGGTCGCCACGCTGAGGTGGTCGTTGGCGCGGATCTCGGTCTTGCGGTCTTTATGGGTGGTGCGATGTTCCTCGGCCCTGAGCTCGGTGTAGCTGTTGGCCTCGACGGTGTCGTGGCGTTCGTGGCCGATACGGATCTTCTGGTCGTGCTCGACGTTCTCGTCCCAGTCCTTCTGGGCGTGGATGTAGATCTGCTCCTGGCCCTTGCGGTCCTCGATGCGCAGTTCGTTGTAGCCGCCACCGCCCGGGCTGCTCAGGGTCTTGAATACCGTGCGGGTCTTGTTCGCCGGCAGGTCGTAGGGCACCACGTGTTCGGCGTGGTACAGGCAGCCGCTGACCAGCGGCTGGTCGGGGTCGCCTTCGAGGAAGGTGACCAGCACTTCCATGCCCACGCGCGGGATGGCGATGCCGCCGTAGCGGTCGCCGGCCCAGCTGGAGGACACGCGCAGCCAGCAGCTGGTGCTGTCGTCGGCCTGACCCTCGCGGTCCCAGTGGAACTGGACTTTTACCCGGCCGTACGGGTCGCAGTGGATCTCTTCGCCCTTGGGGCCGGTGACCACGGCGCTCTGGCTGCCGAGGATGCGCGGCTTGGGGTGGTCCAGCGGCGGGCGGTAGGGGATGTCCCAGGGGGTGGCGCTGAAGCGGTTGCGGTAGCCCTGGTGGAAGTCGTGCGAGGGGCCTGTTGCACCCTCACCCCGGCCCTCTCCCAGGGGGAGAGGGGGAAAAGCGGTGATGGACTCTTCCAGCACCTGCGGCTGCTTGCCTTCGTGGTGGATTTCGCCCAGCAGCCACAGCTGGTTCCAGTCGCCGCGCGGGTGTTCGCTGAGGTTGAGGAAGTGGCCGCTGCGCAGCAGCGGCTGATCGCTCTCGCCCTCGGCCAGTTGGTAATCGCTGCGGTGGCGCTCCAGGGCGCGCTGGGAAAGAATCTTGCCGCGCGCGCGCTCGCTGAAGCGGCCGGGGTAGTCGTAGTCTTCCAGGTCCGGCCTGGCCTCACCTTTATGTGCGGCCTCCAGCTGCAGGCGCGGCTTCTCGAAGTCGTAGTCGCGGCGGGTCACCCGGCTGGTGCGAGTGGCCAGGCGCAGGGCGAAGCGTTTGATCACCGGCTCGTCCGCCACCAGGCCGCTGTCCTGCTGGTAGGCGGTGCTGGCGAGCTTGGGAAAACCGGTCTGGTCGTCGCCGAATACCAGCACATGGCCCTGGGCCGAGTGCTGGAAGTGGTAATGGATGCCTTCTTCCTCGCACAGGCGCTGGATGAAGTGCAGGTCGGTCTCGTCGTACTGCACGCAGTAGTCGCGCGCGGGATAGGTCGCGCCGAGCTGCATGCGCTGGCCGGAGCCCTCGAGGATGCCGTGCTCGCTCAGCACCTGGGCGACGATCTGCGGCACCGTCAGGTGCTGGAAAATGCGCTGGTTAGTGCGGTGGCCCAGCCAGCTGAGCTGCGGGCGCAGGCTCAGGTGGTAGCGGGTCAGGCGCTGGCCGGAGTCGCCCTGGGCGGCACTGTGCACCAGGGCATGGATGCCGGCGCCGTCGGCACTCAAGGTCAGGAACGCCGGCTGGCCGAGCAGGGCCTCGAGGTCGAGGTCCGGGCGCTGGCTGACCAGGGTCAGCTCGAAGGCGAAGGGCCGCGACAGGGCCTCATGGCCGCTGAACTCGAGCACCTGCAGGTCGTGCTGGACGGCGGGCAGGCTCAGGCTGAAATGGGTCTGGTTGGCGGGGGCGAACATCCGTTGTTCCTTCTGCCGAAAGGGCATCGGCCAGTCGCGCTGGCCGATGGGGTGGCTCGCTGACCGGCGAGCCCGGGCATTGTCGGGGATGCGCCACGGGCGTGCCGTGACGCGGGGGGCAAAAATACCCTCTCCCCAGCCCTCTCCCGTAAACGGGAGAGGGGGCTCAGGCCGCGGCCCGAGCGGGGCACGGCCTTAGGCCGAGATCGGCGAACGCCAGTCGTCGGAGCCGGAAGTGCCGGACACTTCGTGGGTCCAGACGATCTTGCGGTAGGTGAAGTAGACGTCTTCCAGGTGAGTGAAGTGGGCCATGTTC